>JBEKLE010000207.1:0-10815 GCA_050010355.1 Rhodopila sp. | reverse complement strand
CCTTGCCCATCAGACCTTCCGGTCTGTCGAGGCCCTGCAGAACGCCGTCGCCGACGCTATCCGAAAGCTCCACGAGGAACGCATTACCCATCTGTGTCTGGTTCAACGAATCGCTGCTTAGACCCAACAGTCGTGTCACCAGCCGCCAAATCAGGAAATCCCCTCGAAATGGCAGATTCCAAGGGCTGAAGATGCCTCTGAAGCGTCACATTTGACATTTCGCCGGTCGAACCGGGCTGAGCTTGATGGTCAAACCCGCAGAATACCGTTGGTGCCGAGCCAGAACTTTTTACAAAACACGCTTTTCGTCAAAAGTCTGGCCCTTTCCATGCCAAGATCAGTCCCCAAACCGGGCCGGGAGCGATTTGGCGCCTGGTGACACGACTGTTGGGTCTAGGCCCACAACAGCGGTCGGCCGCGCTGACAAAAGTCAGCCGGAGGGCCACAAATTTCGGGACCCAGGACAAGGGCGGATGACCGTCTGTCGAGCACCAGGGCCGGGGAGGAACTGACGTGACCGTTCCGCTTTCGACCCCGGTGGGCCATCGCGGGTATGCCGACGTTCGGATACGCGCAGTCCGTGATCGGCCGCGTCAGCCCGGCGAAGAGGCGCCGCATATCGCCCTTTCGGCATCCGAAAGGGCCGAACTCGGGCGGTTGGCTCAGATCATCGACTTCAGGACCGCCGGTTCGTTGATTTTCCCCCAAGGGGGCGATGCGAATTTCGTCTACCTCCTCAGGGCGGGATTAGTTAGGATCTGCCATTCTCTGCGTAATGGCGAGCGTCAGGTTGTCGCCTTTCATTGGCCGGGCGACCTTTTCGGCCTCACCGAGGAGACAAAATACGTCAATTCAGCCGAGACGGTCACTCCTGCCAGGGTCTACCGGTTTCAAGCCGCCAAGCTCGAAAGCTTTCTGCTGAAAAATCCAAAAATCCAGGATCGCTTTCTGATCAAAGCAATTCATGATCTGCGACACGCCCAACGGCAAATCATCGTCATGGGGCGCTTCGACATCCCACGCCGGCTGGGTATATTCCTGATCGACTGTTCGGCTCACGAAACCTATTTTGACCAGAGCACACGGGTTCTTACTGTTCCCATGAATCGCTATGACATCGCCGATTATCTTGGCACCTCGGCGGAAACCGTGACCCGCGCTTTCACCCGGCTGGAGCGGGCGGGCCTGCTTCGCAGAGTCACAGCACGCGCCATCGAGCTCAAGCCAGAAAAACTAAAGACGTTTGTCAACTTCGAATAATCCGGGCCGGCGCTTGCATGGGGTTTTTGGCGTCGCCTTCCGCCACGGCAGCAATTGCCCAACTATACCCGACCGGCGCCATCGGCAGCGGTTGACCCTGCGCCACGGTGACCCGTACCCCGGTCGGCGAGCCAAAGACGTTTATCTGTTCGTAAGTCCCGGATGCCGGCGCGGGCTGTCCAGGAACGTGCACAGACGGTCGGGTCATCGCTAAACCTCGCGTTGCCGCTTACGACAGAACCGGTGTGCAAGGTGGCAAGCAATGATTTGCCTCAATGTTAACGGCCAGCGCCTTCGTTGCAGGACCATCCGGATGGAGTAGTGAAAGGCGCTAACGGGCAAGATTTGGCGCGACTGGCGGCAATCAATCGCCGATTTGCACATGACCGAGAAGGGAAAGCGCATGCCAAAGAGAGCGACCGTTGCCGATGACAACGTGCATTTGCTGATCCCGGAGGAGCCCGCGTTCGGCACACCGAAATGGCGGCCAACCAAGGTTCACCCGCTCGCCGATTTGTTCCCGCTGCTGGCGCCTGACGACCTTCAAGCGCTGGCCGACGACATCAACGAGCACGGGCTTATCAATCCCATCGTGGTCGGCCCCGATGGGACGCTGATCGACGGCAGGAACCGGCTGAAAGCCTGCGAGATGGCCGGTGTTGCTCCGGTCTTTGAATTGCTTGAAGATGTTGATACCGAGGCGTTCATCTGGTCCGTCAATGCCAAGCGCCGGCAGATGACCAAGAGCCAAGTCGCCATGGTGGCCGCGATGGGACTTTCTACAGCCAGCATAGAAAGTACTGGCGGCAGGCCGAACGAAGGTAAGGGCAACGCGGCCAAGGCAGCGGGCGTTTCGCCACAACGCCTAAGTCTCGCATTGCTTGTGAAGCAGCACGCCGCCGACCTCGCCCAGCTGGTGATCGACGGTTCGATAACGCTCGATGCGGCTTACGAACAAGCGAAGGCCGGCAAGAAGGCCGCTGAGTGGCAAAACCGACGGCCTGCACCTTCTGCGCGAAGCGGCGCGTGATCGATACCGTGCTCGCCGATCCGAAATGGGCGCAGTGGTCGGACAGCGAGATCGCGCGGCGATGCGCAGTTGATCAGGAGGCGGAATAGCCGGTGGGTCAGTCGGGTGCTGATTTGAGCGGCAATGCGATCAGGCCAAGCTGCACCGTGCCGCTGGCTTCGATCTCGAACCTGTCTCGCCACAACCGGCCTTGGCGGTTCTTCAGCCACCACATCGCGGCCTGGGTATCGGGTGGATAGTACTTGACCAACGGCGTCATGACGACCTTGCCGTTGATGACGGCGACATGCACCTCGGCATGCTCGTAGCCGCGGGCACGGTGATACAACTTGACCGCGATTTCGGCGTCGGCGGGCAGCTTGCCACGCGTACGGGATTGAGCGAATTCCGGATGCGCCTTGTCCCAGTCGTAGATTGTACGCTCGCCAACGTCGAAGAACCGCGCCAGTTCGCCGTCGGTCAGGCCCAGCAGCGCCATCCGATAGGCCATCTCAGCGAACGCGGGTTTGTAGCTCTGAGGCCGCCCGCTTCCGAGTGGTTCGAGTGTCACTGCGGGCCGCGGATTGGGCCGGCGGCGGGTCTTCTTGCCGGCGCTGGGTACGGCGGACGCCTTGGCGGTGTTGCGGTCTTGTTGGGTCATGGGACGCCCTTACAACGTTTCTGCCGTGGTGACATGCCGTTTCCGCTGCCCTCAGAGGCCCGCTGAATGGCCCATGGCGCTTTTTCGCTCCGTCACCCCCCCCCATCGGATTTGCCCGCGCCGCCCTCCCGGCGTGGTTTCGGAGGTGCGTCTTACGCGCAAGCCCGCAAAAATGCTCTGAACGTTGATTGGGACCCCCGGTCGCTTCGATGGTAGCAGCTACTGCGCCAGGTCCGCGTCGCTGATCGTCGCGACATCAGATTTGGCCCGCATAGCCGTCCTGGCTTTTCGCGTTACGCCGTCACGCGATCCAACAGGCGACCGATGCCAAGGGCTATCTCGGCCGCGTCATCCCGCATGGAGGCACCGAGAAAACCTCCATGCACCAACGACTCGATCTGGACGGGCGACATGTCCAGTGTGATCGACCGTTTACCGTTCCGCCGGCGCTCCCGCATCCGGCGCATGCGACCTCCGGCGGATGAAGGTGGTCGGGCAGGTTCCGCGGCGGCGGGCACGGCCTCGGCCCTCACCGCGGCGATTATGCCGCTGGTCGGATTACTTCCGCTCGCCTTCGCCTTCCCCTTCTCACGCTCGGCCAGCAACTGCCCCGCCTTGCGTTCATCCCTTCGCCTGATTTCACAAACCGCGGCCTCCGCTGCCCTGACCGCCTGTTCCTCGGCCGCGCTTGCGACCACTACGTTGCCAACCCATTTCGGATATTCCTGAAAAGTCGGATCGGGTAGGTGCATCCGTGGTTCCGCCATCACGCGTCGTCCAGAAGCGGACGCAATCGCTCTGCCAGCACCGCCCTCGTCACATCCTCCTTGGCGAGAACGGAGGCGTACGCACCCCGATCAAGCCGCGTCTCGATCGCCTCTCTGACGATGGCGGCCAACACCTTGGGCGGGATGGCCTCGCACTGGACGGTCTCGCCCTCGAACGATGGCTTGTCGGTGGCCTTTGCCGGTGCGGTCTGGAGGCTCAATTCGACCCATGGGGCGAGGCCACGGACACGGGTTGTGGTGCTCATGGCGTGCCGTCAGGGGCGGGCGCGCGGGCGCTCGGAAAATTCAGTCCCATTGTTCCGAATGCCTCGTGCTCGTGGATGTTGGCAATGTTGCTTACGCGCGTGCGCGAAGAGGGGGATGTAGCGAATATATAGGAGAGAGGCTGAATCGCCTTTCTCTCCTTGTGCACGCGCAAGCAACATTGCCAACATCACCTTCCACCCGGTGCCCGATGTCGCACCAACGTCTCGTGGATGCGCTGTTTCGTGGCCTCGCGGTCGGTCCTCTCCCGCTTGGCGCGCTCGGCAAACACGCCGGACACTTTGGGATTGATCTTCCAGGCGATGATGATCGGCCGTCCGTCTGGCGGCGGCTCGGCCATTACCCACCCCATAACCTCCAAACTGGCCATGATTTCAATCAGTTCGCGACGGCGCTCCGGCGCCCGTAACGGGCGGTACGCCTGCACAAGATCCCTGGTTGAAATGCGCTCGCAGCCCTGCGACAGGATGAACCCTGCGATCCACCGAGCGTGCCCGGTCTGCACGGTCGAGAACATGACCGCCTCGGCCCGCATCTGGTGCGGCAGGAGGATATCCCGCATGTAGCGTGTTGCCGTTGCTGCCGACCCCCTGGCAACATTGCCAACATTTCCGACCTCACCCCTGGCCCTGGCGTCCGCCACGTCGATCAAGTGAAACACCAGCGTAATACGTGCCCAGAGGCCTGGCCATTTGCCCAAGGCAGACTTGAAGCGTTCGGACGTGTCCGGCATGGCGGCGAGGGCCTCGCCCAAATCGAGTATGCGCAACCGTTGCTGGTGACCATCGGCATCGAGCACGACGCGGCGGCCCTCTCCCTTGAAACCACGGCCGGGGTGCAGAGCGGCCAGCGCGGGGAAGAGAGCGCCATATCGGGCCAGCGCAGCAGCGTCAGGACGGCGGTCCTCTCCTCGTACCTGTCGGGCCGGCACGCAGTAGCAGAACCGTTGCAGCAGCCCGTCATCCGCCGCGTCCTTGGCGATCTGCCGAATCGGGCCGGGCTGGATGCCGCCGAGAACGCAGGCGCTCCAGTTCCGCACCGCGAACGTGCCCCGGTTTACGCGGTCGATGGTGTACCGACCACCGTTGTAAAGCCGCAGGTAAGCGCCTCGATCGGCACCTCCCCCGCCCCCGGGGCGGTAGCGGTCAAAGCCGGCAACCCACTCGGACATCTCATCCTGGCGGATCAGAACCTTGCCCGCAGGCGCGCGCTGCGTGGCCTTGGGGTCGTCGCGCAACACCTCACTGATCGCCTCGGTCGTGGTGCCTTCCACGAGGTAGCGGTCCAAGGGGCGTGCCTTCGGTTCATTTGCCGGGTCGCTCCCCTCGCTTTTCCATACCTTCATCTGGCACCGATGCTGTCGCATGTCGTGTTCGTGGCGTTCGCGCGCCTCGGCTTCCATCTTGTCGATTGGCGCGGTCGTCGCCTTCACAATGGGGCTTTTCAGGATCGACGGATCTCCCACGATCGCTCCCCACAAACGGGGGTTCTCCGTCCAGGTGTCGTCGTTCTGTTTGGGCTGGATGCACCATTCGTCGTCCATGACGCTGGCGAGCGATACCAGCGCGGCGAGGGCAATGGCGGCGGGGTCAACCCCCATGCGGGCCGCGGTGTCGAACACGAACGGGACGATGGCTTCAGGCAGATGGTCGGGTTTCAATTCTGGTGCTCCGGTCGCTTCGGCGTCGGCGAGAAAGTCCAGCGGCTCAGGCCATTCGATCTTCGGCCCTTCCGGTTGCTTAGCCTTGGCTGGCGTGAAATCGGGGAAACCGACCATTATGCTGCCGCCCGACGTGCGCCGAATTGGCTGGCCACCCAGATCGCAACGCCGCAGACCTCATCCCGCAATAGGCCGAGCCGGTCGCCTTCCGCGTAGGCCGACGTTTCGATTTCAGCCTGCGTTGCCTGCCATCGAATCATGCGGAACAGGAATCCCGCCAGTGCTTTCCTTTCGGCGGCTTTGGTCAAGTTGAACCTCTCGGCCAACTCGCGAAGCGCGCGGGTCCGGTCGCCCCCGAAGTCGAGGATCACGGTGGCGTCGAAGGCATCGATCGCCGTGACATCGCACCAGGAGGGCAGGTTGCTGGCGTGGAGTGGATCGGTGGCGTTGTGGCTGAACACCCGTTCGATGCCGCCGAGCGTCTTGATGTCTGCTCCGAAACAGCCGGACCCGGAGTTCGGATGTCTGTATGTCGTGCCGAGTTTGTCGTAGCCGTGCCCGGTCAAGATGCTGTCCAGGTCGAACCGCGACCGTAGCTTTTCGATCAGGCTGTCATCGGGGTTGAAGCCAGCCGCGATCTTGGTCTCGCGCCGCGCCGCGGCCTCGGCCTGCGCTTCAGCGGCGATACGACCCGCCTCGGCCCGCCGGGCCGCCAGCAGGGCCCCAGCGCGGTCCACCATCCATGCGGCATCGATCGCAGCGCCGGGGACGAACGGTCTGATGGAGGGCGAGCGCGTCATACGGGCACGACGGTAGATAAAACAGCGACGACGCTCCGATCTTGCTCTCGTCAAGCACGCCGCGCAGACCAAGGGCCTCGGCGATGATCTCCGGCGCGGGCAATTCGGGCGCGATCTCCGCCGACAGCGGCTGGACGATGCGATATCGGGTGTTGCCCGGGGTATGGTTGTGGCTGGTGTAGACCAGAGCAGCGAGGCCAAGCGCCTCCACGCGGCCGATTGCCTCCTTCGGAGACGGCGGGACTTCACCAGTTTTCTTGTCTGTCTCGATGTCCAGCGCGATCGCCGTTCGCGTCAGCAGGTTGGCCTTCCGCTGCCGGACCTGCCGGCCATCGTGTTCCGGTTTGAACCGTGCGGCGACGAATCCGCAGCCGTCTTTTTCGCCTTCGCGGCGCCACTCGAAAATCGACGCGAATTCGCCCCAGGTCGTTCGCTCGGGGTCGCCGTATGCCGGCCGACTATCCGGCGAGGCGGTCTCGAACCAAGCGATCGTTAGAGGCAGGTTCTCGGTCGGGATGATCATCGCTGCGCCGCACGCGGCAGATCGCCGTGAAGACCACGCCAGACGTCGAGCACCTTCAGGCTGGGAACCTGCACGCGGCAGACCGCGAGAACAATGCTGGCTCCCGCCATTTCGACAGTGAACCAGTCAGACCGCGCCGGCGGCGCCAGGCAGTGTGCCGGGGCAACGAGCGCGCCAAGCCCGGCGGTCTTGTTCTTGCGGCCAGGCTCGACTGTCATCGGGAGAACGCCTCGGGGTGCGGCGCCCGCACCGCCTCTTTCACGGCAGAGGAGAGACGATTTGAAGCATGGTTTGCCGGTCATACTTTCGCCTCTCACGGACCGGCCGCCGCATCGCCCTGGTCTTCAAACGCTACGAATGCGGCGATTTGGTCGAGTGCCCTACGCCACGGCAGCAGCGGTTTGCTGATGAAGGTTGAGAGGATCGACGCCCTCAACGCTTCCGACTGCGGCGCAATCTTTCGTATCAGCAAGTCGGCCTCTGCCACGCGATCCACCGCGTTGGCCTCGGCTTCCGCCGCCTTGATCTTCTGCCTCAGCGGCTCGGTCAGTCGCTCACTTTCTGCCAAATGCGGTTCGGACAGCCGAGCGATCTCTGCCTGTGCTGCGGCCGTCACCCGCTCTATTTCCGCTTCGATCGGCGCCTTGATGGCTTTAATCTCGGTTTCGATGCGCGCGCGATCCTGGTACAGCCGCGTCGCGATCATTGTCTCAACGAGCTCGAGCGCCCGCTCGCTCAGCCGATCGGCTATTCCGTCCTTCAGGATGTTGTCCGGCGGGATAAGCTTGCCGTCGCCGTGCTCAGCCATCTTGGCGTCGAGCCAGCTGATCAGTTCCGCACTGGTGAAGGCGTTCAACTCAACGCGGTTTTCCTGCAACCACTGTTCCCAGGTCTTGCCGTCGATCTGGTCGATCCGCTCGCGAACATAGTCACCGACAGGCCGGTGTTTGGGCGTGCCGTCTTTTCGATGCTCGCCCAACACCCGCTCGACATCGAGTTTGAGCGCCAAACCTTCCCACGGTTGAAGGCCGAGGTCGATGATCTCGATCTTGCGAGCGCCCCTTGCCTTCGTGGCGTGCAGCAGCGTGTGCGCGATCAGCGTGCCGGCAGCGTCGGCATCATGGACGCAAAAAACCTTTACCGGCTCACCCGTGTCGGCGATCGTGTCGATCAGGTCGCGCGCCGCGCGTGTGCTGAAGCCTTTCGATGACGCGATCAGGCAGTCGTGCCGTTCATCCCGCCCTTTCGAGCATGAAACGAAGATCGTCCTTCTCGATCAGCAACATTTTGTGGAATGTCCAGGGCGGGCGTCGGAAGTCTCTGACGGTCAGCGTACCGAGCGGGGTTGCGCTGCCGTGCTGATGCGGGATCCAAAAGGAACCGCGCGCCTCGCGATAGAGGAGCGGCGACAACTCGCCGGTCTCGCCCTCAATCTCGGTCAGTAGGTAATCGAAGTATCCCTGCGTGAGCTCCTTCCCGGTCCGTCGCAGAACACGGTCGCGGATGCGGTAAACTAGCCGCCGCGTGTTGAATGGCAGGCCGCTCTCGGATTCAATGGTGACGGCATCCGGCAGGAGTTCCAGCACGACATCGCGGATCGAGGGTAGCGCCCGCCTCGCCGCCTTCTCCGCCTCGATCCCCGCCAAGCGGACCCGCCTCTCTTCTTGACCAGCGAGCCGCCGCCCATGTTCCTCCTCCCGCCACTGTTGCTGCTGATGTGCCGCCCCTTGTTTTTGCTCTGCCGTCATCTGGTCGGCGATGTCGGCGCCGGCTTTCTTCGCGGCTTTGGAGATCGTATCGACCAGCGCCGCGCGGAAAGGTAGCAAATCCGCCTGCTTGCCGTCGGAGGTCAGCCGGAACATCGGCGATGTAATGGCGATCTCGATGCTGTAGTGCGGCCCGGCCGGCACTGGCGCACGTATCGACGCGCTGCCAATCGTTATATCAATCCGGCTATGCCACACGGTGCCTGCGAACGAGACTATCGCCCGCGTCCGGTTCATGTAAAGCGCGCCGGTCACTGGGTCCTGTTGTTCACGCGGAAAGAATGCATCCGCCCAGCACTCCACGATAAATGGGATCGTTGCGCACGGTTCGTGGGCACCTTCCGTGAAGGAGCCGTCAGCGATGGCATAGGCGGCGGAAACCACAGCACCGCTGCCCAGCGGGCGCAGCACCTTCGCCTTTGGCGCCTTTACCGCGGCTTGCGCTGCGGTCAGCAACTCAGCAGCTTCCTCAGCGTCCAGAGAGACCGCATCCCGACGCAGAAACTTGGCGGCGATGCGGGACTGCGGCCGACTTCCGGTGCAACCGTCAAGCTGGCCGAGAAAATGTCGAACCGACACGTTGCCCACGGCGCTTTTCAGCAGAACGCGGAAATGGTCAAGGTCTAGCCAATGCGGTGACGGGCGCCCGGCGAAGGACGGTTCACCCGACCGTTGCGCCAGCGCGATCGAGTCCAGCGCCCACGACAAATGCGATTCGGTGAACGGCTGGTCTCCGGCAATGGCGGTCAGAGTCAGCCCGTCAGGCTTATCAATTTTCTCGCTGCTGATGATCGTGCTGCTGCCGTCAACATCGGGCCGCAGGGTCACCCTGATGTTGCCGGTCTCGATGATCAGCTTGCCGCCTGTGGCCGTCAGATATCCCAGGCACACTCGCAATCCGTTGCCGACGGCGCCCCGGGTTGGCCGGCGCAGCAGCTTGCTGCTGAGCATAGGCCGACCGACGCAGAACAGCCCAGCGATCGTTTCCGGTGTGGCGCTCGGGATCCCTGTT
Organism: Rhodopila sp.; assembly: GCA_050010355.1. Classification (GTDB taxonomy): domain Bacteria; phylum Pseudomonadota; class Alphaproteobacteria; order Acetobacterales; family Acetobacteraceae; genus Rhodopila. Next base: position 1,072 of record JBEKLE010000207.1, on the reverse strand, counting down.
CCGTTGTCGGCGACAATGAGGTTGCCCGAGGAGTCGACGCTGATCTGCACGGCACCCGGCTTGCCGGCGGCGTCGGTGGCGTCGAGCGCGTTGTCGACGAGCTCCTTCGCCACAAGCCGGGGCAACTGGTCAGCCGGAACGCCCGCCTTCTGCGGCAAGGATGCAAGGCTGAGGTACAACGTCCAGTCTTCGCGGGAGAAAAGTAACCCGTCTGATTGATCTGCGGCCCCCTGGGTCAATCCGGCAAGCCGAACATCATTTACGGGATGGTCGCTCGTTACTTTTCGGGTCAGGATGTCAGGCATTGCGGCGATTTCCTAGGAAATCGCGCGGTCACTGCTTGCGATGAAAGGTCCACACCGGCTACATTGAGTCCTGTCGCCGAAACACGACTCAGCTAAAACTTGCAGCCTTCCCTTCCCCTCGCGCATTGCCCGCGCGGGTGAAGGGGCTAGGTGCAGTCTTCCGCTGGTGCGGTGACCGCCGCGAAAGATTTGCCGCGTCGCTGCTTAGGCGCTCCCTCAATGCGGCGTTCCAATTTTGTGATAGAGTTGGAAGTGGCCGCGACGGGATTCTTACCAGGAGTTCCCCAACGGCCCACCGCTTGGGTTTCAGCCTCAGACGTGCTGCCCCGGACCTCGGACAAGCGCGATTGAGCCCATGCCAGGGCATCTCCCCACCGGTAAAGAGGCGTCCGGCCATAGCTGCGATAGGGCGGCCCGCCGCCTCGCGTCGCTTTCGTCGCGAGTGTCTTTTCGGACGTCTTGAAGCCCTTCTCTTTCAGGGCAACGGACAACTCGCCGCGCGGCAAAAGTGTCTCGGGATCATCGGGGATCGGTGCCATTTGCGCCTCGTGCATTTGCGGGAATACCCGCGCGGTTGCGATGGCGCCTCCTTAGCATGTGGCTGTAATTGCTCCGCATGTAGTCAAATAGCGGAATTTCCTTCAATTCTATGCAGATTGGCTATCTGCGTGAGACCATGCCAAAACACCCGCACTGGGCAGTTTGCTTCGCTCGAAGGCCCGGTTTTGCTGATTTTCTGTCCGATTGTCTCCAGATGCAGTCTCCAT
>JBEKLE010000206.1:0-10844 GCA_050010355.1 Rhodopila sp. | reverse complement strand
GCGCGCTGGGGGTCGATCCTGACAAGGCGGCGGTGGTGACCCGCGACATGGTGAAATACGCAAAACCCGATCCGGACCTGTTCCTGGCTGCGGCGGCGAAGCTGGATGCTCCGATCGAAACAGCCGTGATCATCGGTGATTCGATCTGGGACATGCTGGCGGCGCGGCGCTGCCGGGGCCTTGGGGTTGGTGTGCTTTCGGGCGGCTACGGCCAGGAGGAACTGGAGCGGGCGGGGGCGGCGCGGGTGTATGAGGACCCGGCTGATCTGCTGAAGCATCTGGATGAGGTCGGTGGACGCCGGTAGCACACTGCCACCACGCCCCTGACAGGTTCCAAGGTGGTCGGGTCCTCGCTTTAGGCAGACTGCCGAAGTACCTTCCGCCTGACGACCCAGCAGGAGCGGACGCGGGATTGATTCGTTCTCATTATGGTTATATCTTATGGAAAATCCGAGAGCAAAAGCGGGAGCCTTCGCGCGGGGCCCCGACGCGATTGCTGCTGCTTTCCGTGATCCCAACGTCACGGGAGTTTGTAACTGCCCTGCAGGTCGCAGTTCAGAAAGTATGTCTCCTCAGTCGCCTGTGGTCGTATATAGTTGTATGGCCGGCGATCGTCGATTGACCAGTGCAACGCCAGCAAGGAAACGTAACACACCAACAGGGGGACGCGAAATGGCCTATCATTTGGAAGGGCGTTTACTTGAGGTCTGCGATTGCCGTGTCCTATGCCCGTGCTGGATCGGCGAGGACCCCGACAACGGCACCTGCGACTCAGTCCTCGCCTACCACTTCGATACCGGCACGATCGAGGGTGTCGATGTGACGGGGCGGACACTTGCGTTGGTGTCGCACATCCCGGGCAATGTTCTCGCCGGCAATTTCCGCGTTGCCATGTACCTCGATGATGGAGCCTCGGCCGCGCAGGAAAAGGCGCTGCTGGACGTCTACACCGGCAAGCTCGGTGGGCCGATCGCGGACTTCGCCAAGCTGGTCGGTGAGGTCATATCCGTCGAACGCGCGACGATCACCTTCGAGGTGCAGGGAGGCAAAGGCACACTCAAGGTTGGCGAGGTAAGCCATGCCGAGCTGGAACCCTATAAAGGCCCGGATGGCTCGACCACGGTGCTGGCCAACACGATCTTTTCCACCGTGCCCGGCGCTCCCGTGTTCGTGGGCAAGGCGACACGCTATCGCTCGAAGCACGCAGCACTCGGCCATGATCTGGACTTGACTGGGCACAACGCCTTGCAGAGCACGTTCGTGTTCGACGCCTAGCGTCACGCGACCCGGCGGCGGTCATGCGGGCTGTGCGCGAGCGGAACTGGCTTGTGCCGATCATGGGGGGCCTGATCGGCACAGCCTGGATCGCGCTGCTTCTATGGGAGCAGAGCCCGTATGGCCGCTACCTCGACCATGGCCGCTGGACCGATCTCGGTTTCGCCGCTGCCGTCTGCCACGTGCTGCCGGGCGGCGATGTGCTGTTGCCCGGACTTCTCTACGCCGGGGGCTGGCTGCTGATGTCGGCAGCGATGATGCTGCCGACCGTCTTGCCACTGCTGCAGCGGTTCGAGTGTCTCGCGGCCGCGCGCGGCAACCGCGTTGAACTGATTGCGCTGCTGATCGCTGGCTATTTGCTGGTGTGGCTGGGTTTCGGCGTGGCGGCGCATCTACTGGATGCGGCGCTGCACGCTATGGCGCAACGATCGGTTTGGTTAATGTTCAACGCCTGGGTGCTGGGCGCAGGCGTGCTGGCGATTGCCGGGCTGTTTCAGTTCAGCCGGCTGAAATACCACTGCCTGGACCAGTGCCGCACACCCCTGAGTTTCATCATCCAGCACTGGCACGGCGTCACGCCGCGACGCGATGCCTTCCTGCTCGGCCTGCATCACGGCGTGTTCTGCGTCGGCTGTTGCTGGGCGATCATGTTGCTGATGTTCATCGTTGGCACCGGCAATGTCGGCTGGATGCTCGCGCTTGGCGCAATGATGGCGATCGAGAAGAATGCGGCGTGGGGTCGCGGGCTTAGCCAGCCACTGGGTTTCGCTCTCATCGGGGGAGCGGCGATGACCATCGTCGCCAACCTCGGCCCCTGACCCCGCCTACCTGTGCTGCGGCTCGCTTTGAGTCGGGAGGGGTTCTTAGCATGGAGGTTGCAACGTTAACCGGATGGTTTTCCTATAAGTCTCGATTATCCTAAATATTATCTGGCATTTTTCCTGTTGGACCCTGGTCTGTCCGCTTCTGGCCAACCGAGCCAAATATCGGCCGATTCGTCTGATGGCTTGATGTTGCCGGGACCGGTCGGGCCGCTTTGCAGTAGCCGAGCACGATAAGCAGACCTCCGTTGACTGCCCTATCGGTCAGTTGCATCACCCGTTCACCCGAGTCCTTAGGCGGCCCAGATTTCATCTAGGTATTTTCCGAACCTTGCGCAGCCGGTTAAATTCCATATGGGCGCGGTTCTGGATGTAAAAGGAACGCCGGATGCAACCGCAGGCAGTTGAGTCACTCGCGCCGCAACTGAGCAAGACACCCACCGGAATTCCCGGCCTCGACGAGGTCCTGCTCGGTGGACTCCCGACCGGCCGGCCAACCCTTATTTGCGGCTATGCCGGCTGCGGCAAGACGCTTCTTGGCATGACCTTCCTGGTGAACGGTGCGACGATGTTCGACGAACCGGGTGTCTTCGTCAGTTTCGAAGAGACCAGCCGGGATCTGGCGGAGAACGTCACCTCGCTGGGTTTCGACGTGCCAGAGCTGATCGCCGCGAAAAAACTGGCGATCGATCATGTCCGAATCGACCGCAACGAGATCGAGGAGAACGGCGAATACGATCTCGAGGGCCTGTTCATCCGTCTCGGCTACGCGGTTGACCAGATTGGCGCCAAGCGCGTCGTTCTCGACACGCTCGAAGCACTGTTCTCGGGCCTCGGTGATGAAGCGGTCCTGCGCGCGGAACTGCGCCGCCTGTTCGGCTGGCTCAAGGACCGTGGCCTTACCGCGATTATCACCGCCGAACGGGGAAAGGACACCCTGACCCGGAATGGGCTCGAGGAATATGTCTCGGACTGCGTGATCCTGCTGGACAACCGTGTGCAGGATCAGATCACCACGCGGCGGCTGCGCATCGTGAAGTTTCGCGGTTCGGCGCACGGCACGAACGAATACCCATTTCTGCTGGACCAACAGGGCATCACGGTCGTGCCGCTGTCTTCCACTGGTCTTGTGCACCGGATCACCCGTGAAGTGGTATCGACCGGCATCCCCGGACTCGACGTCATGATGGGACCTGGCGGCGTCTATCGCGGGTCGAGCGTGCTGATCTCCGGCGTCGCGGGGTCGGGCAAGACGATCCTCGGCGCGTCCTTCGCCGCCGCGGCTTGCGCGCGCGGCGAGCGTTGCATGTTCTTCAGCTTTGAGGAGTCCGCCGACCAGGTTGTGCGCAACGTCCGATCGGCAGGTATCCATCTGCGGCAGCATACCGCCGCCGATCTGCTGCGCTTCGAGACGAAGCGTCCGACCTCATTCGGCTTCGAGATGCATCTGGCGCATATGCAGCGCGAACTGGACCGCTTCGAGCCGACGACCGTCGTTGTCGATCCCGTCACCAGCTTTCGGGGACCGGACAGCGAGGTGCATGCCCTGTTGCTCCGCATGCTGGACATGCTGAAGACGCGCGGCATCACGACTTTCTTCACCAGCCTGACAGGTTCCAACGAGCGGACGGTGCCGAGCGATGCCGGACTGTACTCGCTGATGGATACGTGGATTTTGCTGGTCGATATTGAAAGCAATGGCGAGCGCAACCGTGGTCTTTACTTGCTCAAGTCGCGCGGCATGAGTCACTCGAACCAGATTCGTGAATATCTCCTGACCAATGAAGGCGTGCTGCTCGTCGAGGCTTATCTCGGCGCATCCGGTGTGCTGACCGGTTCGGCGCGCCTGGCAATGGAGGCTCAGGTAAGAATCGAGGCCCAGCAGGGGCGGGAGGAAGTCGGGCGCCGGCGGCGGGAGCTCGAGAGCCGGCGCGCGGTGACCGAACGTAAGATCGCCGAGCTGCAGGCCGAGATGGCGGCGCAGGACGCCGAAGCCGGGCAACTCACGGCCCAGGATGAACTGCGCGAGACGGCCGTGGATGCAGAACGGGCCGCCATGGGTGCCAGCCGCGGCATCCACGCGAATAGCAAGGACGAGAGCCCGCGGACCGGCCAGAAACCACACCCCGCCATCGCAGACGCATGAGAATGCAGTTATGGACGAGCAATATGATTTCCGGCTGTATGTGGCGGGGCAAACGCCGAAATCCCTCGCCGCTATCGCAAATCTCAGGAGCATCTGCGAAATGCACCTGGCGGGACACTTTTCCATCGAGATCATCGACCTCGTGCGGTCCCCGGAACGAGCAAGCGTCGACCAGATTATCGCCTTGCCGACACTTGTGCGGCGCCTGCCGGAGCCGCTCAGGCGAATTATCGGTGATCTGTCGAAGACGGACCGCGTCCTGGTCGGACTGGACATTCACGATCGGAGCACATCGTGATGGCCATGGACTCGAAACGCTCGGACGGCACCGATCACTACGTGTTGCGCCTGTACGTCGCGGGCAGCGCGAAGCGGTCGACGCGCGCGATCGAGACGACGCGGGACATCTGCGATACCTATCTCATCGGCCGCCATGAGCTCGAGGTGGTGGACCTCTACGAGTTTCCTGAAGCGGCGGCCCGGGAACAGATCATTGCGATACCGACCCTGGTCAGGGTGCGGCCTGGTCCGCTGCGGCGGGTCTTCGGCGATCTTTCCGACAGGAATCGGATTCTTGCCGCCCTTGGTATTGCCGTGGGAGTCACCGTGGCGTCATGAGCATCTCGCTGTCATCGCCAGGCGCGCACGCGGCCGTGCATGGGCAGCAGAGCGAGGTCGACGACTTGAGGGGCCGGCTGGCGGAAGCGGAGGAAACCCTGTCCGCGATCCGGCGGGGCGAAATCGACGCCATCGTCCTGGGCGGCGAGTCCGGTCCGCAAGTTTACACACTGCTCAATGCCGACCGCCCCTACCGGACCTTCGTCGAGCACATGCAGGAAGGCGCGCTGACGCTCACGCCGGGCGGAACCGTCCTGTATGCCAATCGATGTATCGCATCGTTGCTTGGCCTCGCCCTGTTCAATGTCGTTGGCCAGAAATTCACCCAGTTCGTGGCCGAAGATGATCGAGTGCTGTTCGAGCGACTTCTGGCCGAAGGCGATGCGGGCGGCGGCAAGAGCGAGCTCGCGCTGCGTGGAGCCGATGGTTCGGTGATTCCGGTGTATTTGTCCATGATGGAACTCCCGGATGAGGACCAGAAGACCGTCTCCGCGATCGTCACCGATCTGCGGTGGTCTAAACAGCGGCTACGGGAGTTGGCCGAGGCCAACGCGATGCTGGTCAGCGCCATGGCGGAACGGGAACGGGTCGAAGCGATGCTGCGCCAGGCGCAGAAAATGGAGGCCGTGGGCCAACTCACCGCTGGAATCGCCCACGATTTCAACAATCTGCTGGCGGTGATCGGCGGCAACCTGGAACTGTTCCATACCCGCACGGATGACCCGTGGCTGCGGTGTCGGGTCGAAGCCAGTCAGCGCGCTGTTGGGCGAGGTGCCCGCCTGACCGGGCAACTTCTGGCGTTCTCCCGCGTCCAAACGCTTCATCCGCACCTCGTTTCCGTCACCGCGCTGCTGCATGATATCGAGCCGCTTCTATCCAGTTCGGTCGGCGACCAGATCAGGCTCACGCTCGTGCTGAGCGATGTGCTGGCGGAGTGTATGGTTGACCCGACCGAGCTGCAGGCGGCGATCCTGAATCTGGTGAGGAATGCCGCGGACGCGATGCCGAGTGGTGGACGCCTGACGATCACCACCGAGCCGGTGGTACTTGAGCACCAGCCGGATCGCGGGGCCGGGCCGATAACCGGCGGCCGTTATCTGTCGATCGCCGTGACCGATACGGGTCATGGCATACCGACGGAGATCCGCGATCGCGTGTTCGATCCGTTCTTCACCACCAAGGATGTGGGCCAGGGGACAGGCCTCGGCCTCAGTCAGGTCTATGGCTTCATGCGCCAGTCGGGTGGCCAGGTGACAATCGAGAGCGCCCCCGGCGGCGGGACATCGGTCCGTCTCTTTCTCCCCTGGAGCGAGGGCAACACGCCGCCCCGGGAGCCGCTGGCCGCTATCCACGCGGCGCTGAACACGTTGCGGGCTCGGCGGGTTCTGGTGGTCGAGGATGATGGTGATGTGCGGGAGATGCTCGTCGAGATGCTGGAACATCTCGGCTGCACCGTCATGGCCGCGGAGAGCGGTCCCCAGGCGTTGGCCATGCTGGAGAAAGGGGCAGCGGTCGATGTGGTCGTCAGCGACGTGCTGATGCCCGACGGAATGTCCGGATTTCAGCTCGCAGAGCAGATCAGGGCCCGGCTGCCTCACCTGGCGATCGTGCTGACCTCGGGTATGGCCGGAAACACGACGGCCGCGGAAGCCGCCGAGGACAACTTGCCGGTCCTTCGCAAGCCTTACCGGTTCGAGGACATGTCCCAGGCGATCGAGGCTGCGATCGATGCTGTGTCGTTGATGTAGGAAGTCCGGGAGCGAGGCGGCGCCGAACTGCGCAAGCACCTCGATGCGGTCGGTAGAGGCCGAGGGTGTGCCCCCGGTGGGGCAATACTTCGTATCAGGTCCGAAGTATCTGAGCGGTTTTGCCACATGGTCACCGCGTTACCATAAACCTGCGGCGTGTTGCACTATCGCTCAGTCGGCCATACGGGTCGGCGCCGCCGGAGATCCACCATGGAACTTTCGATACGCGAGGCCAAAGCTCGCTTCGCAGAAGCCGCCGCCGCCGCGGCGCGCGGTGAGCGCGTTGTCGTGACCAAGCACGGCCGTCCGTTCATCGAGTTGGTCTCGGCGCAAAGGGCGTCCGGCATGGATTTCGAGAAGGCGGCAATAATCCGCCGCGAACTCGGACTCGATGGCCTCAGGGTAAGTTTGCCACCCAATTTTGACGATCCCGCCTTTAGTCGGCAGGTGCTCGGGCCTCGAACCTTGAGGCTGCTGCTCGACACCCACATCGCGGTTTGGGCGGCGCTGGACGCCGATGCGTTGACAGAAGCCGAACGCAGACCGATGGCACGAGCCGACACGCCGCTTGTGCTGTCGGCCGTGGCGGTGTGGGAACTCAGGCTGAAGTGGCACAGCTTCCACATTTCCGGCACGCGAAAGGGTCCGGTCTACCCCGTACCCGTGGTCGCGTTCGCCGCGGCGATCGATTGGGAGTTGCTGCCACTGACGGCCCGTCATGCCGCTGCCGAGCTTGAACAGCCGCTCGCACACAAAGATCCGTTTGACGAATTGTTGGCCGTCCAGGCGCAGGAAGAGGGCATGCGCCTGCTGACGCGCGATGCCAAGCTTATTGGCCATCGGCTCACCGTTGCCGGCGGGTAGGAATGATTACTGTGGTTCGCGCAAGGGTAAATTCGCGTGAACCGGTCTAAGCCGCCGCTCCCCGCTTGCGCCGCGCCTTCGGTTTACCGCGGGCCGCGGCAACCGCCGCCTCGATCGCCTCGCGTGCCCACACCTGAAAGGTCTCGGCATCGTCCAGCAGTTCGGGCGGACAGCGCCAGTACGAGCCGATAGTGTGCGATCCTTGTTTTGTTTCGTAGGAGAACGGCGCCTCGCCGGCCGCTTCATACATCGGGCGATTGGCGTCGCCGACCTTGAAGAAAAGCTCGTCGCGCGCGATCAGGCCGAACATGATTCCGCTTTGGAACAGTCCGACGCCGCCGAACATCCGCCGCGATGAAACGGGTCCGAGCGGGGCGAGAAGGTCAAGCAGATATGCGGTGAGTTTGTCGGGGCGAGGCACGGGGCCAGGCTACACGAGATCAGCGGAGGCGCCTATTCTGTGAGATTGCTGGGCGAGCCCGTATGCGGAGGCGGTTTGGTCTGCCACTTTTTGCTTAGCGTGGGCCGCCAAGTCGTGGGTGACCGGGCCGAGCCTGGTCATGACACGGGGGCGTGGCCAGCAGGGCCGAGCCCGGTCATGACACGGGGGCGTGGCCAGCAGCGACGAGCCCGGTCATGACACGGGGGCGTGGCCAGCAGCGGCGAGCCCGGTCATGACGGGGTATTGCCGCCGACGGAGGCCGCTCGCACTCAAAGGAAACGGTGGCCGCTCGCACTCAAAGGATCCAAAGGATGTCCCTCCGCCAAACGCATGCCCCGATCTTCGACCCCGACCTGGCTCAGCGCCTCCGCGACCGGGCCGCGATGCTGACCCCGGCGCAAATGGGCGAGGCGGACGCGGCCGCGGTGCGGCATGGACAACCCGGCCCTGCCCTGATGGAGGCCGCCGGCCGCGCCGTTGCCCGGGCCGTTCAGCGTCATCTCGGGCGCGGCCGCGTGCTGGTGCTGGCTGGACCTGGGAACAACGGCGGCGACGGCTACATCGCCGCGCGGCTGCTCGCACAGGAGGGCTGGCCCGTGCGGCTCGCTGCTCTGGCCCCGCCGCGTGCCGGGGCCGATGCCGCCGGCGCGGCCCGATTATGGTTCGGCCCCAGCGTCCCGTTCACGCCAGACGAAGCCCGGCGGGCCGATTTCGTGATCGACGCTGTGTTTGGCGCCGGTCTGACCCGGCCTGTGGACGGCATCGTCGCCGAGACGCTGCAAGCCGCCCGCCGGGTGGTCGCCGTCGACGTTCCGTCGGGACTGGACGGGGCGACCGGTCTGCCGCTCGGGTATGCCCCGGCCGCAGAACTCACCGTCACGTTCTTCCGCCTGAAACCCGGCCATCTTCTGCTGCCGGGCCGCGACCTGTGCGGGCGCATCGAACTCGCCGGCATCGGCATCCCCGACACCGTTCTGGACGCCGTCGTGCCGTCTACGTTCGCCAACCTGCCGGCGCTGTGGCGGCTACCCTCGCTGACGGCGGAATCCCATAAATACACGCGAGGCCACGTCACGGTCGTGGGCGGTGCGACGATGACCGGCGCTGCTCGCCTGGCAGCCGAAGCGGCGCGTCGCGCGGGCGCCGGCATGGTGACAATTGCCGCTCGGGGCGCGGGACAGATTTACCGGTCCGGCGAACCGGGCCTTCTGGTCACCGAAGCCGACATCGCAACGCTCGTGAAGGATGACCGGCGGAAAGTCTGGGTGTGCGGGCCGGGCCTCGGTCCGGAGGACGCAAGAGCGGTTTTCCCGGTGCTGATCGCGGCGAACCGGGCGGTGGTCGCCGATGCCGATGTGTTCTCGGCGTTCAGCGGCGATCCGGACGCGCTGCGGGGCGCCGCGGTGCTGACCCCTCATGCCGGGGAGTTCGCTCGCGTGTTCGGCGCACCGGCCCATGACCGGCTGTCCGCGGCTCGCTCAGCCGCCGCGCAAACCGGCGCGGTCGTGCTGCTGAAGGGCGCCGACACGATCATCGCCGGACCGGACGGGAAGGCCGCGGTTAATTTCTCGGCCCCGCCGTGGCTGGCGACCGCGGGTGCAGGCGACGTCCTGTCCGGCATCATCGCAGGACTTCTGGCTCAGGGCATGCCGGCCTGGGATGCCGCTGCGGCAGGTGCCTACCTGCATGGGCGTGCGGCGGCGCTGGCGGGCCCCGGCCTCGTGGTCGAAGATCTGCTGCCAGCACTTATTCGTGCGCTGGCAAATGAAACTTGAGGCGACACTTTTTCGCCACACCCGCTAAGCTCCGGGGGTCATCGTCCGCATGAGGCCCGCATGAGCGAAGCTGTTTCGACCGGTTTGCTGGATCGCACCATAAGGCGGATCACCGAGGTCTGGCGGGACATGGCCTCCAGCGTGTCGGGCGAGGTGGACGAAACGCTTGAGGCCCAGATGCGCGCCTGCCTGGCGGGGCGTGGCGGCGAGGTGAGCGCCCGCAACCGGGCGGCCAAACTGGCGCAAACCTATCTGTCACAGGACGAAGCCGGGCGCGCGATATTCCTGCGCACGCTGGCCGGGTTCGACTCAGACCCTGATGCCGTCGCTTCCGCCTACACCAAAGTGCAGGCGGCGAATGATATCGCTGAGCGCGCCACCGCGAAGGCCGCGCTGCGGCTGGCGCTCGAGCCGCCTCGGCTGAAGCTGCTGACGCAGTTCACGTCGATCCCGGACGGACGGAAGTTCCTGGTCGATCTGCGGGGCTCGCTGCTGAAACTGCGCGGGACGGACAAGTTGCTGACGGCGCTGGATGCCGACCTGCGAGGGCTGCTCGGAGCGTGGTTCGACATCGGCTTCCTGGAGCTGCGGCGGATCGACTGGAACAGTTCCGCGGCGCTCCTGGAAAAGCTGGTGGACTATGAGGCCGTGCACGCCATCCGATCCTGGCGCGACCTGAAGAACCGGTTGGATTCAGACCGGCGCTGCTACGCGTTCTTCCATCCCCGCATGCCGGGCGAGCCGCTGATTTTCGTGGAGGTGGCGCTGGTCAAGGGTCTCGCCGGCAGCGTGCAGGACCTGCTGGATGAAAAGGCCCCGGTGCAGGACCCGATGCAGGCGGATACCGCGATCTTCTACTCGATCAGCAACTGCCAGTCCGGGCTGGCGGGGATCAGCTTCGGCAATTTCCTGATCAAGCAGGTGGTCGAGGAACTGTCGGCGGAGTTCCGCAACCTGAAGACATTCGCGACGCTGTCGCCCATCCCGGGCTTCCGCCGCTGGCTGGACCCGCTGCTGGCAAGAGAAGAACCGCGGCTGCTGAGCGACGAGGAGGCGGCCAGCCTGGTCGCAGCCTTCCCGGCTGACAGCGGGTGCGCGGCGCTGGCGAAGATCATCTCGAAACGGCATTGGTGGCGCGATGCGGCGTTCCGCAAA
>JBEKLE010000205.1:0-10886 GCA_050010355.1 Rhodopila sp. | reverse complement strand
CAGGCGACTGGACGCGCTGCGTCCTGCGCGACAGCACGCGCGGGGAATTGCGGGTCGATCTCGCACACCGGCGGGTCTGGGTGTGGGATGGCGAAGAAGAGACGCCTCGGTGCTGGCATCTGATTGTCCGGCGCGAAGTCAAATCAGAGAAGACGATCAAATACACCCTGTCCAATGCAGCAGCAGATACGCCCATCCTGCTTCTTGGCCAGATGCAGGGCCAGCGTTACTGGGTCGAGCGTACCTTTGAGGATGCCAAGGGCGAGTGCGGCCTCGCGGACTATCAGGCACTCGGCTGTCGGGCTTGGCACCACCATGTCACGATGGTGATGCTGGCGATGCTGTTCATCGCCGAGCAGCGCGTGGCTCATCAGCCGGGCCTGGCGTTGCTGACGCCGCGCGATATCGTCGAGATGCTGCAAGAAACCCTGCCGCGCAAGCCGGAAGGCAAGGCGGCGCTGGTTGCGCGGATCAACCAGCGCCACGAACGCAGGCGCGGCGCCATCGCCTCCCGCTTCCGCACTCAGCGGAGGGAAGCGCCCTCATAAAGCGGCAAAAAACGTGCCAAGTAATTCGACTCTGTCAAATTAAAAGCAGCCATGAAGGCCATACAACAGGAAGGCGCGGGTTTTCATTGCCACGGTTCCCACCACTTCTTCTAGTGGCGTGTAGGTGGGGATGGATGTGGTATACATTGAGCAGTATCGTCTTGAGCTTCGACGAAGCCGCCTCCAATCAAAGCCAACGACGATCCGGCATCCGGAACGCCGCCGGTAATCCACCGCCACGGGGCCGGGGGCCAGTGTGTGATCAACTGCCGGTCGCCGACGGATAATTGGCTAGAATCGGTTATTTTCATAAAACGGCTTCGTGAACAACAACGCTCTCTCTTCAATCTCGGACAGTCTGAAATCTGCTTCAGGTCGTTTGAAGCCGATCTTTTGAATCTTTGATCTTGTTGATACTTCTCATCCAGGGCAAGGAGAACGTCGTGGATTTCGCCAGGAAGGGCTTCGACGGAGTCAATCCGGCACACGTCCTGGCCCCAGCTTGTCACGCCAGTCTGGCGGTCAAAAACCAGCGATATCTGCGACGTCACGGTTCTAACCTCGATGTCAGCCTCACTGACCGATACCACCAGGCAGATCAGAGGAATGCCATCGGCAGTTTCCGCATGGAATATATCGTCGACGGTCAATGTCGAAAGACGGTTTACCCGCGAATCAGCCAGGAGATTACTCCTTGCGACTTTTTGAAAGCACGAGATTGGTGGGCAAAACATCAATCCGCCGCTCCGTTGCGAAGTCCTTGGTCACGATAATCTCCAACGATATGCGGGAAACAGCCGTCGCGGGACTCTGCCTCTGGATGCCGGCGAATCTATCAAAAAAGCCAGCGTCCAGCGAGGCTGCGCCCACCTGGGCATTAGCCCTGACTTCAGCGGTCCGGGAGGCGTCATTCGTAATGGAGATGAACCATCCTCTGGGTACGTTTGGAAATGACCGAATAAATCCGTCTGATGCCTTGAGATCAAAGGCGACCACTCTGTCGGCTTCGATGTTCAAAGCGGAAACAGAGAGCCATTCAATACAATCCGGGCACTGGGCTTGCACCGCATGAATTGATACTGGCAAACAAGCCATCAGTGCGACGGAGGCAAATCTCCTCACGTCGATTTCCTCAATCGTGCTCGGGGACTGTGACTATGACGGGCACTTTGCCGAGATCTATGATCATTTGTCAGCAAATCGAATGCATGTGGCGTCAAGTCGATGATGATATTGGGATCCGGACGGAGCGGGTGGAGCGGCCGACCATTGGTATCCCTGGCAAACGGACCCGTATCGTTGACCTGCACGTTGATGGTCCTGCTTGGGTCGCTCTGAAGCTGGACCTGAACGCTGGTACCTAGCGGTGCGCGGTCGCCGGTCATTGCAGCGCTTATGCCGTCTGGACGAAACGGTTGACCGCTCGCGGTTGTGTTGCCAGGAAGATCGTAATATGTAGCTAGCCTTTCAGATCCGCCGCCTCGGCTGGCAATATTGGATTGAGTTTCCGAAGCACGGCCTGCGCCTCCTTCGCAACATTCTCGCCGAACCGGCGCACCGGCGCGAGAGGCCGCATACCGAACGCAGCAGGCAACATGGTCGTAACCGGTTCGGACGGAGGATCCGCTTCACCGGTCGATCGCGCCGGACCGGGCTCCGTGCCCGCCTGATCCTCGAACTCATCCTCCCGTTCGGTTTCCAGCAGTGCGGTCAGGTTTGGCGTCCTGCCATCGCCAAAGATCCCGCCGGGCAGGTCCACGTCGTCGCCAACCACCACCGGAATGGCGACCGCATCGATTATACTGGCCTTGGCCAACGCTGCGCTTGCGTCCTCCCCCTGCCTGACCAGTACGGCGCGGATTGAGACCCGGTTGGCGGCCGCCAGTCTGTCCGTGGGCGCATCACTCATGCAGGGTGTCCGTTGTTCATGAAACGTTCTTACCGGGATCGGGTGTCTTTTGCAAGGGCTAATCGAGTCTCCCCCGGGGACCCGCTGCGCCGCGGAGTTCGCCCCGCCCTTTGCCCGGCACCCTCCCGGCCGCGCGGCGTCGCGGCCAAAGCCTGCGCTCAAGCCATCGCCGCCAGCACAGCGCGTCTCAACTGATCGAACCGGATCGGTTTATGAACCACCGCGGCCTGATGACTCTGCTGAATGCGCGCGACCGTAGCAGGCTCGCCCGACGCGGTCACGAAGATCACCGGCGCCCCTGTCACGCCCCGGATGGCCTGCGCAGCCTCGATGCCATCCGACGCCCCTTTGAGACGAACCTCCATCAGCACGAGGTCTGGCAAATGCGCCTTGGCCATCGCCACGGCCTGGTCTGCGGTCGCCGCGATGCCGCACACCTTCAGCCCCATGTCCTGCATCAGATTCGACAGCAATTCGGCGATCAGGAATTCGTCGTCCACAACCAACACGGACCGGCCGCACGCCGCCACGCTGCCACCGGCAACTGACTGTTGATCTTTACCCTCATGCCTTCCCGGCGAACGATATCCCATCCCAACCCCAAATTTGCCAGTCACGGACCCTCGCGACAGTTGCGTCGGGCGCATGCGGCGACCCGGATCTGCCGGCCGCCGCATCTTCCCCACCATCGTCAGCACGACCACCGGTACTCGATCATCTGCAACAACAATTCCGATGTCGGCAGTCTAGCCTGAACCGCGAAAGGAGGCAAACGATGATAGGTTCAACTCGGTGAACCGCACGCACAACGAGCAGTTCGGAGCCTCGGCCGATCAACCCGCCGGCCAACACAGAACGATGCGACGAGCCCAGAAACGCCGACGGCGCGGCCACGCATCGAAGTTCGACCGTGCTCGCCACAAGCTCGACAACGGCATATGGCCCACGATCGGGGCTCGTTCCGTTTGCTTTGCATCGCGCAGGTCGGGACCTCGAACGCTGATGCCATTGGCAACGAAAGGCTGGGACTCGCATCAATTTGTTACACTTCAAACATTTTTTAACACTCTCTTTCGTCGCCAAATGACTATTTTCATTAATTCAACATTTACGCCAGGCGTCTGATCTGTCGCCTGCCGCAAGTGAGCCTTTTTCGGTTCCTCGGCAATGGACACAAGTCAGCGGCGCGGGTCTTGCGTATTCCGCCCCAGGTTACATCATCCCAGGCAGCCACAAAGCAGGACCCTGCATGTCTCCACCCGTTGATCCCGTCGCCTCCGATCCGGCGCTGCCCGCACGGACCGACGTGGTGATCATCGGCGGCGGTATCATCGGCGTTTCGACCGCGCTGTTTCTGGCCGAAAAAGGCATCGCCGTCGCCCTGTGCGAGAAAGGCCGGATCGGCGGCGAGCAATCCTCCCGCAACTGGGGCTGGTGCCGCACCATGGGCCGCGACCCGTCGGAAATCCCGCTGGCGATGGAAAGCCTGAGGCTCTGGCGCGACATGAACCGCCGCACGAACCGCGAAACCGGTTTCCGCCAGGCCGGGATCATGTATCTCTGCCAGACCGAAACCGAGATCGCCGCCCAGGAATCCTGGTTCGGTCAGGCCGGGCCGTTCCAGGTCGATGCCCGTCTGCTGCGCGACCCCGCCCTGGACAAAGTCATGCCCGGCGCCACCCATTGCTTTATCGCCGGGATGCATACCCCCACCGATGGCAAGGCTGAGCCCGCCCTCGCGGCCCCCGCCATCGCCGAGGCAGCCCGCGACCAGGGCGCGCAGATCTTCACCAACATGGCCGTCCGCGGCATCGAGCAAACCGCCGGCCGGTTAACCGGCGTTGTCACTGAACGCGGACGCATCGCCTGCCAGTCCGTCATTCTGGCCGGCGGCGTCTGGTCGCGCCTTTTCGCCGGTAACGCCGGGCTCGATCTGCCGCAGTTGAAAGTGCTGGGTTCGGTCTTCCGCACGAAGAAGCTGAACGGACCCGATATCACGGCCGCCGGGATGGTCTTCGCCTTCCGCAAGCGAATGGACGGCGGCTATTCAATCGCACGCCGCAACGCCAATACGGCGGAGATCACCCCCGACCATTTCCGCCTGCTGCATGACTTCCTTCCCCGCCTGATCAACAGCCGTAATGAAATCCGCCTGCGCGTCGGCATCCGCTCGTGGGAGGAACTCCGCACCGCACGACACTGGTCCCTGGACCAGCCCACACCGTTCGAGGCTATCCGCGTCCTCGACCCGAAACCCAAACAAGGCATTCTCGCCGAAGCGTGCTCGGTGCTGCCGAAAGCCTTCCCGCCCTTCGCCCGCATGGAGTTGGTTGAAAGCTGGGCCGGCCTGATGGACGTCACACCTGACGCTGTCCCCGTCATCGACCGGGTCATCGACGTCTCTCCGCAAAGGTCGGACGATCCGGCCTACCGAGCGGCCTGTGCGGCGGTGCTGGGAAGGGCCTGCCGGGACATCTTTTTTTCTACGCCACCGGCCACGGCATCCCGTCCGTCGCCACCGGCATCTTCGACGCCGCGCGCGCTTTCTTCGCAGTGCCAACCGAGCAGAAGGATCGGGTGTCGTACGCCCGATCCGCCCACAACCGAGGCAGGAGCGGCTCGACGCGGCGACGCCGCCCGACCGGAAGGAGGCTTTCAATATCGGCCTGGAACTGGCCCCGGACGATCCCGAACTGCTGGCCGGCAAGCCGTTCCGTGGCATCAACCTTTGGCCGGACCTACTGGGCTGGCGCGATCAGGCGCTTGCCTACTACGAGGCCTGCACGCGACTCACCGTCGAGATCCACCGTGGTTTCGCCCTGGACCTCGGGCTGGACGAGGACTTCTTCACCCCGCGCCTTGAACGGCCGATGACCACCCTGCGGCTGCTGCACTATCCGCCCGGTGACGGCGCCGATCTCGGTGCCGGAACGCACACCGACTACGGCAACCTGACCATCCTTGCCACCGATGGCGTCGCCGACCTGCAAGTGCGGCGGCGCGACGGCACCTGGGTCGATGCCTCGCATATTCCGGGCGCCTTCGTCTGCAACATCGGCGACTGCCTGATGCGCTGGACCAACGATGTTTATGTTTCCACCCCGCACCGGGTTTGCCAGCCGGCGACAGAACGCTATTCGGTCGCCTATTTCGCCGATCCGAATCCCGACGCCCTGGTCGAGGTCATTCCGGCCTGTGTGCCGCCGGGCGCGGCGCCGTCGTACCCGCCGATCCTTGCGGGAGCCTATCTATGATCACGACTCGACCCGACGTACAGCCACTGGAAAGCCAGCGTGGCCTCTTAGCCAGCCGTCATTGACACAGGTCTACCGTCGACCGGTTCATCGTCAACGAAATAATGGTTTCTATGCGGGTTCGCGCCGTTCCAGTTAGGCACAGCACCTGGCCGCCCGGATGCGCGATCATTTCGATCCGGCTGGAGCCCGTCCCCCGATCCCAATGAACGCCTCATCCACCACATCTCAGCGCGCGATGGTCGTTTTCATCCGCTTCGTCTGGGGCACCACCTGGCTGGCTATGTAGGTCGGTATCTCGACCGTCCCCCCGAAATTTTCGCCGGCCTGCGGTGGAGCATCGCCGGCGGCATTCCGGAGATTCCGCGGCCAACGGGTCATGCCGCCGCCGCGCCCTTGGGCCGTTCGCCACGTGCCACCGGCACCGGCCGCGCCATTCAGCTATAGCGCACGCTTAACGACGCGTGCGCCTTCGCCGCACCCCAAAGCCGCGCCGGATTTGCCGGCGCCGACCGAGGCCGTGCGCGAAGCCGGGCCACCCATCCCAGTGCTGACGCCGCTCAACATGGACGCCGCCCGCGACCCCGCCTATCCTCCTTTGCAAACAACAGAGGAAACCCGCCATGTCGGACGCCCCAGTCGTTCGCCTGGAAAAAGACGGCGAAATCTGCGTCATCATCGTCAACTACCCCCCAGTCAACGCGCTCGGCCCGGGCGTGTCCGAGGGCATCATCGAATCCCTCAACGCCGCCAACGCCGACCCGGCCATCAAGGCAATCGTCCTGATGGGCGACGGCCGCAGCTTCATTGCCGGTGCGGACATTCGCGGCTTCGGTACCGGTCGCAAGCGGGCGCCCATAGGTGAACGCACGTATGACGTACTCGAGGCCAGCCCGAAGCCGGTGGTCGCCGCGATCCACGGTTTCGCCCTCGGCGGCGGCTTGGAAAACGCCATGGCCTGTCATTACCGCATCGCCGTCCCCGCCGCCAAAGTGGGCCTGCCGGAGGTGCTGATCGGCATTCTCCCCGGCGGCGGCGGAACCCAGCGCCTGCCGCGTCTCGTCGGCGCGCAGACCGCGCTGGAGCTGATCACCTCCGGTCGCCACGTCCCCGCGCCGGAAGCCGCAAAGCTCGGCATCATCGACGAAGTCCTGCCGGAAGGCGTCGACCTGCGAGCCGCCGCGCTCGCCTACGCCCGCAAGATCGCCGATGTCCGCCCGCTGCCACGTGTCCGCGACAAGACCGTCACCGCCGAACCGGACGTGTTCGACGCCATGCGCAAGTCCATTGCCCGCAAGGCCCGCAATCAGATCGCACCGTATCATTGCATCGCCGCGGTCGAGGCAAGCTGCACGCTGCCCTTCGACCAGGGCATTCGGCGCGAAGCCGAATTATTCGCTGAACTCGAAACTTCCGACGAAGCGAAAGCCCTCCGCTACGCCTTCTTCGCCGAACGCGAGGTCGCCAAACTGCCCGATCTGCCCGCCAACGTTGCACCGAGCGACTTTGCCGCCCCGGCCGTTATTGGCGCCGGCACCATGGGCGGCGGCATCGCCATGTCGTTCGCCGATTTCGGCTACGAAGTGAGGATCATGGACGCAACGCAGGAGGCGCTGGATCGTGGCATGGAGCGTATCCGCAACAACTACGCCACCTCGGTCAAGCGCGGCAGCCTCGCCGAGGACGAGATGCAGCGCCGCCTTGCGCGCATCCATCCGGTTGCCGGCTACGACGAGATCAGCGATTGCGACGTCGTCATCGAAGCGGTGTTCGAGCGCATGGACGTCAAGAAGCCGATCTTCGCGAAACTCGACGAAGTGATGAAGCAAGGCGCGTTTCTTTTCTCAAATACCTCGGCGCTCGACATGGACGAACTCGCTGCAGTAACGAAGCGGCCGGAATACGTCGCGGGCACCCATTTCTTTTCACCCGCCAACGTCATGAAACTGCTGGAGGTCGTGCGCCCGTCGAAAGCCTCACCTCAGACGCTGATGACCGCCATGGCGCTCGGCCGGCGCATCGGCAAGATCTCCGCCATGGCCGGCAACACCGACGGCTTCGTCGCCAACCGGTCGCGTGCGCCGTTCAACAGCGAAATGGTCATCCTGCTGGAGGAGGGCTGCCTGCCCGAGCAGGTCGACAAGGTGATGATCGATTTCGGCTATCCCATGGGACCGTTTGCGGTCGGCGATCTGGCGGGACTCGATATCGGCGCCGAAGGCCGCAAACGCCGAGCGGCGGCCGACCCGAACTATCGAAAGCTACCGATCGCCGACAAGCTGGTCGAGATGGGGCGCTACGGCCAGAAGACCAACGCCGGCTGGTACCGGTACGAAAAAGGCGACCGCACGCCGCAGCCCGATCCCGAAGTCGCCGCGATCATCAAGTCTGTCGCCGCCGAACTCGGCGTCCCGCAAAAAGTGTTCTCGGACATCGAAATCCTCCAGCGGCTGTTGTTCTCCTCGGTCAACGAGGCCTGCCGCATTCTCGAGGAGGGCAAGGCCTATCGAGCCAGTGACGTGGACGTCATGTGGCTGCATGGTTTTGGCTTCCCGCGTTACCGCGGTGGGCTGATGTACTGGGCCGACGGGATCGGCGTGAAAAACGTCTACGCCCAGATTGCCTCCTGGCACCAGCAGTACGGCGCGCGCTGGGCGCCTTCCCGCCTGCTCCGCGAACTGGCCGACACCAACACCCCGCTGCGCGAGGCAAAACCTGCCCCGTTTGCCTGAGGGCACTGAACTGGGTAGCGGCGCCCGTGTCACGGAACATCATGCGGCCTGCGAGGCTTCGGCCGCCTGTTTGCAGGACGCCCATGACCGGTCGAAATCCTCGATCCCTGGCGGCCAGGCATTGTAAACGACATCAATCGATGCTATTTACGTGCTGCAAGTGGAGGTATGGCATGCGCACGACCCTGGCACTCGACGATGAATTAGTGGACGCGGCTCAGGCTTTGACCGGCCTGAAGGAAAAGTCCGGCCTGGTCCGGGAGGCGCTCAAGGCCCTCATCGAACGCGAAAGCGCTCGACGGCTGGCGCGTCTTGGCGGTAGCGAGCCTGACTTGGTCATGCCGCCGCGCCGGAGGTCAGCCGCAGGTTGATCCTGGTCGATACGTCGGTCTGGGTCGATCACCTGCGGTCAGGCAACGAGCGGCTCGGCGCCATGCTGCAGGCGGGACAGATCCTGGCACACCCCTTTGTCGTGGGCGAACTCGCCCTGGGGCATCTGCGTCAGCGCAGCTCGGTGCTGGACGCACTGCTCAACCTGCCCCAGGCGATCGTCGCCAGCGACGCGGAGACACGGCACTTCATCGATCGCCATCGGTTGTTCGGCCGTGGCATCGGTTATATCGATGCGCATCTTCTCGCCGCGGCGCAACTCACCCAGGACGCCAGGTTCTGGACCACCGACAAGCGTCTGCACGACGTCGCCAATACGCTGGGCCTCGCGATAGCATCCTGACCCCGCCCATTACCGGGCCTCGCGACCGTGCTTTCCTGCCGCGACAGGCGCAGAGCCAGATGCCACGGGCGAACCGTCGATGACCCAAGCGGCCGAAAACCTCGACAGCCTCTTCGACGACATGTTCCGCGATCCGCGGTGCGGCTCTCGTGACGCTACGCGCCCCGATCTACACCGGGTCAAACGTGATTCAGGAAAAGAGCCTGGCGAAGAACGTCACAATTTTCCCTGAGCGTGTTTTTTAGGCTTTCATTAACCAACAGCGAGATTCGAGACCGATCTTGATATTACACAAGCCACGTTTATAGTATTATTTCCGCCCATTTTTTTGTTTGGTGTCCTGCTATTTGGCTGGGTTCGCATTGCCGGGACCCTGCAAAACAAAATCGCGCAGCGAGCCAAAAAAACGTAACCAGAGCCGGCAATCGTGATCCCCCACCGAAACGTCAATCGACGGCGGAACCGGTGCTTTTCCGGATCGCCGCTACTGTCGGCATCGGCGGCATGGTCGCGTGTCTGCTCTGTGGCACAGTGTATATTTGGATAAGGTCGGAGTTCCAGGACAAGTTGAACGAACCTGTCCATATCCCACCCGTGATTATAGTGATCGCCGCTAAATGGATGAAAGGCGCTAACTTTTGGCAGCGCATCATCGCAGGCGGGGCTGGCGTAGCAATCGCTGTAATTCTGACCTTCGGTGGCATTGGCGGAATGGCTTATGCGGGAGCAAATTCCGGTATGGCATTCCAGGCCGGCTTTCCAGTGGCGCTCTTAGCCCTTCGTTTTGGCTCCCCAATTGGCTTCGCGGCGACGGTTTTGTTGCTGCGGCGGGCACGTCGATCAACGCTCTTCACGGGTAAATTCAGTTCGCCGATGCGGGGGCAATGCGATTCGCCGATTTCTTCACGCCGGTGGCCCGCACCCGTGGGAACATGGCCCACGGGGTCTACGAACAGCATTCCCCTGCTGTCTGGCTGCGCTCTGCCTACGGCCCGCAGGTCAACCGGCATCAGATTCCGTTCTCCGGCAGATAATCAGCTTGACGGGTTCGGCAGGCGGGGTCACCGTGATCGCGCATGTGGTCCGGTCCGCGACGGGACGTCGCTCCATCGGTCAGGAGATTGAGGTTATGCGACGAGGGTTGTTCGCCCCGGTCAGCTTGATCGCTATTTTGGCCTCGACCGCCCACGCGGAACCGTTCCAGTGCCCCCGGGTCGGGGGCAATTTCGTCTTCGGCCAGGAAGCGAACATCAACACCCTCGACCAGATGACGTCTTCGACGATCTCCACCCGCAACATCGCGATGAACATCTACGAATCGCTGATGACCCGCGACGAAAACAACCATCCGATCCTCGAACTCGCCGAGGCGATGATCGAAGCGCCGGACCATCTGACCTACACTTTCAGGCTGCGGCAGGGCATTCATTTCCATAATGGAAAACCGATGACATCGGCCGATGTTGTCGCCTCGTTCGACCGTTACGCCCGCGTCGGCAACCAGCGCAGCACGTTGGCCAACGTCGATCGCTGGGATGCGCCGGATCCCGCCACCTTCGTGATCCACATGAAGCAGGTCCAGCCAACCTTCATCGAGGCGCTGTCATCTTTCAGCGTGCCCATTGTCATCATTCCGGCCGAGAGCCGCGACGTTCCTGCCCAGCAACTGACCGAGCCTATCGGCACAGGACCGTACCAGCTTGTCGAATC
>JBEKLE010000204.1:0-10899 GCA_050010355.1 Rhodopila sp. | reverse complement strand
AACGTGTAGAGCGCCCATATCCAGACGGCGAGGTTAGCCGTGATAAGCAGGCCGTAGATGCCGATAAGCGGTCGGCGCAGATCTGCCGCGCGGTCGTCGAAAATTCGCATGATGAGCATAAGCATCGTTGTCTCCTGCTCCCGGTGCACCCCGCACGGCAGCTTTGTTCGCGCGACGACGGCAGGTCTCCTGGCTTGCGGATCGAAGCTCCTGGCCTTGCCTTCCCAAATCTTGTCCGGATTCAGTGGCCCACCTTTTGCGTGATGTGCAGACCAGCGGCTAACCGCTGACAGTTGCTGGGGCAGTCGCCGACTTGCCCCCGGGACGGTTACCCAGCCGGAGCGCACAGCGTTCCCTTTTCACCCGCTCGCGCGGGATCGGCGACGCCAGAACAGTATCTTTCTCGTCGCATGCACGACAAGCCGTCGCTCGACCTATTCCCTGGATTGAGGCGGCAGCCACCGTGACCGCATAAGGTACAGCGTTTTTTGCGTGGCGGCGCGGCGCACGGGCCTCTGCACCGGGGCTCTGTAGCTTGTCCGCGACGGTGAGCAAAAAGCGTCTTGGGCTAAGCCGCCCCCCAGCCGCCAGGGCTATGGGCGTTGTTTGCCGCCGGAGGCTCTTCCGATGCGCTATCGCAGCATTCCCGCCAGCGGGTTGAAGGCGCGGACGGTGGCTGTCGGGCGTTCGAGAGATCCTCGCAGCCTGGATCTGGCCCTTCTGGGCCTCGTTGGACGGACCTGTGGTTGGCCTGATCCGAGCGTCGGCGTCCCGATCTGGCAGGTGGTTTGGTTTCACACGGTTGGCGCACTGATCCCGGGTCATGATGTATCCAGAATCGGAAGGCAAACTGTGGGTCGCGCGATGCAGTCGATCACCACCATTGTGCCGGTGTGACAGTGCGGGCACTCACGCAACGACTGACCGGTCAATGCCTCGAACCTGCCGCGCTAGTCGGTGGGCGGGTCGGTTGGCGATTCGGCCGGTGCCATCCCGGGTAGTTTCCGGCAGATCGCCAGCTTCCCTGCGCGATGGCAGTTGCTAAGGAAGCCGTAGTATCGGATGCGGTGAAAACCGTCCAGCAACACATGGACTCCTCACCCGGGAGGGTCATCGTCTTCTGGCGGTTGTCATCTCGGTAATCCTTCCAGCGGAAGCTGACCTGGCCGTTGTTCATGGACACCAGGCGGTTGTTGGAGATGGCGACGCGATGGGTATAGCGCCCGACGTAGTCGAGAACCTGTGCCGGGCCCGCGAACGGCCGCTTCGCGTAGACCACCCACTTGGTGTTGTGGACTGGTGCCAGATAACGCCGGAACGCCGCCGGCTCATGCAGGTAACGATGGGCGGAGAAGAAGTTCAGCTCGCCGGCTGCCTGCGTGGCGATCACCGATGACTTCGCGGAACACGATGAGCGGGATGGCGAGCATTTCCGCATCTCCTATTCTGCGATCACCACACCCTGCGCGGTTTCGGCGTGATACTCTCCCATAAACAGATAGCGGCCTGGCCCAAGCGGTCGAAGCCTGATCGTGCCGTAGTGGCCGCCAACAATCACCTTTTCGACCTTAAGCGCCGTTGAATCGAATTCTTCTACCGTGGCGTCCTCGTTGGTAACAACGAGAACGGTCGGCTTGCCGGTTTTAACGTGAATCTCCGCTGGTTCGAACCGGTGATTCTTGAGTGTCACGTTGATCTGGACCGGTTCATCGGCGGCCACAGGCCCGCAAAGGCAGAGTCCGGCCAGGAGAAGGCCGAGGGCACCGCTTCGATAGTGCGGCGTGCGGTCATCATTCATCCTCTTCATGCTCCTTTCGGATTGTCGGGGGCCGGCTCAGAAGATCGTCCCTTGTCCGTATCGCGAGTTATTCGCATTTGCAGCGAGATTGCAAGTCATTCGCAATTGGGTCATACCCGCTTCGCACAACAAGGAGCGGATGCGAATGCCACGGGACATTAAAGCAGCTGGCAACGAACGTGCCAGCAGGTGCGGGAAATCGCGCTCGATCGCTGGCATCCGGCTGGTTGCTGCTATGGCGGCATGGACATTCTGTGGTGTTTGGCTCCATGCGACGTTCGCGGCACCACCCTCGCTAAGTGTCCCGAGCGACGAAGCGTTCCAACCCGGCCAGAACGCGTCCCAGGAATCGTTCGTGGATCGACTTTACCGAAGCAGCTTGCTGCTAGGCGACATGGGGGGCTTACGCACAGAATTGAGCAAATATGGCATGTCCCTCGCGATCGAGGAAACCAGCGAGGTTCTGGGCAATGCCACCGGTGGCGTCCACAAAGGTGCCGACTATGATGGCCTGACGCAGATCCTGCTGCAACTCGACACAAGGCGGGCGTTCGGCTGGTACGGCGGGACATTCAACGTCAGCGGCTTGCAGATCCATGGCAGAAGCCTCAGTTCGGACAACCTTCAGACCTTGCAGACGGCGAGCGGGATCGAGGCCGATCGTGCGACCCGTCTTTGGGAACTCTGGTACCAGCAGAAATTCCTGGAGGAAGACCGGCTCGACATCAAGGTCGGCCAGCAGAGCCTGGACCAGGAGTTCATGGTCAGCCAGAACGCCAGCTATTTCATCAACACAATGTTTGGCTGGCCGATGCTGCCGTCGGCCGACCTGCCCGGCGGAGGGCCGGCCTATCCACTGTCTGCCCTCGGCGTGCGGGTCAGAACACGGCCGATCGATCCGCTCACGTTCCTGCTTGGCGTCTTCAACGGGAGCCCGGTGGCCAACAGCAATGGCGATCCGCAGATGGTCAATGGGTCGGGCACCAGCTTTCCGGTCCACGGCGGCGCCCTGGTGATTGGGGAAATGCAGTTCAGCTACCCGGCCCTTGGCTCCATGATCAACGCGGATCAACCGGAACCGCTAGCCCGGCTGTACAAGCTGGGTTTCTGGTATGACACCGAAAGTTTCGCCGACCAGCAATTCGACAACGCCGGTCTGTCCCTTGCCAACCCTGCCAGCAGCGGCGTTCCGCTGAACCATCATGGCGACTTCAGCGTCTACGCCGTGGCTGACCAGTTGATCTGGGCCGATCCGCACGAGGGCGACCGCACGATCAATGTGTTCGCCCGGGTCATGGGCGCGCCGCAGGCGAATCGCAACCTGATCACGTTCAGTGCCAATGCGGGATTGACCATGCATGAACCGTTCCTGCATCGTGACGCCGACACATTCGCAATTGGCATGGGGTTCGCCAAGGTCAGCGGCGCCGACGCCGCGCTGGACAAGGCGACCGCCGCATTTACCAACACCTTTGTCCCGGTGCGCGGCAGCGAAACCTACATCGAGGCCACCTACCAGTACCAGGCGACGCCATGGCTGCAGATCCAGCCGGACATGCAATACGTGTTCAGGCCAGGGGCCGGACTCGCGGACCCCAACAATCCGGGCCATCTCATCGGCGACGAATTCGTGCTGGGTGTGCGCACGAACATCCTGTTCTGAGGCGCCACCATGCAAGCAATGCAAGCAACGGATGTCTTGACCGCAAAGCCCGCATTCGCTAATGCGACTAACTCGCATCTAGTCACGTCAACCTCGCGTCACCTTGGATGCCAAGCATGAACACGCACTTCGATCGAATGGCGGCTGGCTTGGCCGCGTTCCTGTCCATCGCTCTGGTCGCCCCCGCCCCGCCGGCAAGGGCAGACGAGCCGCGCGGCTTCTTGGAGACAGTGAAGAAGCACGCCACCCTCACCTCGACCGTGCCGGACAATGGCGACCAGAATCCCTATGCCATCGTGGTGGCGCCGATGTCGGCCGGGAAGGTGCAGAAGGACGATCTGCTGGTCGACAACTTCAACGACATTTCGAACTTGCAGGGCCTCGGCACCACGATCGTCGATTATAACCCGACCACCAAGCAGACCACTCTGTTCGCCAAGCTGCCCCGCCATCTGCCGCAATGTCCCGGCGGCGTCGGGCTGACCACCGCAATGACGATGCTGAAAAGCGGCTGGGTGATCGTCGGCAGCACCCCGAGCAACGACGGCACCACGCGTACCAGGGGCGATGGCTGCCTGCTGGTGCTCGATTCCAACGGGCAACTGGTGGATACGTGGGTCGGACCCGACATCAACGGACCTTGGGGCAACGTGGCGCTAATCGACAACGGCACGAGCGCCACGCTGTTCGTCAGCATGGCCGGGTTCGACCTGCCCGGCCCGCAGGTGCGCGATCCGCAAACCGGCTATCCCGTCACCTTCCACAAAGCGACCGTGCTGCGGATCGAACTGGCGATTCCGCCCGGCAAGCCTCCCCAGATCCGCAGCAAGACCGTCGTCGCTGACGGGATCAGCGCCCGGGCGGACCGGAGCGCGTTCCTGATCGGGCCGACCGGGCTGGCGATTGCTCCGGACAACACCTTGTACGCCTCGGACGCACTGGAGAACCGCATCATCGCGATCCCGGATGCGACGACGCGCACCACCAGTGCGGGCACGGGCCGGGAGATCACCAAGGGCGGCCTGCTACTGCACCCGCTGGCGCTGATCATCATGCCGAACGGCCATCTGCTGTCGTGCAATGCATGGAACGGACAGGTGGTTGAGACCGATCCGGCCGCTGGCAAGCAGATCTATGCGCAGTGGATCGATACCAATCAGGCGCAGTCGCCGCCCGGCAACGGGGACCTGTTCGGGATCGCCATGCGGCCCGACGGCAAGGCGTTCTATTATGTCGCGGATGACATGAACACGGTAATGGAAACACGATGAATAACCCGCGCGACAGCCTGCCCCGTCCGTCCCGGCGCGGCCTGCTTGCGGCGGCCGGCGGGCTGTTCGCCGCTGCTGGCGCCGGTGGCGCGGCTCGCGCGGCTCCTGATGGCGCTGTTGCGAGATCGTCAGCCAAGACCGAGGCTTTCTGGGGCGCCCACCAGGCCGGCATCGTCACGCCGCCGCAATCTCATTGCTACTTCGCGGCGTTCGACCTGACCACGGACAAGCGCGACGACGTGATCGATTTGTTGCGGGCCTGGACCGCCACCGCCGCCCGGCTGACTGTCGGGCAGACCGCTGAACCGCTGGGGAACGACCTCGATGCACCCGGCCCCGACACCGCCGATGCCGTCGGTCTGCCGCCCGCCCGATTGACGGTGACGTTCGGCTTCGGCGCGGGTTTGTTTACCAAGGACGGCAAGGATCGTTACGGCCTCGCCGGCTCACGGCCGGCCGAGCTGGTCGATCTGCCCCGCTTCAACGGCGACCAGTTGGTGCCGGAAAAGACCGGCGGCGACCTGTCGATACAGGCTTGCGCCGACGATCCACAGGTGGCCTTTCATGCCGTTCGCCAATTGGCCCGCCTGTCCTATGACGCGGCCGATCTCCGCTGGGCACAGACCGGATTTTCGTCAAGGCCGGCGGACGGCGCGACGCCCAGGAACCTCATGGGTTTCAAGGACGGCACGCAGACGCCTGAGAACGTGGACAAGGCCGTCTGGGTGGGCGACGACGGGCCGGCTTGGATGCGCGGCGGCAGTTATCTCGTTGTGCGACGTATCCGTATGGCACTAGAGCACTGGGATCGCACCAAGGTTCCGTTTCAAGAACAGACCATGGGTCGTCACAAGTATTCAGGCGCTCCGCTCGGTTTACAGAACGAATTCGAGTCGCTCGGCCTGGATCGGAATGACAAGGACGAAAGCCCGATCATTCCGGAAAATGCGCATGTGCGCCTCGGCAACGCAGCAGAAAATAATGCCGCCGAGATCCTGCGCCGCGGCTATTCCTACAACGATGGCGTAAACTTCACGGCGGAGCGCTGGCCGCCCTGGCGTCAGGGAATGGAGTACGATGCCGGCCTGCTGTTCATCTGCTACCAGACGGATCCGCGGACTGGTTTCGTCAAATTGTTCGAGAAAATGGCAAAGTTCGATATGTTGAATCAGTTCGTGACGCATACTGGCGGCGGCCTGTTCGCCTGCCCGGGCGGGGTACGGAGAGGTGAGTTCATCGGACAGGGCTTGTTCGGCCCGGCGTGAAACGACAATGTGCACCCGATAGTCCTGTCCCAGACTGGTAGCGCCAGGTACGATATGTCTTTAGCGGAATAACGGGCACGTCCGTGATTGTCCCGCTCCCTACCCTTCTCGCCTGTTGCAGATGCCACCTCGGAGGAAATATCTCAACCGCGTGTCGGTTCGCTGTTGAGGCGCCGTCTCGGCCTGATATGACATCCGATATGCCGTTGCCGAAGGCAGCCGACAATTGCCGCCCGCCCTTTTCCCTTCGACGGCGGCAGGCCATCGTGCTCCCCTGCTCGGCTTTGCTGCACGAATTCGCCCAACTGGTTGCGGGTTTTGAGGGGCGCGGTGAGGGGTGTATATAATGGCCTAGAAATGATACGGGACTGGAGCGCGATTGCTGCATATCGCAATGATTCATGCCTCTCCGGGCGGTTTTTGGGCATGGAGCGGACAAGCAGGATCGCAGCGCGCAGCGCCGGAATGAAATTCAAACAGTGGCCGGCGGCGACGGAAGATCAGAGCTAGTACCCCGAGTCATTCAGACTGACGGGATTCACCGCAAGCGCCGCATTCTTCCATGAGAAGCTGGGGTTGGAGATCGACTTCCTTCATGGCGCAGCGCCGTTTTACGGTTCATGGCCATTGAACCCCCGGTTATGGTGAACTGGACCGACATCACTCCAGCCGATAGCGGATGGGGAGTTTGATGTTCTGTTGTGGCAGCTTCATGTCGGGCGGAAATGGCGGCAGGTGGGCAGTCCGCATCAAAGCCTCGGCAGCTTGATCGAGTAGCGCCGAGCCGCTGCTTTGCACTAGAATGACTTCGAGCACATGCCCGTCTGGGCCGATGGTGATTTGTACCACCACCGTACCCTGTCGTCCCAGCCGCCGAGCCATTTCGGGGTAGGAAATGTGAGCGCGTAACCATTCGCTGACCCCGGCGAGCCAGTTTGGATCCGTGCGGGCAGGCTCCTCCTGCTGCACCACCTGGGGCGGCGAGGCCGGAGAAGCGGATGACGCCTCCGCTAGCGGCGCGATCCGATCTTTCGTTGGCGACAGACGCGGGGGTGCGGCCGGAAGCGATGGCACTGCCGCGCGGTGGGGCGGTGGACGAGGCGCTTGCGCCGCCGGAGGTTCGGGCACAAGTATGCTGGGTGGCACCGGTTCCGGGACCACGGGTACGGTGCGTGGTGGCGTCACTCGATCCGGTTCAGCGGCGTGCTCGAGCACCGGCAAGGTCTCAGGCAACGGCTGGCGTTCGGGCACCGCTTCGTCAGGTATCGGTACCCGCTCCGGCGCCGCTGGCTCGGGCACCGGTTGGTGCTCGGGCGTCGGCTGGTCCACGGGGGCCGCTTCGTCCCGTTGCGGTGCCGCCGACGTGCTTTCCGGTTCGGCTGGCAGCATGACCAATTCAACCGGCACCGCCTCGGGTTCCGGCGCCAGGGACTGGTGCGCGAACAACAGGCCGGCCATCACCAGGGCATGCAGCGCCATGGATAGCCCAAAGCCGCGTCGAAACGTATCCGGGAGCCGCCGCGATACAGCCGGTTTGGCGCGATCCGGCTGGCCCGGAAAACTCACCCCCTCGGCGGCCACGCGGTCAAAACAGAACGGTCAATGTGAGGCGTGCCGACAGCGGCTCCAGCGGGTGATAGGTGGCCCCCGTTTGAGGCGCCGCGGTCGGGCTGACCTGATACTCATAGGCGTATTGAGATGCATCCGCCCTCGTATTGAACAAGTTGAAGATGCTGAGTTGGATCTTGATGCGCTCGTTGATCTTGTAGCCGGCCACAAGGTTAACCTCCTTGTACCCAGGCGAGCGAAGCGAGTTGTCAGCCAGCAGCGGGTAGGGCCCAAGCCACCGCAGTTCCGCGCCGCCAAACCAAGGGCCTAAATTGTCGATCAGAACCCCGAACGACCCGATGTAGCTCGGTGCGTTGGGAATATAGAGCCCGGAGAAGCCATATTGTGCTGGGTTGTTTATGGTGTAACGGCTATGCGTGAAATTCCAGTCGGCGCTTAGCTCCAGCCAGTCATACGGCTTGACCTGGGCCGATAGTTCGGCCCCCAGCAATTCCGCCGGCGGCCCCGCATCGTCGTCGCCCAGGTCCTGGTCGTAGGTCAGGAACGAATCGAAGTGCTCGCGGAACACCGCCACCGTCAGGTTGGTGCGGGGGATGATGTCGCTGCGAATGCCGATCTCCTCACTGGTGATCTTGGTCAGCAAGGGTGTGCTCGCGGTCGCATTGACGCCCGCAAGCGGCAGATTTTCGATCACGCCCCGTAAGTCATTGCTGTGAAAGCCCTGGCCGGCGCTGATGTAGAGTTCCGTTTTCTGCCAGGGACCGAAAATAAGGCTGCCTTTTGGCTGGAGCATGGTCTGGCTGGTATTGCCGGTGAGGCCGGTGATCAGGTTGTGGTCGGTGCCGGACGCATATTCTTCCCGCAGGCCCAGAACCGTACGGAACCAGGAGAGCCAATGCGTCGTGTTGCTCGCCCAGACGCCCACATCGGCGACCGAGACGCGATCCGCGGCACAGACATAGAGGCCACCGACAAATGGGGGCGTGTCACAGGTCGGCAGCACCACCCCGTCCTGGTCGTGACGGCGATCGATATATTCGTTGTCGTGCCGACCCATCAGCCCGAATTCGGTCTCGGTCGGGAAGCCGAACAAGGTATCAGACCGCTTATAGATCGTCTGGCCGCCGGCTGTGAAGCGGGTCTCATCCTGCTGCTCCTGGTCGCCCTGAACGGGATCGAACAGGTAGTGAGTGAAGTCGTTACGAATCCGAAGCTGCGAGTGGATAACGTAGTCGCTGGTCACGACGGTCCAGTCGTCGCCGCTGACATAGTAATGGCCGTTCAGGCTGAACCGCTCGGCATAGCTGCCGTCCGACGGATCGAGCGTGCCAAAGCGGCTGATCAGTCCTTGCTGAAACGCGCTGACGGGCTGGTCCGTGGTCAGGTTGCCGGCACCATGATAGGCCATCGCCATGAGATCGAAGCCGTCGCTCTGATCGCCGTGGGTGTACCTGACGGTGCCGTTGTAGCTGTTAAAGTCGTCCGGATGCGACCACGGGCCGTCGTAGTGCCCGACGCCGAGCGCTCCGAGGACCCGGTCGCCAGTCGCCAGATGTTCGGTGCCGCCGAAGAACACCCGGTCGTCGCGCAGCGTTCCGACACTGACCGACACTTGCGTGGGGATCTCGTCCGCCACTTTGATATGGGCCGATCCCATGGCGCCGAAATCGCCGATATCCGCATAGAATGGCCCCTTGGTGTAGTCGAGGCCCATGGCGAGTTCCGGCATGAGGAAGTGGATGTCGCTGTAGCCCTGACCGTGGGCGTGGGTCGGTTCGTTGACCGGCATGTCGTCAACGAAGGTCGCGAAATCCGTGCCGTGGTCGAGATTGAAGCCACGAATCAAATACTGGTTTGCCTTGCCCTCTCCGGAATGAACCGTCACCACCAGTCCTGGCACCGTCTCCAGCAGTTGCCCGATGCGAAAGATCGGGCGCAGGTTCAATTCCTCCTGTGTGACGGTGCCCTGGCTGGCGGTCGAGGCATCACCGAGCAGATCGACGCGGGAGCGTACAATATCAGTCGGTGGCAGCGTCACGACCGGCGCGGCCGATCCCGGGGAGGGAACTTGCGCCGACGTCCCTTCAGGCGAGGCTGGTGTTTGCGCCGACGGCATCGCGGGAGCGGCCAGCGACAGCGGGAGGCAGGCGAACAGCCGGCGGACCCAACGCCTTGGCCTGTTGTCGCGCAGTCGCATCTGGCGGACGAGAGGTGATACGTGGGGCATAGAATCCTCGGAATCGGCGCGTATGATGTTCCTTCATAAAGATCATACAAAACCGGCTGCCGACCGCAACAAGGTTTGAGCTATGCAACGGGTGACGATAACGATCGACGATGAGCTTATGGCCGAACTGGACCTGCTGATCGCGGCTCGTGGCTACCAGAACCGTTCGGAGGCGATCCGCGACCTCGCTCGGGTTGGTCTTCAGCAGGCAGCGGTCGAGACCGCGCCAGACCAGGACTGTGTCGCTGCGCTGGTCTATGTCTATGACCATACTCGGCGTGAGCTACCGAAACGGTTGACGGATGCTTTTCACGACCATCATCAACTGTCGGTTTCAACCCTGCATGTTCACCTGAACCACGAGAGCTGCATGGAGGTAACCGTCCTCAAAGGCAAACTCGGCACGGTGCGCCACTTCGCAGACCACGTCATTGCCGAACGCGGGGTGCGACATGGTCAACTGGTCGTTCTGCCTTCAGACAGCCACCCGCCAATCGCCAACGACGCGACGTAAGAGACCTCCTCGCTCGCTGTTGCACGTGCCTCAGACCTCGCCGGGCGAGATCGCGGACGGCCTCGAATCGTTTGACGTAATGATTGCTGGCCATGAAGACCGCCAACTCGGCAGCGAACTTATCGGGCATACTGATGGTGGTCCGCTCCACGCCGCGAACTCCAAAACCATAGACATCATCTCCAGGAATGCGAAAGCATAGGAAGATGGTCTTTGTCGGACGCGATTTATGCCGGTTATGCAGCCTCGATCGTGGATGCTCGCAGAATCATGCTAAGCTAGCAACCGGCTGGTGGCGCATCTATTTGGAGCATTCCACCGCGTCAAAAGACGGACCAAGCCCCCAGTTCGCCATTCGGAATGGTACATGTTCTCCTGATTATCGATGCTCAGGCTGAGTTGAAGACACCTTGGGGATGGTTGGCGCAGGTGATAAGCGCCAGCATGGCGAAAGCCATACTCCTGACTAATTTGACAGAGTCGAATTACTTGGCACATTTGTTGCTCCGTCACGACGCCGCCTCCCTGCGTTGAGCGCGGAAACGAGACTCGATGGCACCGCGTCTGCGTTCGTGTCGCTGGTTAATTCGTG
>JBEKLE010000203.1:0-14021 GCA_050010355.1 Rhodopila sp. | reverse complement strand
GCCACGTAGGGAATGTCCATGGCGATGATTTGACCGACCAGATCGAGAGCCGCGTCGCGCCCTAATTCGTCTCGCCAAGCGGCGCGAGGGCCTGATTCCTCGCAGCAGGCGAGGCACCCGGCATCGCAGCCGTTTGTCAGTTGCCACGCGAGAAAGAGCGGCGACCCGTATTCATCAAGCGACCGCCCGTCCATCGCGGACATTCATCCGTTAGGTGAAACGGATGTAGGGCTGCGCCATAACCTGCTCCGACACGTCTTCGAGCTTGGGGGTTTCCCAGGCTGGAAGCTCATCGGACTTGCGGCGCAGTGCCTGGTTAAGGCTTGCGGCCTTGATTTCTGAAGATGCGGTTACATTGTCCATCGTTGTTCCCCTCCATTGGGTATTGACGTCCAAATATTCGCGTTCGCGTGGTCGATGTCTTCGGATATGCTCGATTCTATCGAGGCAAGCACCGTTTCATTCTGCCATGCGGCGCGATAGTTTTCCCAGGCCTCCGTCAGCGTCATTCGGCGAATATCGCCACAAACGTAGCCGAGGGCCGCAACTATCTTAACCCAGCCATTGGGTAACACCAGTAATGTCGCCGGTGGGGTTGTCAAGCTTTGTTGTAAACCTGCTCCGACAGTGAAGGGTTCATCACAGATCTGCATCGTGTCGGCAGCAATATCGCGGTGACGCTCGAGGACCGCCCGGAACTGGTCGTATTCTTCCGACGTTGGCGCAATTTTGTCCCAAAGGCGCGCGGCGCGGCCGATGCGCATCAGCTTGCCGGTGTTGAAGCGGAAGGCACCGAGTTCACGGGCCCGAACAATGACGGCCTCGGCCTGATGTATGTTCAGCCTGGTCGGTGCGAACGTGACCTCGAGCGGCAGACCCGCTTGCCGGACGGCGCGACAGGCTGCGTGGGTCTTCGCGAGAGACGCACCGGGGCGCTGGCGGCCATAGATGTCCTGGGTGTCGCCGTCGAGGCTGATCTGGATGGAGCGGATCGGCAACCGTGCCAGCCGGGCCACAACATCCTCATCGAGAAGCTGGCCGTTCGTCTCGATCTTGAGCAAGATATCGGCGCAAGCCAGCCGTTCGGCTACGGCGAAAAAGTGCGGCACGACAAGCGGCTCGCCGCCACACAGCATGACGTAGGGGACGTCGTTGCGAATGATCTCATCTGCGAGGTTCATCGCCTCGGCAGCGTCGAGCTCGTCGGGCAGCGTCTTTCGCGGCGCCGAGTCGGTGCAGCAGTGCAGGCAGGCGAGATCGCAGTCGCGCGTAAGTTGCCATGAGACGAGCAGCGGGGCCCGCAGCGTGTCGATCCTGTTCATGTGCCGAGGCCGAACCATGCGCTGATGGCGATCGCCGCGGTGAACAGGGCGACCGCGACGAGATAGCAACTGACGATGCTGCGGATTGCGGGGACGAAAAGTCGGGGCGTGTTGAAGGTGCCGACCGCGTACCGTGCGCTCGAGATCAGCAACGGCAGCGCGAGGAGCGTTGCGAGACATTCCCACGGAAACGCGCCCGCCGCGACTCCGGTCAGCGCTACGACGAGCGCCGCCGAGGCCAGCCCGAGATAGAGCCAAACGGCTCGCTGGCGGCCGAACCGGACGACCAGGTTGCGCTTTCCGACGAGGCGGTCCTGGTGGAAATCGGGAATGGCATTCACCACGGCCAGGGCCATGATCAGAAGTCCGGGAACGAGCGACGCCCACAGCGCGTCCCAGGCGAAAACGCGGGCGTGCAGATAGAGGCTGCC
Source organism: Rhodopila sp. (assembly GCA_050010355.1). Taxonomy (GTDB): domain Bacteria; phylum Pseudomonadota; class Alphaproteobacteria; order Acetobacterales; family Acetobacteraceae; genus Rhodopila. The sequence goes on along the minus strand of JBEKLE010000203.1, from coordinate 12,268 downwards.
CAGCACCATCCAGGGACCGTACGATAACGCGATGACCGCCTCGCCCATGCCGCGATAGGCCCAGCGGATGGGCGGTGCCACGTAAAAGACCGCGGCGAGACCGCCGAGGCCAGCGAAGGCCAGGATCGGCCATCCCGCGCGCCCAGTCAGATAAACGCCGACGGCGAGCGCACCGGCGAAGGCGGCAAGACCGAGCCAGAGGACCCAGTCGGACATTGGCGGCAGGTCCTGCGGGTTGAAAACGCGGTCGGTGCCCATTCGAGAGTCGAAATATTCGTTGAAGGCTTCGACGCCGACCACGGCCAGCGCGACGCCGCCGAGACCGCTCCAGAATATCGCTGCGTCGATATGTCCGGTGAGTTTGAAGGCCCAGGCTGCGCCCAGCAGATAGGGCAACAGGCCGGCGTAGAGGAAGAAACGGTATCGAACCAAACTGAGGACACGGAAGAGCCGCTGCAGGACTGATACCGGGGCCGCTGCTCGCCGCGAATGCGGCGGTGTCAGAGATAGACCCATTTGTGCAACATCGATGTTGTGCCTGGGTCTCTGGCGAGAGCGTCGACGAAGTCGGAGACCCTCGGATCCTGCCAGGCGCGCTGAAAGTTGCCCCAAATGTCGCCCAATGACTGCTTGCGCAGATCGCCGCAAACGAACGGCAAAGCGTTGATCAGCTTGACCAGACCGTTGGGCAGTACGATCAGGAGCGCCGCCGGATGATGCAGGCGGTAGCGCAATTCATCGAGGAGTCCCATCTCGTGGAAGTGGACCCGCATGCGGCCGTCGTATTCCTCGGCTTTCTGGTGCAAAGTCGCGAATACCCATTCGTATTGTGCGTCGGAGGGCGTGAGCTTCCCCCAGGTCTTCACGGCGTTGCCGGTATACATTGTGCGCCCGGTATAGAAGCTGTGGGCGCCAAGCCTGGCGGCGAGATCGACCGCGATGCCGATCTCGTGGGCGTTGAAGCTGGTGGGCGAGTAGTTGATTTCGATTGGGACCGCAGCTTCCTGGAGGTTGCGGATGCCCTCGACGGTGAGATTGAAATTACCCCGCACGCGCATGCGGTTGAAGGTCTCGGGGGAGGCGCCATCGAGGCTGACCTGCACCGCCTTCACGCCAAGGTCCTTGAGGCGCGCGCAATTCTCCGGCGTCAGGTAGTGGCCGTTGGTCTCGATCTTGAGCTGTGCACCCTGGCCGCACACGTATTCTACCATGTCGAAGAAGTACGGGTGAACCATGGGTTCCGCTTTCTTCGATGCAGTGGAGGCAGGCGAGATTACATTCGTTGGTGACCTGCCATGCGACGTACAGGGGTGCGCGAAGCTCGCCTGAGGTCGTGGTTGCGGGCGTTGTTTCGGGCATTCCGCCTGCAGCGTTCGGACTTTCGGAAACGCTCATCCTTGAGGGTCCCCGATAAGGCCCTTCTGCTGGAGGTCCTGGATCAACGCCAGAATATCGCCCTCGATCGTGCCCGCCGGATCATGGAATTTGCCCTTGAGGCGTGCTGCGATCTGGTCCGCATCGGCGCCGGCGCGGATTTCGCGTATGACCGCCGCCGCTGTCGGGTTCAGCGTGTAAACTTTTTCCGTTTGCGTCTGGAACAGAACACCACCGAACTGCTCTTCCCGGAATTTGACGTATTTAGCAAGCTGCATGCCGAGCGTACCTTATGGTTGACGGAAACCTAACGCGACAGGGTCCGGCTCACAACCCTCTTGCGCGCAAACGGGGTCGGGTGTCAACTTTGGTTGACATGCAGCGTGCAGGCCTACGGCGTCCCTGTAATTTTTTGACGCCGAGCGTCCTCCATTAATCGGCTCTCATTCCGTTTGATGAATGTGACGGCCGCCAGCAGGGCGATGCCGCCGATCACCGCCAAGCCGATGCCCAATGGCCCGCTTACCCGTTTGGCTGCGTCGCCCAAAGTGTAAGCGCCGAAGCCGTAGAGGGTGGTCCAGCCGATGCCGCCGAGCGAATTCCACAGCAGGAAGACATGCCAGGGCATCCGGTTGGCCCCGGCCAGCAAGGCTGCGAAGGTTCGCAAGAAGGCGACGAAGCGGCCGAAGAACACGACACCGCCGCCGTACTTATGGAACAGGAAGCGCCCGAGTTGCAGCCGCTCATCCGTCAGTCCAACCTTTCGCCCCCATCGCGCCAGCAGACGGTAGCCGACCGAGCGTCCGATAAAGTAGCCAATCTGGTCGCCGCAGATGGCGCCGGCAGCCGACAGCGCCACGAGGGCGAAAATGTTCAGGTGGTGGGTGTTCGCGGCATAGAGCGCGGCGGCGATCATCAGGCTTTCGCCGGGGAGCGGCAGACCGATGCTTTCCAGCATGATGCAGAGGAAAATGGCCGCGTAGCCGTATTCGCGGACCCAGGCCTCCAGCGTATGGAGCGTAAGAAGTGACATGCCGGGGAGGCCCCTTCGCTGCTGTGGGTCCGATTGCCGCGCCTGGCGTTTCGGTTGGCCGGTTAAACCTTGGGATGTAATTGCGGTTGCAACGGGCCTTTTGCGGTCGGTTCGGTGGGACGGCGCCAGAAGGCGGTTGTCCAGACCTGACGGCCCGGCATCGCGGTGCCGGTCACGGCAGCGGTGAAACGTGCGCTCACTGATCCCCAGCAACTCCGCCGCCTCCATCTGGCTCAGTTCCGACCGCTCCGGGCGGCCGAGAACGTCGGTGAAACGCATCCGCCGTATCCCCTGGTGAATGCGCGCCCGGTCCATGAAATCCTCCATTCCTTGAGGTCCACATGTCCGGACACTTCACGAGCTACGAAACCCGGACAGATCACGAGCTAGCCAACACCCAGCACCGCAAAGATTGCCCCGCCCCCCCGGCCATGGCACTTTCCGCCCAACAGAACCCTGGAAACTCCCCCGTGCCCCTGATCCTGGCCAGCCGCGCAAACGTCTATTCCTCCTCCCCCCTCGACCGCATCGCCGCGCGGCGGGAGGACCCAGCCTGGATCGCGGAAAAACTCAAAGACCCCGAAACCCTCTTCGTCCCGGTCTGGCGAACCAGAAACCTCGTCCGCGGCACCGAAGACGGCGACCCCGAAGCCGTCTACATCTCCGCCGCCACAGCCCACACCCTGCGGATGGAACAGGACGGCCCCTGGGCCTTCCTCGGCATCCTCGACGACCGCGCCGTCTTCGCCATCGACATCTCCGCCACCGACGACCCCGTACCGCTCCTCCCCGAATCCGTCGGCACCTTCGTCGACCTGCGCTCCGTCGGCTGGGGCGTCCCCCGCCCCGAAGCATCCGTCCTCGCTCACGCCCGCGGCCTGCTGCACTGGCGCCAGCGCCACAAGTTCTGCGGCGTCTGCGGCAACCCGTGCGAAGTCAAAAGTTCCGGCCACATGATGCAGTGCACCGTGTGCAACACACAGCATTTCCCCCGCACCGACCCGGCCGTCATCATGCTCGTCCATCGCGGCGACCGAGCCCTGCTCGGTCACTCCACCCGCTTCCCGCGCGCGACGATGTATTCCACACTGGCCGGCTTCGTCGAACCCGGCGAAACACTGGAAGAAGCCGTCCGCCGCGAGGTCCTGGAGGAATCCGGCATCCAGACAGGCGACGTCCACTACCACTCCAGCCAGCCATGGCCGTTCCCCGGCAACATCATGCTGGGCTTCTACGCCGAGGCATTGTCGGACGAGATCACGATCGACCCCGAGGAACTGAAGGACGCCCGCTGGTTCACCCGTGAAGAAATGCGCAACTGCGACCAGCACGGCTTCGCGCTCCCCCGCGTCGACAGCATAGCCCGCCGCCTGATCGAGGACTGGATCGCTCACGGCTGAAACATGCCCACCCTGGCAACCATCGGCTACGAAGGCACCACCATCGACAAGGTGGTGACGACACTGAAAGAAGCCGACGTCGCCCTGCTGATCGACGTCCGCGCCGTGCCGCAGTCGCGCAAGCCCGGGTTCTCCAAACGCCAGCTCGCCGCGGCCCTGGACGAAGCCGGCATCGCCTATGTCCACCTCCAGGCCCTCGGCACCCCCAAACCCGGCCGTGACGCCGTCCGCGCCGGCCACCCCAAACGCATGGAACCGATCTTCCGCGAGCACATGGCCTCCGACCGCTCCCAGGCGGAGCTGGCGCAGGCCAAACACCTCGCCCGTGAACGCCCCGCCTGCCTGCTGTGCTTCGAGCGCGACCACAACACCTGCCACCGCCGCCTCGTCGCCGAGATGATCGTCGCGGAAACCGGACAAACGGTGCTGCATCTGGCCACGCCGTAGCCGCCGGTAACCATCTCGTATCCCGGCGAACCCACCGCCCCCGACCCCCGTTGCAACCGGCATTGCCTTCCAAAAGGACGTGCCCATGCCCGATCATGCCTTGACTGAAGCAGCCACGCTGCCGATCACCCTGACAATCAACGGCAATCCACAGACGCTCTCGGTCGCCCCTTGGACCACGCTGCTCGATCTGCTCCGTCTCGACCTCGACCTGACCGGCACCAAGAAAGGCTGCGACCACGGCCAGTGCGGCGCCTGCACCGTTCTGCTCGACGGCGTTCGCGTGAACGCCTGCTTGACGCTAGCCGTCATGAAGGACGGCGCGACGATCACCACCGTCGAAGGCCTCGCCGCCGCCGACGGCACGCTGCTCCCGATCCAGGACGCCTTCATCGAACACGACGCATTCCAGTGCGGCTACTGCACCCCCGGCCAGCTCTGTTCCGCCGTCGGTCTGATGGCAGAAGGCCACGCCCACACGCCCGAAGAGATCCGCGAGCACATGAGCGGCAACATCTGCCGCTGCGGCGCCTACCCCAACATCGTCGCCGCGATCGAGCACGTACTCGGGGCATCCGCCCGATGAACCGCTTCTCCTTCGCCCGGCCCGCCGACCTCGCCGGCGCCGTCCGCGAAATCGCCACGGAACCCGCCGCCAGAATAATCGCCGGCGGCACCAACCTCGTCGACCTGATGAAATACAACGTCGAGCGCCCAACCCGCCTGATCGACATCACCCGCCTCCCCGGCCTCGACACCATCGAACCCACGCCGGCGGGAAGCCTCAAGATCGGCGCCCTGGTGACCAACACCTCTGTCGCCTACGACGCCCGCATCACCGGCCGCTACCCTCTGCTCGCCAGCGCAATCCTCGCCGGGGCCTCCCCCCAACTTCGCAACGCGGCCTCGACCGGCGGCAACCTGCTGCAGCGCACCCGCTGCTACTACTTCTACGACCCCGGCACGCCCTGCAACAAACGCGAGCCCGGCTCCGGCTGCCCCGCCAAATCCGGCGTCAACCGCATCCACGCGATCCTCGGCACCAGCGAGCACTGCATCGCCACCCATCCCTCCGACATGTGCGTCGCCCTCGCGGCCCTGGAGGCCACCGTCCACGTCAGCGGACCAAACGGCGATCGCATCATCCCGTTCGACGCCTTCCATCGCTTGCCCGGCGAGCATCCGGAACACGACACGACGCTCGAGCACGACGAAATCGTCACCGCCATCGAACTGCCGCCGGCCGCCTTCACCACGCACTACACCTACCTGAAACTCCGCGACCGCCTGAGTTACGCCTTCGCCCTGGTCTCCGTTGCCGTAGCCCTGGAAATGGACGGGGACCACATCAAGACCGCGCGCCTGGCCCTGGGCGGCGTCGCCCACAAACCCTGGCGCAACACCACCGCGGAGGACTCCCTCAGCGGCCAGCCGCCCACCGCCGAAAGCTACGCCCGCGCGGCCGACATCATGCTGACCGGCGCGAAAGGCCAGGGCCACAACGACTTCAAGATTGGCCTCGCCCGCGGTGCCATCCTTCGCGCCCTGGAACAGGCCGCCGCCGGCACGCCGCAGTCACAGTCCGACAAGCGCATCCGATAGGAAAGCCCACCATGCCACTCGATACCCACATCGGCAGCCCGCGCAGCCGGGTCGACGGTCGCCTGAAAGTCACCGGGGCCGCGAAATACGCAGCCGAGTTCAACGTCCCCGGCCTGCTGCACGGTTATGTCGTCTCCGGCACGATCGCGAAAGGACGCATCACCCGCATCGATACCGAAATGGCAAGAGCGGTCCCGGGCGTCGTTCAGGTTTTCACCCACGAGAACCGGCCAGCCATTCCCGCCGGCGACGATGCTTATCAGGACGCCGTCGCCCCACCGGGAAAACCGTTCCGCCCGCTGTTCAACGACCAAATTCTCTACAGCGGTCAACCCGTTGCACTTGTGGTTGCCGAGGACTTCGCCACCGCCCGTTACGCCGCCTCGCTTATCCGCGTTCAGGCCGAAGCCGAACCACACCAGACCAGCCTCGACAACGCACGAGCCAACGCCTACGTCCCGCCCGAGAAACGCAACGGTATCTCCCCCCCTCCAACACCACGCGGCAATGCCGCCTATGCGCTCGCGGCGGCGCCCAACCGGATACAGAACGAGTATCGCATCGCCAGCGAATACCACAATCCAATGGAACCGCACGCCACAACGGTGCTGTGGAACGGCAACGGCAAGATCACGGTGCACGACAAGATCCAGGGTGTAATGAACACCCTGGGCTACATCACCGGCGTCTTCGGCCTGAAGCCGGACGACGTGCGCGTCCTCTCCCCGTTCGTCGGCGGCGCCTTCGGTATAGGCCTGAGGCCGCAGTATCAGTTGTTCCTCGCGGTCATGGCCGCGCTGGATCTGAATCGATCGGTTCGTGTCGAACTCACCCGCGACCAGATGTTCACCTTCGGTTACCGCCCCGGTACGATCAACACCGTTGCGATCGGTGCCGACGCCAGTGGCTTGCTGCAATCGATCCAGCACGAGGCCATCGCCGGGACATCAACGTTCGAGGACTATCAGGAAGTCGTCGTCAACTGGTCCAGCCTGCTGTACCACTGCGAAAACGTAGCGCAGAACTACAAGATAGCCAAACTAGACACCTATACCCCCGCCGACATGCGTGCGCCCGGCGCCCCGCTCGGTGTGTTCGCGATCGAGTCAGCCATGGACGAGCTCGCCCACGCCCTCAAGATCGATCCGCTTGAGTTACGGTTGAAGAACCAAGCCGACACCGACGAGGATGAACAAAAGCCGTTCAGCAGCCGCGAACTGCGCGCCGCCTGCCTCCAAGGCGCCGATCGTTTCGGCTGGTCGAAGCGCCTGCGCGAACCACGCTCCATGCGTGAAGGGCGTGAACTGATCGGCTGGGGCATGGCGACCGGCATCTGGGAGGCCATGATGATGCCCCACTCCGCACGCGCCGTGCTGACCGCCGATGGAAGGCTGGAGGTGGCGACTGCAACCGCCGACATCGGCACCGGCACCTACACCATCCTCACCCAGATCGCCGCCGATACGCTCGGTTTGTCTATGGAACGAATTACCGCGCGCATTGGCGACTCCGCGTTGCCGGAAGCGCCGGTCGAGGGCGGCTCATGGACCGCGGCCTCCGCCGGATCGGCCGTCCTGCTGGCCTGCCGGAAGGTCCGGGATAAACTCTTCGCCTATGCCCGAGGCGTCGAGGGTTCGCCTCTCGCCAACGCGGCTATCGAACACGTCCGGTTTGTTAACGAAAAGATCGAACTCACGGCAGATCCCTCGCGTTGGGTTGCGATCTCGGAGGTCATGGAAACCGCCGGCGTGGACCGCATCGAGGAACAGGAAACCGCCGAACCCGATCCGGAAACGAAAAAGAACTACTCCCAGTATACGCACTCAGCCGTCTTCGCCGAAGTCCGGGTCGACGAGCAACTTGGCGTCATACGCGTCACGCGTCTGGTTGAAGCCATCGCCGCGGGAAAAATCATCAACCCGAAAACCGCCCGCAGCCAGATCATCGGTGGCGCCGTCTTCGGCATCGGCATGGCGCTGACCGAGGAAACCCTGACCGATCACAACCTCGGCCGAATCATGAACCGTAACCTCGCCGAATACCATGTGCCGGCCAATGCCGACATCCCCGACATCGACGTCATTTTCGTCGACGAACACGACGAAAAAGCCAACCCGCTCGGTGTCAAGGGCCTCGGCGAGATCGGCATCGTCGGCACCGCTGCCGCGATCGCCAATGCCATCTTTCACGCCACCGGCAAGCGCGTTCGCGACCTGCCGATAACAATCGACAAAGCGCGAAATGAGCCCAACCCCGCCCCCAGCTAACATAGTTGGACCATAAAGAGACGCAAACTTCCCGGACGGACACTTAAACAAAAGTAGAGTAGCATTATCGATTCGAGCGGCTCAATCGTAGGCAGCTTGCCCCCTTTGGACGATTGAGCCGTGGTCTTTTCCTCGATAACGTTCCTTTTCTTCTTCCTGCCGATTTTCATGACGGCCTATTTCCTGAGCCCGACGAATCGCGCCAAGAACCTGACCACGCTGTTTTCCTCGCTGGTGTTCTACGGCTGGGGTGAGCCTTGGTTCCTGCTAATCCTGCTCGCTTCAATCGCCTTCAACACCTTGGCGGCTTTGATCATCGACGACCGTACCGGGCCTGCCCGCCGTGCGGCCCTTGGCGTGGCGGTGGTGGCCAATCTGCTGCTGCTGGGTATCTTCAAATACGCCAATTTCGTCGGCGACAACCTTGATGCCGCGCTGCGCCCGTTCGGGGTGGCCGTCAGTCTGCCCCATATTCCCCTGCCGCTCGGTATCTCCTTCTTCACCTTTCATTGCCTGTCCTACGTCATCGACGTGTTCCGCCGGCGCTTCCCGGCCAACCGCGATCCCGTCGAGGTCGCGCTGTATATCGCGTTGTTCCCACAACTCGTGGCCGGACCGATCGTCCGCTACAGCACCGTGGCACGCCAGTTGCGCGGCCGAACCCACAGCCTGTACCACGCGTCGGCAGGCGCCCGGATTTTCGTTATCGGACTGGCGCAGAAGGTGCTGATCGCCGACCAGTTGGCGCCGCTGGTGGAAATTGTGTTCGACCAAACTATCCACCCGTCGATGCTGGAATCCTGGACCGGACTGCTGGCCTACACGATCCAGATCTACTTCGATTTTGCCGGCTACTCGAACATGGCGATCGGGCTGGGGCTGGTCCTCGGCTTCACCTTCCCACGCAATTTCCGTCTGCCGTATACGTCGCTGTCGGTTACCGAATTCTGGCGCCGCTGGCACATCTCGCTCTCCGCCTGGCTGCGCGACTACCTTTACATCACCCTGGGCGGCAGCCGCTTCGGCGTGCTGAGGACCTACCGGAACCTGCTCACGGTCTTCCTGCTGTGCGGCCTGTGGCACGGCGCGAACTGGTCCTTCATCCTGTGGGGAGCCTGGCATGGTGGCTTTCTGATCCTGGAACGTGCCGGGTTCGGCCGGATCCTGAACCGGCTTCCGGTGCCGGTGCGATGGAGCTACGCGCTGCTGGCCGTGATGGGTGGATGGGTGCTGTTTCGGGCCCGAGACCTGTCGGACGCGGGGTCGTTGTATGCCGGATTGGTTGGCCAGTACGGCATCGATGCCGTCAGCTTCGAGATGCATGGCAAGCTGAACGGCGGTGTGACCATACCGCTGATGGCCGGCTGTGCGCTGGCGGTGCTGCCGCGCCTGGTGCCGCCGGTGCGCCTGCCGCCGCTGCTGGCAAAGCTGACGGCCCCAGCCGATGCGGCCTGGACCTTCGGCCTGCTGCTCCTGGCGATGCTCAGCGTTGCCGCGGGAACCTATAGCCCCTTCCTGTATTTCAGATTCTGATCCCAAAATGATCCCGCACTACCGCCGCTTTTGGGTGCTGCCGATTGCCGCTTTGCTCGCGCTTCCGATGCTGGCCGGTCTCGTCACGCCCGCCCCGACTGTGTCCACTGAGGAGGCGCGCCAGTTGGCGCCCGCGCCAGCCCTGCCTTCCAGGCCCGCGGAGTGGCTGACGTTGCCGGGACAGGTGGATGCCTACCTGCGCGATCACTTCGGCCTGCGTGGCCTGTCCATTCGGACCTACGCAGCTTTGATGAGCCAGAGTATGTTTCGTGAAGGCGATGGCCGGGTCCTGACCGGCCTGAATGGATGGCTGTTCTTTCGCGGCGATAGCATGCTGACGGAGAGCGCCGGGTTGCTTCGGCGCGATCAACGGGTGGCGGCGGCGGCAGACATCGCCGCGGCGATGAACCACGCGCTCGCCCTGCGCGGCATTCGCATGGTGGTTGCTTCGCCACCCAACTCCGCCACCATCTATGGCGATCAACTCCCGCTTTGGGCAACGAATCGCGGACAGCAGACAGAATACGACCTGTTTCTGGACGACCTGGCTCAGCGCGGCGTGCCGGCGGTGGATTTGCGGCCGACTGCGAGCGGGCAAGGCCCAGGGAAAGGTCTACCGCATGCACGACACGCATTGGACCGCCCGCGGGGCCCTGGTCGCCTTCAACGCGATCGTCGCGTTCGATGGACATCCGGACTGGCAACTCGATGCAGCTTCGGTGCTGGGACCGCCCGAAACGATCACCGGCGGCGATCTGGCCCGGATGCTTGGCATTGATGCTGACGTGACGGAAACGGACCGGCTTTCGACGCTTCCACCGGGCCAGCGGACCCTGTTCACGCCCGAGCCGTTTCCCACCTATCTGGCGACAGCCGATCGGGCAGGACCTACGATCATGATTATCGGCGACTCGTTCACGGGGGCGCTGTTTGCGCCAATGCTGTTGCGGCATGCCGGCAACGTCGCGTGGGTGTATAACGATCACTGTGGATTCGACTGGAAATTGATCGAGAAGTTCCACCCGGACGAGGTCTGGTGGATGCCGACGGAACGCCTGATAGTCTGCAGTCCGGGGGTCAGACCGAACGGCTTACCGGTCCGTGCTGCGGCCGATTAAATCCGCAAGCATTCGGCCTCCCCGCGATCTGTGCCACCATGCGGGGATATCGCGGCATGTTGCCCACGCTCCGGCGGCGAAGAGCATCGCTGAACCGACCCGCGAGACTTCTGGGACGGACACATAAGCTCGTAGTCAAACCGCTTGGATAGCGTCAAAGTATCTGGAAATATACAAGGAAATCGGCCCCGAAGTCGCCCTCGGGACCGCTTCTGAAATCTCACATGACGACTGAATACCGAAAACTGCTTACCTCAGCCAACCCGCCAAAATCGCCAGCATCAGCAAAGCAACGATGTTGGTGATCTTGATCATCGGGTTGACCGCCGGCCCGGCCGTATCCTTGTACGGATCGCCCACTGTATCGCCGGTCACGGCCGCCTTGTGCGCCTCCGACCCCTTTCCGCCGAGGTTCCCCTCCTCGATATACTTCTTCGCATTATCCCAAGCCCCACCGCCCGAGGTCATCGAAATCGCGACAAACAGCCCCGTAACGATCGTCCCGAGCAGCATCGCCCCCAACGAGGCAAACGCCGCCGCCCGCCCTGCGATCACATCGATCACGACCCAAATCAAGATCGGCGCCCCGATCGGCAGCAGCGACGGCAGAATCATCTCCTTGATCGCCGCCTTGGTCAGCAGGTCCACCGCCTTGCCGTACTCCGGCTTGCCGGTCCCCTCCATGATCCCCGGGATCTCGCGGAACTGCCGCCGCACTTCCACCACAACCGAACCGGCCGCGCGTCCCACCGCCGTCATGCCCATCGCGCCGAACAGGTAGGGCAGCAGGCCGCCGATGAACAACCCGACCACGACGTACGGATTCTGCAGCGAGAAATCGACGTGCAGGGCCGGAAAATAGTGCGTCAGGTCCTGCGTATAGGCGGCGAACAGCACCAGCGAGGCCAACCCCGCCGACCCGATCGCATACCCCTTCGTCACCGCCTTCGTGGTATTGCCGACCGCATCCAGCGCATCGGTCGTCACCCGCACTTCCTTCGGCAGATCCGCCATCTCCGCGATGCCGCCGGCGTTGTCGGTCACCGGCCCGTACGCATCCAGCGCCACGATCATCCCCGCCAGCGACAGCATCGTCGTCGCCGCCACCGCGATACCGAACAGCCCGGCCACCATGAACGCCACGATGATGCCGACGCTGATCACGATCACCGGAAGCGCCGTCGCTTCCATCGAAATCGCCAGTCCCTGGATCACGTTGGTGCCGTGCCCGGTGGTGGAGCTTTGCGCGATCGACTTCACCGGCCGGTATTCGGTGGACGTATAATACTCGGTGATCACCACGATCAGCCCGGTGACCACCAGGCCGGCCAGGGCACAGACGAACAGGTCCCATCCGTCCACCGATCCGCCGCCCACCAGCTCCAGCGGAGCGGTCAAGCCAGCGGTGATCAGGATGATGACCGCGATGCCGACGACCGAAAGCCCACCGGTAACAATCAGGCCCCGGTAGAGCGCCTTCATGATCCCGTTGTC
>JBEKLE010000202.1:0-11689 GCA_050010355.1 Rhodopila sp. | reverse complement strand
CTGTTTCCGCCGGTGCCAATCCAGGCGCGGGAGACGCGTGCGGCAAGAACGATCTCCGGCCGCACCGTTCCCGCCGGCGCGATCATGATGCTCGTCCCCTGGCTGCTGCACCGGCACAAGCAGTGGTGGGATCAACCGGACACCTTCCTGCCCGATCGTTTCATACCCGGTGGCAGCGGCATACCGAGCCGATACGCCTACGTTCCGTTCAGCATCGGTCCTCGGGTTTGCACCGGGGCCGCCTTTGGCCTCACCGAAGCGATTCTGTGCCTGGCGACGTTGGCCCAGGGCTTCCGCCTGCGGCTGCGGCCGAACTGGCCGGTCATGCCGGTTTGCAGGCTCACCCTGCGCCCAGGCGACTCGTTGCCGATGCGGCTGGAGCCGCGCAGACCCGCGCGCACCCGCGTCGCCGCATGACAGACAAGCCAAAGGGGCGTGTCGCCGCCGAACTACGCGATCTCGTTCTGCACTACGGCATGCGCACCCTTCCCACGGAGGCATGCTCCAAACTGGGCGCCTGGCTCGGAACGAGGCTCGGCCAAAGCGCGCACCCCGGCTCAGAATCTCGCGCCCGTGCGTTGATCGCGCAGCTTCGACCTGACCTCGCGGCCTCGCCCGCCGCGCTGGACGCCAACCCTGTGGCAAAATGTCGGCCGAACCTACGCCGAATTCGCGGCGATCCAGCGGATGCTTGCGGAGGGCCGCACGCTGCTGTCCGAACAGGGGCGGTTGGACGCGGCTTACGCCGATGATCGGCCGCTGATTCTCTGTTTCGTTCACTTGGGCAACTGGGAGGTCTTAGGTCAGCAGGTCGCGGCCCATCCATTGGTGCACCGCGGCCGCCCGATCTCCGCTGTGGTGATGCCGCCCGTCAATCGCGCCCATGCCTTCATCGCCGCGCGGCGCAGAAGCACGTTGCCGGTCGATCTGATCCCGATGGGCCGGCGGGTCTGGCACGTCGTTGCACAGACGTTGCGCCGCCCGGGCGGGATAGTCTGGCTCGCCGGCGATGAAGTGGCGAACGGCCGCGTTTGCGCTCCGCATTTCGGCCGCAAGCCCCGGATCGACGGAAACCTGGGCAAGATCGTCCGACTCGCGGCTGCGACCGGTGCCCGGGTCCTGCCGATGTACAACGAGCGAATCGGATCGGCGCGATTCCATTCGCATGTCCTGCCGATGCTGGAAATGCCGTCCGGACGTTTGGATGACGACGAAATTCGCGCGCAGGTGATGCGAATCGATGCGGTCTTCGATCCGATCGTCCGGCGCCTGCTGACCCAGTGGCACATGGCCACACAGTTCGGAATCGACGAGCACGATCCGATAACAGGCTGCATCACCGTTCCCGTGGCGGCCGCGGAGCAATCTGAAATGGAAATGCACGCATGATGCGATCACCGCACCATGCCGGCATCAGATCGATAAGTCGCAACAGCACCGCAAGCCGGCGCGGAAAGACGATCCGGCGCGCCCGCCTGTCCAGCCCCGCCATCACGCGCGCCACCGCCTGTGTCTCCGACAGCAGGAACAACTTGCGGCCCCGGTAGCGTGCCGACATCGGGCTCGCAAAAAATCCCGGCACAATCACGCTGACCCGCACGCCAAGCGGTTCCAGCGCGCCACGTAACGATTCGCCGTAGGCAAGGACACCGGCTTTGCTGGCGCAATAGGCTGGGCTGTCGGGCAGCCCCCGGTAAGCGGCCACCGAGGATACGACAGCGATGTGTCCGGTTCCGCGTGCGAGCATGCGCGGCAGCATCGGCTCGACGCAGTGGATGACGCCAAGCAGATTGGTTCGGACCGCATCGCAGGCAGCCTCGATGCCCTCAGGCTGCCCGTCAGTCCGCGTTCCACCTGAAATTCCGGCATTGGCGATCAGCAGATCGATTGGCGAGGCCGTATCAAGCCGCAGCAGCCATCCGCCGAGGGAGGCAGCATCGCCAACATCGAGAACCGCGGTCTCGACCACCGCGCCGTGCGCCCGGCAAGCGTCAGCCACCTCAGCCAGTCGCGCCGCATCCCGGCCGACCAGCCCCAACTTGCACGAAGGCCCGGCACAGGCGCGCGCCAGTCCCGCCCCCAGCCCGCTTGATGCGCCAGTAATGACGATGCAGCGCGGTGAGGGTTCGCGCTTTCGCCTTGACTCCAGCAGCCTCCTGCTCGCATCAGCCCCGGTCATGTATCTGCCGCCGTTCGTTCCGCCTCGTGATATGCAGATTTCCGCCGCGTCAGGCGAGGAAGTTCCGTTCTCTGGCAGAGGATTTTCAGCTTGATGCGAGTCGCTCTGCTGACGCTCGAGGCGCTCGCTTCCGCCAGCCCGGTGCGTCGGCTGGTGGCACAGCATGCCGACCGCATCGCCTATGTTGCCTTGTCGGATCCCTATCGCCCGCAGCAAGGCGGCATGTTTGGCCAGGCTGTTCGCCTGCTCCGCCGCTCGGGACCGCGTCTGCTGCCTTACATGATCGCTAACTTCTCGCTGCCCCGCGTCGCCGGCTTGTTGCCCATCCGGCGCCGAACGCCCGAGCAGAAGCCGATGGCATTACTGTGCGCGGCCCACGCGATCCCAGTGGAAACCGTGGATGATATGAACGACCCGGGCTTCCTGGAGCGGCTGCGCGGCAGTGGCGCCGACCTCATTCTGACATTCCACTGCGATCAGATCCTTACGCAACGAACGATCGCGTGCCTTCCCCACGGCGCGGTCAACGTGCACGCCGGGTTGCTGCCCGATCATCGCGGACCGGTCCCGACCATTCATGCCCTGCTTGAAGATCCGCCGCGGTTCGGCGTGACCCTGCACCGCCTGGTGCCGCGAATCGACGCCGGGCCGGTCCTCGTGCAAGTCGCTGTCGACCTTCCAGCCACCATGAGTGCACTGGAAGCGGCGACCGAACTGCACGCTCACGCCGTACCGCTTGTGCTCACGTTACTAGACGCACTCGCCGCAGGCAGCGTAACCGAGCGGGTGGTCGAACCAGGTCCCTATTGCGGCTTTCCCACGCCCGCCCAGCTCAGGCAACTGGCCCGGTCCAAGCGCAGCGCTGCGTCCTGGCGCGACGTTCTGCGCGCCTTGCTTACCCCAGTCGGTTAGCTGAACTCTGCCAGAAACGCGCCCATCGAACCGAAATAATCGGACGCCGTTACCGGGCGATAGCATCCGATCCGCTGGCGCAACATCGCTGTCTCCGTGTCATCTTCAACGATCGACATGATTGCGTCGAACCACGCGACATCGTCGGAGGGATCAAGATAGATCGCCAGGTCGCCGCCCACTTCACGATGAGTCGGCAGATCGGAGGCCAGCACCGGTGTTCCGATCGTAAGTGCCTCGATCAGCGGAAGTCCAAATCCCTCAGCCAGCGACGGCGTCAGAACCGCCTGGGCATTCGCCATGACGTGGCGCAGGCTGGGGCTCGCCATGCCGGACAGCACGACAACGTGGTTTCGCAACGCCGGGGCCTGCTGGAACTGCCGCAGGATCTGCTGACCTTGATACCCCGGTGAGCCCACGATCACAAGGCGTGGCGCAGCGTGCCCGACCCGCTGGACCAGACGGCTCCAGACCTTCAGCAACAGAAGATGATTCTTGCGCGGTTCGATTGTGCCGCAAATGACGAAATACGGTTGCTGGCGCAGAGCTTCGTTCGGCGGCTCGTTGTGCAGGAACACTTCCGAGACGGGAAGGTGTTGCGAGCACAGCGGAATCTCCGGCAGGCCGTGCTGACGCAGTGTCGCCATCACCTTTCTGGTTGCTGCCTGGGTCGTCGTGATCAGGCCGGACGCCCGACGGATGACCGAGCGTAACATCCAGTCCTGGGCAAGCCGTCCACCTTCGGATACCAGCTCTGGGTGCTGCAGCGGAATGACATCATGCAGCATAAAGATCGCTCGCAGGTCCGGACGGCGGCGCAGCCAATGGGTTGTGACCGGCGCCGCCCAACCGAGCTGACCGATGTTGAGATAGATCGCGTTGTTCGGCGCAGCGCGAACCGCCGAATCGCCCATGTGGAGTCCGTTATGGCGCAGGAAGCGCAACCCATTCTCGACGGTGTTTGACCGCCGGTGCCTGGTGTACTCTTGCGGACCCGCCGATTTCCGGTCCAGCCAGTGATGAAACGAAGTCAGTGCCGGATCAGTGCCCGCGGCAAGATTTTCGCGCCAGGAAGAACGGACGCAGTCCAGCATCCGCAGGGCTTTGTTTCGGTCGTATAGCCGTACACCCCACGGCGTCGGCAGCAACCCGAGGCATTCGCCCGGCCAGTTTTCGAACAGGTAACGGGCATAGCTCAGGTCCACGCGATCGACCCCGCGCGGCGTATGGGTCAGCGCACCCAGGAGCAACCGAAGGCCATCATAGACGATCGCCGGCGTCACGATAACAGGGACTCTGTTTCGGTTTCAGGCCGCCCTAACCGGCAGCGCCGGCCGGGTCCTGAAGTCGGGTCGGAACAGCGTCCCGCTTTATCGCATGGGCCGGCCCCCGCTCCAGGGCCTTCAGGCGTCGCGCTTCCCGCAGCGTCAAGACGAGAAAGGAACACAGGACCGTTGCAAAGATCCCCATCGCCAGCAGATCCATGAGGGAAAGCCGCCCCAGAGGTGTGACCAAGGGAAGGGTGCCAAGCGTGAGCAGGCTAAGCACGTAGCCCGCCAGCCCGATACGGATTTCGGTTGGCCCGATACCGAAATAGCTGATCTGGAAGATCTCGACCGAGATCGCGCGGATGAAGGTGAACAGAGCCGCGATCCAGTAGCTCATGAGCAGCAGGCAACCCGTTTCGAACCGGATATAGGGTGAGAACGCCATGCCCATGAAGATTAATGCCTGGGAAAGAATATCGGATGTATGATCGACGAAAAACCCGTAGCGCGGACGTTCGATGCCGCGCACACGCGCCAGGTTCCCGTCCAGCGAGTCCCCCGCCCAGTTGACGATCAGGCCCACCAGGGCGAGGCAGAGCCAGAGCGGCGAAGCAGCCGATGCGGCGAAGCCCAGGCCACATGACAACGCGCCTCCAAGCCCCAGCAACGTGAGATGGTCGGGCTTGATCCAGGTCGGCAAGCGGTTCGCAATATGGACGAGCAAGACACGTTCATTGGCTGCCAGCCAGGACTGTTGAATTCGAACGAGCGGGCTCTGCTGCTCCATGACGATGCGCCAAATCCTTGTTGTTAATCGGAAGCAGGCGCATTCTGGCGAATAGAAATCAGCATGGCTCTCAAAGCCGCAAACCATGTCTTAACCATTATGCGACTGGTTATGCAAGGAATATTTCGTTGCTGTGCAAATTTTTAGCCCGACCACGCAGGTAACGCGAATTCCGCTGTCTGCCACATGAAAAGCCGGTCCGGCGGAACGGGCCGGCCGCAATTTCATTGACGTGTAGCAAGAATCCTGTCAGCTATGTAACGTATGCTCTGGGGCGCAAACATTTCATGATGCGGGAACGGCCTGCCTCCACCATGGGCAACTGATGAACCACCCAAAATCGATCGCTATCATCGGGGCCGCATGCCGGCTGCCGGGCGCCGAAACGCTGCTGGCGTTTGCGGATCTGCTGCTCATGGGCCGTTCCGCCATCACGCAAGTCCCCGAAGATCGCTGGACCAAGTCCCGTTACCTCCATCCGTTGCAGGGTCTGCCGGGCAAGACCTACAGCTTCGCCGCCGGCGCACTGGCCGACGTCTTCGCCTTCGACGCCGCATTCTTCGGAATTTCGCCGCGCGAGGCACCAAGCATCGACCCGCATCAGCGCCTGATGCTCGAACTCGCCAACGAAGCGATCGAAGACGCCGGGCTGTTGCCGTCCCGGTTGGCAGGATCCAACACCGGCGTTTTCGTCGGTGCATCGTCCTGGGACTTCGCCGCCGTCTCGTTCGCCGATGTCGCCGCGCTCGATGCTTACGGGATGCAAGGCGCCGCCCTGTCGTCGGTATCCAACCGGATCTCCTATGTGTTCGGACTGCGCGGTCCAAGCCTGACGGTGGATACCGCGTGCTCATCCTCCCTCGTCGCGTTGCATCTGGCCTGCGAGGCGGTGCGCCGGGGTGAGATCGAGCAGGCTGTCGTCGGTGGCGTCAATCTTCTGCTGGCACCGCAGTCCTATGTCGGTTTCGCCCGCGCATCGATGCTGTCTCGCCTCGGGCAATGCCATTCGTTCGATGCCCGGGCCGACGGCTATGTCCGCGGTGAAGGCGGTGGTGCGCTGATCGTCAAGGACCTCGAAAGTGCCCTGGCGAACGGCGACCCGATCCGCGCGGTGATCCGTGCCAGCGGGATTAACTCGGATGGCCGGACCAATGGTTTTTCGATGCCCAGTGGCACGGCTCAGGCCGCACTGTTGCGACAGGTTGCCGCACGCGCTGGCGTCACCCCTGACGAATTCAGCTATTTCGAGGCCCACGGCACCGGCACGCCGGTGGGCGATCCGATCGAGGCCGCCGCGATCGGCGAGGCGATCGGCCAGAACCGCCGCACCCCGCTGCCAATCGGTTCGGTGAAATCCAACATCGGCCATCTCGAATCAGCCAGCGGGATGGCGGGCCTCATGAAGCTGCTCGTGGCCTTCAAGCATGGCGTCATCCCGCCGTCGCTGAACTTCGAGACCCCGAATCCGAACATTCCGTTCGTGGCACTCAATCTGCAAGTGGTTGCCAAATCGCGCCCGCTTGCTCCACCGGGCGTACTGGCGCTGGCGGGCATCAATTCCTTCGGCTTTGGTGGAACCAACGCGCACGCCGTGCTGGCCGCGCCGCCGGCGCCGGCGCCGGCGCCGAAAACCCCGGAGCCCGCTTCCGGCCGTGTGGCAATGCCGCTTCTGCTGTCGGCCCGTTCCAGCGATGCCCTGCGCGCTCTGGCCGCCTCCTGGCGCGACGCCTTGAAAGAAACGAATCAGGCCGACGTCCCGGCCCTGTTGCGCGGCAGCGCGAGGCATCGGGACCAGTACCCCCACCGCATGGTCGTCACCGGCCGGAACGCGGCCGCTTTAGCAGATCAGCTCGAAGCCTGGCTCGGCAACCAGCCAGCGCCCGGCGTTGCCGCGGGTCAGACGAATGGCGGAGGCCTGGCTTTCGTTTACACCGGCAACGGCAGCCAGTGGGCCGGCATGGGGCGTGACGCCTTGCGGACTAATGCCTCGTTCCGAGCCGCCTTCGCGGACCTGGACGAGCAACTTGCACCCGGCCTCGGCTGGTCTGTCACCGCCCGGCTCGCGAGTGATGATCTCGCCGCCACGCTCCGCCACGCCGCTGTCGCCCAGCCGCTGCTGTTCGCCATCCAGGTCGCCACGGTCTCCGCCCTGCGCTCACGCGGCCTGAGGCCCAACGCCCATGTCGGCCACAGCGCCGGGGAGGTCGCCGCGGCCTGCAGCAGCGGCGCACTCAGTCTGCAACAGGCCAGTCACGTCATCACGCAGCGAAGCCTGCTGCAGGATGCCACGCACGGCCTTGGCGGAATGGCCACACTGGCGATCGGTCGGACCGCGGCCGAGGCCCTGATCGCCCGGATCGACCCGCTGCTGGCCGTGGCCGCGGTTAACGGCGCCAGCACAGTGACAATCGGCGGCCCTGTCGGGGCAATCGAGTTGCTGGAAGACGCCGCCCGTGACTTGCGCGTGCATTGCTGCCGGCTTGACCTTGATTACGCCTTCCACAGTCCCTTGATGGAGCCGATTCGCCTGCCTCTGCTGGCGGCGCTGGACGGGCTCTCCTCTGCCGAACCAATGGAATCGCTGATTTCGACGGTGACTGGCGAAAAGGTCGGCACGGGCGAACTGAATGCTGAGTACTGGTGGCGTAACGTGCGCCAGCCGGTCCGTTTCGCCGACGCGATCGACCGGCTGATCCGCGACGGTGTGCGAACCTTTCTGGAAGTCGGGCCGGCGCCGATGCTGCAGCATTATCTGCGCGATGCCCTGAACCGGGCCGGCGAACCGGGTCGCGTCCTCGCCACGTTGTCCCGCCGTCCGGTCACCATCGATCCGTTCGCCGCTGCCGTCGCCGAGTGCCATGTCGCCGGCGCCGACATCACCACGGCCGCATGCTTCGACGGGGTTGCTCTGGTGCGCGGCCTGCCGCCGTATCCCTATCAGCGCCAGCACTATGCCGCCGGCCGCACCGTGGAGGCCGTCGAGGTCACCTCGCCGGCCGCCGACCATCGCTTGCTGGGGTTCCGCGATCCGGCGTCGCGCGATGCCTGGATGTCGCATCTGTCAACAGCCACGGAACCCTGGCTCGCCGATCACGTCGTCCACGGCGCCGCGATACTGCCCGCCGCCGCGATCATCGAAATGGCGCTGGCGACCGCCCGGGTACGCCATCCCGAGGCCGAGCTGCTGGAAATCCAGGACCTCGAGATCACCCGCAGTCTTGTGCTGGAACCGGACGCGGTCCGGGATTGCCGGACGACAGTCACGCCGGACGGGCATTGGCAGTTGGCAAGCCGCCCGCGGTTATCGCAGGAACCGACGCAGCCGCACGCGACATGCCGGATTCTGCCCGGCCTGGGTTCGCACCCGATCCTCGCTGTCGTCCCGCCTGGTTCCGCCCCACCTGGTTCCCACCCACCTGGTTCCCACGACGTGATCGAGGCGGCTGCGGTTTACGCCCGCGCCCGAACGCTGCACCTCGAGTATGGCCCGGCGTTCCAGACGGTGGTGCGGGTACACCGGCTCTCTGCCACCCAAGGCGTGGCAGACCTCACCCCAGGCGATCCGGACCGGCTCGCAGAAGGCTACCTGCTGGACCCAGCCGTAGTCGATGGCAGCCTGCAAGCCTTGCTGGCACTGGTCGTCGGCGATCCGCGCGTGGCCGCCATGGGCGCCGTGGTGCCGTGGCGCTTCGGGCGCGTCAGACTGCTGCGGCAGGGGATCGCGCAACCTGCACAGGCCAGCCTGCACATTCGCCATATCGGTTCCCGCTCGATCTGCGCCGATATCGCGCTGACCGATTGCCTGGGCGAAACCGTGGCGGAGCTGCTGGACTGCTGGTTCGTCGCGATGCCTTTCGCCGCCGGCGCCGCCTCCGACCACGGCTTCTGGACGGCCTACATCCCAAGCCTGCGCCAGCCCACAGCATCGCTGCCCGACCTCAGCAACCGGGTGATCGCCGCCGCCGGCGGGGTCGAGGACGTGCCGGAAGGCGTATGGCTCGCGGATGCGTGTGTCACTGCGATAGCCTTCGAAGCCCTTCTGGGGCTGAGTCACGACGACCGGCTGCCGGCGGCCGTAACGGACCGGCCGCTGGCCGCCGTTGTTCTGCCGTGGCTGGCCGAAGACAGGCTGGCGACCCGGGAGCCCGGCGGCTGGCGGCTTACGACCGGCAACGACCTGCCCGCGGCGGGCGAAATCTGGCGATCGCTGATGTTCGGCGCCGGTGAATGCGCCGCCGAATGCGCGATGCTCGCGGCACTGGGCCCATCGCTTGCCACCGGCGACGCCAGTGCGCTGAACCTCTCGCCGGTGCTCCGGGACCAGGCGCTGTTCTCCTCACCCTCCGCGCGGGAGGCCATGGCGGCCCTGCTGCGCGGCCTGGACGCGATCACCACCACATGGCCCGCGGGACGCTGCCTGCGGATTGCGCTTGTGGGCGCCCTGAATGCCACGCTGCTGGGCCGTGTGCTCGCGCGGATCGAGGCCCGCGGCATCCCGCTCCGTCTCGTGGCACTCGCTGCCAGCCCCGACGTGCTGCCCAGTATCCAGGACGTCCTCAGCCACACGCCCGGTGCGGCCGCTCAGCTCTGGTTCTCGCTGCCGGACGATGACTGGTACAGCTTCGACGTGGTCCTCGATCTCTACGGCCTCAGCCTCCCGTCGCGGGATCGGCTGACGCCGGATCAGATCCTCCGCCTGCTCGCCCCGACCGGCGTGCTGCTGGCCGCCGAGCCGGTGCGCAGCCGTCCAGCCGAATTGCTGTTTGGGCCGGGGATCGAATCAGGCGCCACGGCGGCGCTGTACGATCCCGATTCCTGGTGCGTTGCGCTGTGCGATGCCGGTTTCGCCACCGCCCGGCACACGCTGCTCGACGGCACGATCTGGTCCGCCAGCCTGCTGGTCGCAAGCGCGCCTGGCCAGTCCGTTCAAGCCGCCGGCGGCGAAACGCACGGCGAGCAAGCCGATCTTGTCGTGTTCGCCGCGGCAAACGATGCGCTCGCCGCGGCCCTGGCGGCCCGGTTGAGCCTCCTGCACCTGCTGCCGATCGAGGCGATGCGAGAGGTCCTCACAGCACCGTTTGCCGCCCAGCAGCAGCACGTCCTGCTGCTGGCCTCGGACGAGGCCGAAGATGATGCCTTCGCCGAGACGCTGGCGGAATTGCTGGCCGACATCAGCACCGCGTTGCAGAGCATGGCGACGCCGCAGACCGCGCGCCTGTGGCTGGTGTCCCCGGGATCCCCCTCCGCCTGCCTGGTCTCTGCCGCCTTGACCGGCCTGCGCCGCGTTGCCGCCAATGAAATGCCGCTGCTGGACTGCCGGGTCATCTCCCTGGACGTCGCCCTTCCCGACGCCGAGGCCGCCTGCCGCATCTTGCAGGAACTCGCCGAACCGGATCAGGAATCCGAGGTTTTCTGGCGCCTCGGAAACCGGCTGGTGCCGCGGCTTCGCTCCGGCCTGCCGCGTGCCCCTGTGGTCAGCGGACCCCGCCGGCTGGAGGTCACCCGTCCCGGTCTGATCAACTCGCTCGTCTGGGTGGCGGCCAGCCCGGCCGAACCGGGTCCGAACGAGGTCGCGATCGAGGTCCATGCGGCCGGACTGAACTTCCGCGACGTCATGTGGGCGCAGGGTATGCTGCCGGACGAGGCGCTGATGCAGGGCTTCAGCGGCCCGTCGCTCGGTCTGGAGTGCGCCGGCATCGTGACCGCCGTCGGCGAGGGCGTGACCGACCTGCGCCCTGGCGACCGGGTCGCCGCGGTGGCGCCCGCCTCCCTGGCAACCCATGTGGTCACGCGCCGCAACGGCGTGATGCGCATGTCGTCCGAAATCTCGTTCGCCGCCGCCGCGACGATCCCGGTCGCCTTCATGACCGCCGTCTACGCGCTGGGGCATCTGGCGCGCCTTGAACCGGGCGAGACCGTGCTGATCCACGGCGGCGCCGGCGGCGTCGGCCTGGCCGCCATCCAGTATGCGCTGCACAAGGGCGCGGTGGTCTACGCGACCGCCGGCTCCGAGATGCGCCGGCAGACCCTGCGCATGCTCGGCGTCGCGGCCGTGTTCGACAGCCGGGGAACCAGCTTTGTCGACGACATCCTGGCGGTCACTGACCGCAAGGGCGTCGACGTGGTGCTCAATTCGGTCAGCCAGGAACTGATGAAGCAGAGCCTGCGCCTGCTGCGCCCGTTCGGACGGTTCCTGGAAATCGGCAAGCGGGACCTGTATGGGGACACCCCGATCGGCATCCGGCCGCTGCGCCACAACGCCTCCTATTACGCGATCGACATTGATGAGCTGGTGGCCCATCGGCCCGAGGTCGGATTGAGTTTGCTGAAGGAAACCGCCGACCTGCTGGCGGCAGGTGACCTGAGCCCACTGCCCTACCGCGCCTATGGCTTCGGCGATGCGGTTGCCGCCTTTCGCCTCTTGCAGTCGTCAGGCCACGTCGGGAAGGTCGTGCTGCTGCCGGAACCGACACGTTGCGCCGCGAAGCCGGCCCCGTTCCGGCTGCGCACCGACGGCACGTACGTGGTCACCGGCGGCCTGAC
>JBEKLE010000201.1:0-11116 GCA_050010355.1 Rhodopila sp. | reverse complement strand
CGATACATCAGATACCATACGGCCCCGACCATCAAACCCAGCACGCCCATGATGATAAACATCAGGCGCCAGCCATACGTCAGCATCAGCACCGTGAGCAGCGGCGCGGCGCCTCCGGTGCCGAGCACCGATCCGACGTTGAACCAGCCGGTGGCGAGCCCGCGGTCGCGCACCGCGAACCAGTCTCGCACAACGCGACCGGCGGTCGGGAACTGCGGCGCCTCTCCGACACCCAGCAACATGCGGGCAGCGAAGAACTGCGTCGTGGTCGCAACGAGCCCGCAGAGCAACTGCGCGCCGGACCAAAGCGTAAGTCCCCAGGCCAGCAGCTTCCGCGGACCAAACCGATCGATCAGCGCGCCCACCGGCAACTGCGAGAAGGCATAGGCCCAGAGGAAGGCGGACAGCAAAAGGCCCATCTGTGCAACCGAGAGACCAAGGTCATGCCGCACGAGCGGGTTGGCGATTGCGAGGGCGGCGCGGTCGATTGTGCTGACCGCACCGCTGATAACCAACAGGGTCAACGCCGTTCGCTGGATCCGCCGCACCCGCGGGGTCGCCTGGATAAGGCCGGTCATGGTCGTGATCCTCGTCGTTTGCTTTTCTGAATGGGATCAACCAGCAGTCAGACCGGGTTGATCGGCTTTCGACCCGCCAGCACGGCAGCGATGTTATCGAGTGCCGTGAAGCCCATCGCATTGCGCGTTTCAATTGTGGCACTGGCGACGTGCGGCGTCAGGAAGACATTGGGAAGTTCCGCCAGACGGCGGTCGAAATCGGGCTCTTTCCGGTACACATCCAGTCCGGCGGCAAACAGATGCCCGGACGCCAGCGCTTCGATCAGCGCATCCTCATCGACCAGCGAGCCGCGGGCCGCGTTGACGAACACCGCACCGACCGGCAGCAGGGCGAACATCTCACGCGTCATCAGCGCCGTGCCATCCACCCGCCCCGGCGCGTGCAACGAGAGGATCCCGCAGCGCGGCAGCATGTCCCGCAGGTCGGCCACGAACTCCGCCCCTTGCGCCATCTCGGGCGGGATTGCCTGCCGGTCGTTGTAGAGGATCCGCATGTCGAACCCACGGGCCCGTCTGGCTACAGCCTGGCCGATCCGCCCCATGCCGATGATCCCGAGGGTCTGCCCGCTCGGCCGTTTGCCGAGGTTATCCGGCATGCCATAGGGCTTGCGCCAGCCCGCGCGCATGATGTCGTAGTACTCGCCGGCGCGCCGGCACGCCGCCAGGATCAGCAGAAACGCCAGATCGGCGGTGCAGTCCGTCAGCACGTCGGGCGTGTTCGTCACGATGACGCCACGCGCACGGGCCGCCGCCACGTCCATATGGTCGTAGCCGGCGCTCGGGTTGGCGATGATCCGAACCGCGTCCGGCAATGCCGCGATCCCCGCCGCATCGAGCCGAACCCTCGGACCGCTGAAGATCGCCTGGCTGCCGAACCTGCGCGTGGCCTCGATCACCGCGTCGGCGTCCATGTCCTGTTCGGCGACCACGGCGTCGAAGTCCTCTCGGGCCCGCGCCGCCACGGCTTCGGGAACACGCCGAGCGACGAGAATGCGGGGCCGAGCGCCTGCGATCCGGGTGGGTTGGGTGCTCATGGTCCTGATCCTTTGCAGATCCCGCAGCGAAACCCGCGATCGGTGATGGCTTCGCGGTGTCCGGGCAGCGGCGCCGGCGTCGCACGGACGCCGCCGGGCTTCACCGCCGGTTGATCTTCCGCCAGGTCGCAAATGCAGCCAGGTTCGATTCGTCCGTGGGCGGGTAGAGGCCCCGGGTCGGCTGGCCGGCGCGGACCCGCTCGATCACGAAGTCCTCGTAGGCGGTCATCTCCACCGCTTCGTTGGCGATCTCGTCGGCGATTTCGGCCGGTACGATGATCACGCCGTCGGCGTCACCCACCACCACGTCGCCGGGGAACACCGGTGCATCGCCGCAACCGATCGGCACGTTAATGTCGATTGCCTGATGGAGCGTCAGATTGGTCGGGGCTGACGGGCGGTTGTGGTACGATGGCATGTCGAGCGCTGCGATCTCCGCCGAGTCCCGAAACCCGCCGTCCGTGACAACGCCGGCTACCCCGCGCACCATCAGCCGTGTCACCAGGATTCCGCCGGCGGAGGCTGCGCGCGCGTCCTTGCGACTGTCGATCACGAAGACCGCGCCCGGAGGACACTCCTCGATGGCCTTGCGCTGCGGGTGACTGTGGTCGCGGAACGCCGTCATAGGGTTGAGGTCCTCACGCGCCGGCATGTAGCGCAGGGTGTAGGCCTCCCCGACCATGCTGCCACCCTTGGGCGCGGAGAGCGGGCGAACATCCTGTATCATCTGATTGCGCAGGCCACGTTTATACAGCGCGGTCGCAAGCGTCGCTGTGCTCACCTGCTTCAATCTGTCGCGCGTCTCGGACTTGAGTGTCATGGCTCTGTTTTCCTTAATTCTGGGCGTTTAATGGGAGGCTGCCGAGCCGAGACCCTGAATCGGGTTCTTGCCTGGTCCGCGGAAGGCGCCTGGTCGCGGGGCGCTCGAATCCCGGGATGGCGCCATCGCCAGTAGCCCGTAAGCGCGGGCTGAGAATCTTCGACGGCGTCCAGTCCGGGCGGTGCGACACATAGTCCCCCTTCGTTGCGTGCGCGCCCGGTTGCTGGTTCCGGCGGGTGCGGCTCTGCGATGAACGGCAGCGCGCGACGCAGCGACAACCTTCCATGGGCACTGGCATCCCGTCAAGTCATCTGACAAGCTACGAATGGTGTAGTTTGGCGTCCCACGCGGTTGCCCCGTGAGATTTTGGGTATGTGTTCTCGGAGCAGGAGTCGTGAATGACGGAGCCGGTGCCCCAACGCAAGGAACGCCTTGCCGACCTGCTCTACGGGCAGATCCTGGAGCAGATCATGTCCGGCGCGCTGAAGGAAGGGGACAAGTTGCCGTCCGAGAACCAGATTTGTCAGAGCTCGCAGCTTTCCCGCCCGACGGTGCGGGAGGCGTTGATGCGGCTGCACGCTGACGGATTGGTGACGACGCGCCAGGGTTCGGGGACGTATTTGCAGAAGCGGCCTTCGGACCACCTGACGCGGTTGGCCAAGGTGTCGGATATCGCCGGGATGCTGCGCTGCATGGAGGTGCGCATCGCGCTGGAGGGTCAGGCGGCGACACTGGGTGCGCTGCGGCGAACTTCGAGCCAGATGGACGACATCTCCGATAGGCTGCGGGCGCTGGGGGCCGCGTTCGACGCCGGCAGTGTGCCGGCGCAAACTGATTTTGCGTTCCATCTTGCGGTCGCGAACGCCAGCGGCAACACGATGTTTGCCGAACTTTTGGAGGCGCTGAACGAAACCATTCAGCACACGATGACGTTGGCGCTGGGTATTACCCGGGATGGCTCCAAGGAACGCGGCCGTCGACTGTTCGACGAGCATGAGGCGATCGCCGAAGCGATTGCAGACGGGGACGCTGAGGCGGCCGGCCTGGCGATGCGTTACCATTTGCACCGCTCGCGCCAGCGGGTAACCGACGGTCAGTGCGACCAGTAAGTCGCGGGCTGACTTGTAATGCAGGGATCCAACGATCTTCGCAAAAGTAAATATGTCTAACATGTTTTTGTTTCCAGGCCCTGGCGGTCACGGCCACGTCTACGGGCGCGGGTTGGCAAACAGGTTTCCGCAACGACCTTTGCCATCCTATCGGGACACTTTGCGATAAAACCGTTAGAAGTCGTGGGTGAGAATCTCCCTGGCGCGGCGGCAGATCTCGCTGCCATAGTCCACGAACGTCCCCTGTCCCCAGTAGCGATAGCAACTGGTTTGGCACGTCAGCAGGTGGAACAAGGCGTTGCGGTAGCGCGGCTCGCTGGTTGGCAGAGCGGGCTTGAGCACCTTCTCGTAGAACAGTGAGCTCACTTCCTCCATCGGCCCCAGCAGCTTTTCGTAGCCCCGCACCCAGGAGATGTCGTTGGTCCAACTGCCGCCATCGACGTTGAAGCGGGAATCCTCCTTGCGGAGTTGCTCGATGACAGCGGCAAGCTTTTCGACCCCGTCCCCCGGTGTAAATCGGTCCCAAATCCGCGCCTGCTGCACCGGCTGCAGCAAAGCAAAGTCGACTTCGGTGACACCGCACGCGGCCAGGTGCTCGAGATATTCGCTGACATTCATCGCGGGAACATCCGAGCCGGAACATTCCCCGATCGTCTGCATGTATTTCGGCGGGAACTCGTTCATCATCACACCGCCGTTCTCGCCGTCGGCGATTTGCGTCACCAGCGGTGGCACCGACTGGCCCGCAAGCTCCCAGCGGGACAGCGAGCGTGCCTCGTAGCAAGGCTGCATCTGCGCTACCAGCTTGGTGTCGCTGCCCTGCGTCTTGATGATCGCGATGATCTCGGCGACTTCGCCGCGCGAATTTTGGCACACCAGGCGATGCGGCAGATGCTTCCGTTCCGGCCGGCCCCCGGCGGGGGACTCCACGCTGTGCTCCTGCACCAGCACCCAGCGATAGCCGCAGTCGCGCAGTGCTCGAACGAATTCGTAGGCGACGTCGGGGTGATTCGGCAGCGCCATCTCGGCGGGCGAGAAACCGCGCACGCGCTGCAGTGCTTCGATGCCGAATAGCGCGGCGAAATGATGTTGCCAGGCGCGGAGGTGCAGCCGATAGTCCTGCACCGGGGTCGAGGGGGCGACGGGATGGCCCCAGCCGGATCCCAGCCACTCGACCTTGCCACGGTAGCGCGGGTCGCACGTGATCGTGCGCAACGTATCTACCACGTCCCCGAACCCCATCTGGCACAGCCCCCACAGCAGCGTGCCAGAATAGTCCAGCATGATGCGCGGTTCCTTGCCCTGCTCGATCAAACGCGGCACGAACTCGCCCATCCGCTTGTAACACCAGCGGAACACGCCGGCGTTGCCCCGCTGCTCGTCGCTGCCGCTCTGCAACATCTGCTTCAGGTTGCTGGCGATCTCCGCAGTGCGCAGATCGGCGCCGACCGGGATCAGCGGCTGATGCATGTGCAGCGCGATGGCGAACGCGCTACGGATGCGCGCGAAGTCGATGCTGCTGTCGCGCAGGAACACCGACCGACCGGCGGCGGCCGCGATGGCCTCCGCGATGCGGTCTTCCGCGCCGCAGATGTTCGGCAGTCCGTCGACAATCTCTGGCAGGATGTCGGTCATCTGCTGCGTGCTCCGGCAAGTTCGGCTCGCCGCTCCGCGACCGGGCCAGCCGTTTATTTGTGGCGAATGTGGTGATAGATGTTCAAGTAGTTCTGACCCGGACGCCTCCAGGAATGATCACAGCGCATTCCGCTCGCCACCAACTCGCGGAACTGCGCCGGATCGCCGTACCACAACCCGATTGCGCGGCCCAATGCCGATTCCACGCCGGTGTGGTCCGGGTGCTCGAACACGTAGCCGTTCCCGCGGCGGGATGCGCCCGTGGGATAGTCGTGATCGAACACGGTATCGGCCAGGCCGCCCACCGCGCGCACGACCGGCACCGTGCCATAGCGCAACGCAATCATCTGTACAAGACCGCAGGGCTCGAATCGGCTCGGCATCACCAGCAGGTCCGCCCCGGCGTAAATGAGGTGCGGAAGTTCCGCGTCAAACCGCAGCTCCAGATGGCAGTCGGGGTCATCGTTCAGCTCGCGCTTGAGCTGCCAGAACTCCTCGCTGATCGCCGGGTCGGCACTCGGCCCAAGCAGGACGAACTGGCCGCCGTTCGCCAGCGTGTAGAACAGCGCGTGGCGTAGCAGGTCCACGCCCTTCTGGCTGTCGAGCCGGCCGACATAGGCCACGATCGGCTTGAAGCCGTCACGCAGGAAGAATCGCTCGCGCAGGGCGCGCTTATTATCGGACTTTTGGTCCAGTGAATCGACCCCGTAGCGACGCGGGATCAACGGGTCGATTTCAGGGTTCCAAACCTCGTAGTCGACGCCATTGAGCACGCCGCCAAACTTGTCGCGGTGGATCCACAGCGTCTGCCCTAAACCAAAATTCTGCTCGGTGGTCAGTGCCTCCGTCCGGTGCCGCTCCGATACGGTGGTCACGTAGTTCGCGTAGACGATTCCGGCCTTGGCGAGGTTCAGCGTGCCCCGGTTGAAAGGATCGAGCAAGCGATCGTCGTGCAAGTAGTGTTCAGGCCGCCCCAAACCCGTCGCCCAGAGCAGTTCTGGTCCGACCTGGCCCTGGTGGCGGAAATTGTGCATGGTAAAGCACACGCGCTGGGCGTGCATCCCCTGTTGCTGGTAGATATCGAACAACAGCACGGGCAACAGCCCCGTGGGCCAGTCATGGCAATGGATCACGTCCGGCCGTTTGTTCGCCTGAAGCATGAATTCCAGCGCCGCCTTGCTGAAGAACGCGAAGCGCATAGCGTCATCGCCGTAGCCATAGGTACCGGGCCGGTGGAAGAAATCGTCGTGCGAATTCGAGTCAATGAAGTAGCATTTAAGGCCCCTCACGAAGCCAAAATATACCACGCAACGAATGACGCCATTGTGCCACGGCACACAGAGATCGTGATGTACGATGCACAGGCCCCAGATGCAGTCGTAGAGCATGCTGTCATACTTGGGCAGGATGATTTCCACATCGTTGCCGCGAATTTCAAGTTCCCGGCTAAGGCCGTAAACGACGTCCGCGAGGCCGCCGACCTGGACGACGGGGGCACACTCGGATGCCACCATGACCACATACATCGGCTAGTACCCCTAATGACTGGACCACCGGTCTTCCCCGTGCGCCGCGTGGAGCGTTCGACCTCCAGACCGCAAAACCGCGAGGAGACCATTTTCGATTGCACCTATTCCCTGGAAAAAATTACTCATTATATAACCGAAATACTGGTCGATGCAACACCGTGAATACATCGTGCAGAAGGCATAATCCCCGACGTCTTCAGTTTTGGATGCGCCTACTCCTCTCTCTTGCAACACGAGATAGGCGGCTGATACCAGCACAAAATCTGTGCCGTCGTTGCCGGGGTTAAGGTCAGGATGGTGCAATTTAGCCAATGCTCGGAAGCGATGCCTAGTCTCCTCTAACGAGGCTTTTTGTGAGACTCCCAGTATTTTTCTGGCGGTGGCGTAATCCATCTCGCAGCTTCCTTCCGATAGGATTTCGACATTCTGAACATCTCAGAGGTGTTGGGCGCTCGCTGGCGCCCTCCGGCGGTCGCGGCTTCCTTTCTCATCACGACCTCGGTAACCGCGGCGACGTTCACGGGTCCTGCGGTCGACCAAACCGTTTTGAAGAGTTCGCTTTCCGCTGGACCTCGCCATCCCGAGTGCCGATGGGTGCTATTTTTGCCATGCGGCAAACAAGCTGCGGTTTGACCCGCCTGTGCGGAGATTCGATGCACCTCCAAATGGAACCAGTGGCGTTCAACGGATCCGGTGAGGAAGAAATCAAAGAAGTTGGATAGCATCACCCACGCCGGCCGTCGGGAGGCTCCCTGAACCGACGCGCCGGGTGAGAGAGAGGAAGCAATGATCGCGAACCCTTACCTGGATTGCACGAGCATTTTCTTAACTTCCTCGACGTCTTGCGTCACACGATTGCTGATGATGGTGAAGGCTTCGGTCTGGGTTTTGATCACCAGCTCAGCCAGCTCTCGCATGTTGGCGAGCGCCTTCTGGACCGCCTGCTCGAGGAGTTCCTTAGGCTGTCCGCCAGGTGCTGCCGTCTGGGAGCCCTTGACCATTTCCTTCGCCTTGGTCTGCACCTCTTCCATCGTCGCGCGCAGCATTTCGGTCTGCTTGCGAACCAGCTCCTGCATCCCGTTGTAGGCAACCTTGTTCGCCTGGGTCAGCGCAGCGATGTCGTTGCGCCGTGCTTCGATGAAGGACTTCATATCGATGCCGGGCACCTTGAACTGCTCTAGCATCTTGGTGAAATCGGCGATTGGTTCCGCGGCCTTTGGTTCTACGTGTTCAGACATAGTGTTTCTCCTTGTTAGGGCACAGTTATTGAAGGGTCGTTGAAGTTTCGTGGACGGCGCAGATCTTCGGGGCCGCACGCGACGTATGGAGGCCGGACGGCCGTTACATCAAGGTTGCTTGCCGATTCTGCAATTAGCTCGAGAATCATCAGATACTATGGAGCTTCAAGTCACGGCTGTTTCCTCCCTGGTGCGCCGACATTGGCATTTGCCAGCATTGATTGAGCTCAGGCTGTCATTGGCCCCGCCGTAGGGCGGGGGATGCACTCGGATGGAAAGACACAAGATGGCTAGTATAAGACTGGGACGCTTGCCGTGACGCCTTGATCTAAATCAATGGTGAAAAGGGCCTGCACGGGCCTCGCGTGTCCCCGTACACGACTTGCAACATCAATTACGCTCATGCCAGTCCGATACGGCAACCAGAGCAATCTCTGACGGGAAACGGCTAGGGTACTGGCCACCGTCGTTTCGTTATAGTTCTGTTCCTCTCGTGATCGTGACCGTGTTGGTACGGAGGAGGGGCGGGCATCTTCTCCCTGCTCCTCCCTGGCGATCATCTCCATGCAGATCTCCGCCAGCGCTCCGTCCTCGTCAGTTCGGTGGTCACCAAGTCCGCTCATTACACTTCCCTTCGGCCGGCCAATTGCTACTTTGGACGGAGCCTCTGCGAGTCCATGTTCATTTCAATTGTTCCCGCGCAGGCCACGAGAGACAGCCACGTCCGCCCCGCCAACACCGCGCGAGAACGGTGCGGTCAGCCGCCCAGTTTGGCCAACCGATCGCCCGGCGGCTTACTTGCAGCCCGCGGTTGCTTCGACACCTCGTCGAGCAGGCGCCAGACCAGCTCGGGCTGCATCGGTACGTCCGAGTCATTCAGCAGGCGGTCCAGCTCATCGAGTTGCCGGGCATAGTCGCCGTCGGTCATGTCGTGCATGGGGCTATCCTCCCGTTACGCTGGCGCTGTGATCGTCCATGCGGGTTGACGACCCTGGTAAAGATACTGGGTGCATCACTCGGCCTATTAGGCTGAGCGGCCACCTGCGTTTTCATAGGTCGACCGGGCACGGTCAACGCTCTGATTATCCACGATGCTTTGCGTGGACACCGTTCGAGGGTCATGTTTCTGTACTCCAGCACGCTTCCACGTGCGCTGGTTTTTTTCTTTCTGCACTCCGAAAGACTTTGATAATTCGACCGCCCACGGCGCGATCTCCGCATGCGCTTCTTCTGGAGCCACAGAAGTCGTCTCCAGAGAAGCCTAAGCACGGCGATTCCCGCTACTCTCGCTGCACATCGCAGGCCAGGTGCTTCAGCTCGCGATGGTTCGTGCCTAAATAGCTCGAGTAAAGTTTACTTTGTCGCGCAAGTAGCCCTTGACCCGGCTGACTGCTGCTCGCACGACCGGGTCATCGTGAAGTGACGAGCCGCCGCTTTCTGGAGGAAGCCCTCCAGCCTGTCGGTCGGATCGAAAGGCCTGTGCACGTCAATCAAAAACCGTGGCATTTGACGAATCCCTCATGTCTGCGACGTGCCGATCATCCAAATCGCGAGCTTCATAGCCGGCGCCGCGGAGGCCGTGGTTGATCGACATTGGGCTGCTGCTGTGCTGGCGGGCGCCTTGGCCGAAGTGGCGGGCTCCCATATTTTGTGCTGTGCAGCAAATGCGTTGTAGGGCTCTCCGAATCGCTTGGCAAGTAAACCGCAAGTAAACTATCGGGGAGCTTTGATATCGTCGGAAAATGTGGACGACCTTTGTACGTGGCACTCCTTTGATGAAATGTCATGGAATCGTCCAACCACCGAGACCCAAGGAGATACCTGAGGAATCTGTCCGTTTCGTCACAGTGGTTACCAAAGCGGTTTGAGACTGTCCAGAACCTAGGGGGACTTACGTTGCTTTGAGAAACAAACGCTGGTTCCGACGCTCAACATCGATTGGCCGCCTCCTGGGTGCCGGCCGGGCAGCAGAGCCGCTCTGGAAATGGCACGACCGAAGCAGCGTGCGCGCCAGGCCGAAGATGATTTTTGACCTCTATCTGGCGATGTATGGTCCTGAAACACGTGGGAAGAAGTCTACATCGAGGCGCTCGATGCGACTGGTCAGAAGGAGCAGGCGCAAACGCTTCGCTGGCAGGCGTTTGGAGAACGCCCGCTACAAGCACGCTGCCCGGCATCTCCGTGAGTGCAAGTCACTTGCGTCGGGCACCCGGGACTACGGCACCTTCGAACCCCCCACGATGCCTTTGTCGGCCGCCTGCGCGCGATGCACAGCCGAAAGGCCGGATTTTGGACGCAGCGGGCCGATTTATCGGGAACCCGACGCTGATCTTCGGCGTGGTTCAGAACGGGGTGGTTCGTCCCGCGCAATCCATGCAATTGATCTTGCCTGTCCCCGTGAACTGTTCGAACCGTTCCAGCTCATCGGCCCGGGGCGTGGCTGTCACAAGGAATGTAAAATCGGGCTGGAGCACTTTGGTGGGACTATTTTGCTCGATCATCCCGTCAGCTAACTTCAGCCGATCTGGCACGGGTTTGTGCAGGCGTCGCGCACGCGCCCACGGCTTTCCGTGGCTGGCGGTGCGGCGTGCGAGAGCGACCTGTGGACCTAGTGGACAAGCCTCTTCCGATACCATCGTTACTGTAGCGCTTTTTGCTGGCGGAAGACCAGACGAACCCTGCCAGATCGCGCGATTGCGGTGGCCAACAACGTGCCTCAGCTTGCCCCTCGCATCATGTGACGATAGCGCTGGCACAACCGGGTTTGTGCCTTCCGGGCGATCTCGCGCACCGCCTCTGGCACGGGCGTCAACGGCGGCCAGCTTGTGACGGGCGACGCGGGCCGGAAACGGTAGCTGCATGCAGCCTCGTTCAGCAGTGTGCGGGCGTAAAATATCGCCGGTTTTGGTGATGGGCGGCGCAGGCGTCGTCGATCAAGAATTCGCTCATGAGCATTGGCGACGGCGATAGCGGCTTCCAGACTGGAACTAACGGCCTCCTGGCCCCTACTCGATCGCCTCCGAAGACTTCGCCATCTGCCGCAGCACGAATTTCTGAATCTTCCCAGTCGACGTCTTCGGAATCTCCCGGAAAATAAACGTCTTCGGCACCTTGAACCGGGTCATATGCTCGCGGCAGAAATCGCGCAGTTCATCCGCCGTCACCGACGTGCC
>JBEKLE010000200.1:0-11426 GCA_050010355.1 Rhodopila sp. | reverse complement strand
CCTCCGAGGTGAAAAGCTCTACGACAACGGGGGATTCCTGCGCGTGGCCCGCGGTGGCCAGGGCAGTGGCGAGAACCAGGCCGATTGTCGTGGCGCGCATGAGCCTCCCCTTCTTCTTGGGCAGCCCAGCGTTACACTGGTATAGCGTCGTTTGCTCATGAAGTCTCAGTCATGCACCGAGGCTCGAACGCCCCCTTCTTGTCGGTGATCGCTGCCAGCATGTTTAACAGGTCGCGGGTAACGCGGCAGGCGGCGATTTGTCCCGGGTGAGGGGTGTTATGTGACGTCCGGCGTCGGTGCACTGGCCTGGCATCGCAGCCCCCCTTGGCAATCGCTTGGCTTGAAGCGGCGGCTGGCGCCACCGGGCCTCCCGCACAGCCACGGACGTGTCGGGAAACTTTACACTCCGCTTGCCAACACACAAAAGTGAGCATGTTTATGAATAACATGCCCTTTGGCACAAGTCCTGCGTTGTATTGCATCGTCGCAAAACGCACAGGTTCTTAAACAAAACGGACTATTCCTTGAACCCGAATAAGGTCCCTGCAATGACATTTTACAAACTACTCGCAACCTGTACGCCTGCGCTGGCGTTCGCCGCGATGCTGGCAACGGCCGGTGTCGCGGAGGCAGGGCCGGTCAATGAGGGTCCGCCGCCGGGCGCGATTCTCGACCTGACCGGTCACACGATCAATCACGGGACGGCGATCCCCTACAGTGTGAACTTCGTCGCCACCGGCACGACGACGGACATCGCCTTCGCGTTCCGTGACGATCCGGCGTTTTTGTTCTTTTCCAATCCGTCGGTGGTAAATGACACGACATCCTCGACCAATCTGCTGCTGAACAGCAACTTCAGCAGCACGTATAGCAACGGCGGGATGACCTTACCCTCCGGCTGGAATTACCAGAACCAATATGCTGCGACGTTTTCTGGCCAGGTTGTGAGTGGTGGTGTTTGGTACGACGGTTCGGTTCAGGCCTACGACTCGCTTGACCAGGACATCAGCACCATTGTCGGGGACACCTATACCGTCACGTTCGACCTGACGGAAAATAGCGGTCAGTCAACTTACCAGGATCTGAGCACCAACGGCGACGTGACCGACACCGGCGGCAACGGCATCGACGTTCTCGTTTATGAGACCCCTACCGCGTTCAACATCAACTCGGTGCCCGAGCCGGGTTCGCTCGGCATGTTGTGCGTGTCGCTGCTTGGCATTGGCGCCGCTGTCCGGCGCCACGCGCGTTAAACCTCCACGACGGGCTCGGCATTGGCTGAGCCTGTTTGGTGACCTCGGCAGACGCTGCGCTGCTGGGGTCAGCAAACGATTTAAGTAAAGCACTTGGCTTGCACGGTCACTTATTGCACCGAGTGATCAGGATTTTCAGGATATCAGGCTACAGGACGACAGGACGACAGGACGACAGGACGACAGGACGACAGGACGACAGGACGACAGTCTGAGTAGTCCTCGTATAGTCGGGCGTATCAAGCAATTCCGGCCACACATTGACGGCGGTGGGTCTGGACCTGACCTTCGAGGATTGCCACAACGCGAATTGCATCACGACAAGGAATGACCAAGGCAGAATCAGCGAGCTGATCCCCGCCGGCTAACTCCGGGAGCCGGCTCGTTGCCCTTGGCGTTGCTGAAGTCCAGTCAGGCGAAACCCACGCCGGCCGCAATATATTGCCGCAGCGGCAGGCCGAAGGGATGCAACGGAATATCGTATTCGAGATTTGCCATCGCCGCGTAGGTCGCGGCAATGCCGCCAGGATTCCCGACCGGTTCCGGCAACCCGTTCACCCCGCACATACATTCCTACATACAAATGAATTCCAATATAGGCCTACCCACATGCCGCATTCGCCGATCGGCAGTGTTCCTCAAACCCGGCCGAGATGAATTCGGGGCGCTTGTAAAGCCCCTTCATCCAGGCCGCGAGCATACAAAGCTCCTCCAGTTTCACCACCTCATCGAGCGTGCCGGCGGGAAATCGAAGCTCGAAACTTGTACCGATGGTCTCAAGTAGAAGCTCAACCTGTTCGATGGCCAGGCCGCAATCGGACTCCAGGACGGCGGAGCGGGTCAAGATCGACTCATCCACGTCATATTCGTCGCGAATCAGTTTCACGATCCAGCGGAACATGTTCATCCAGTTTCTTACGTCGTCGGTCGGGTGTGCCATGGCGTGGGCCTCCGGCGCCTCGGGGTCATTGCCGCCCAATCTGCATCGATTTGATGAACAACCTATGAATGGCACTTCCGTGCGTGCGGCTGAGGCCGCTCTCAACCCGTCAAGCTCCCCGCTGCCGCGGCGGACGGTGCGGTCCGGCAGACGACGTTGAGCACCGGCGGCGCCTGTCGGGGGCTTTTCCCCCGGCACGTCCCGCGCGACAGTGGGGGGATGCCGGCACAGCCCACCCTCCGATCGCCCGGAGTCTCACGACAGACCCGCCTGACCGCGGTGATCGTTGCCAGCGCGCTGTTCATGCAGAACCTGGATTCGACGATCATCGCCACCGCGCTGCCGACGATGGCGCGGTCGTTCGGCTACGATCCGGTGCGGATGAACGTGGCGCTGACATCGTATCTGCTCAGCCTGACGGTGTTCATCCCGGCCAGCGGGTGGGTCGCGGACCGCTTTGGGACCCGCAACGTGTTTCGCGGCGCCATCATCGTGTTCACGATTGGCTCGATCCTGTGCGGCCTCTCGAACGGCCTGCCGGAACTGGTGGCGGCGCGGGTGCTTCAAGGCATTGGCGGGGCGATGATGGTGCCAGTCGGACGGTTGTTACTGCTGCGAACAGCGGCGAAGTCGGAACTGGTGGCCGCCATGGCCTGGCTCACGATGCCGGCGTTGCTCGGGCCGGTGGTCGGGCCGCCGGTGGGCGGGTTCATCGTCACCTATTTCAACTGGCGCTGGACGTTCTTTATCAACATCCCGGTCGGGCTGATCGGCATCGTCGCGGTAAGCCTGTTCATCCAGGACTTTCGCGAGCCTCCCAGGGGCGCGTTCGATTTGCGCGGCCTGGCCCTGACCGGCGTGGCGCTGATCTGCGTCATGTTCGGGCTGGAAACCGTGGGCCGCGGGCTGGTGTCGCCGGAACTGACCGAGGGCATGATCACCGCCGGCGTGGCGGTCGGGTTCCTGTATTATCTGCACGCCCGGCGGATGGATGCGCCGCTGCTGGATTTCACGCTGATGAAGCTGCCCTGTTTCGGGTTGTCGTTCGTGGCCATGATGCTGTTCCGCACGGGCATCGGGGCCATCCCGTTTCTGTTGCCGATGATGCTTCAGGTCGGGTTCGGCGATGCGGCGGTGGAGAGTGGCCTGATTACCTTTGCCAGTTCGGCCGGCGCGCTGGTGATGAAGCCGGCGGCGCAGTATGCGCTGCGGCTGTTCGGGTTCCGTGACACGCTGATGTGGAACGGCGTGCTGTCCGGCATCATGCTGACGATGTGTGCGCTGTTCCGCCCGGCATGGCCGGCGGCGGCGATTTATCTCGTGCTGCTGGTCGGGGGGTTCCTGCGGTCGCTGCAGTTCACCGCCTACAACACGCTCGCGTATGGCGACGTGCCGCGTCCGCAGATGAGTGCGGCGACCAGCCTGTATACCGCCGGGCAGCAGCTTGCCGCGACCATCGGCGTATCCGTTGGCGCGCTGTCGCTGGAGGTCGCGCGCACCATGTCCCACCACGTCACGCCGGAGAATGGGGACTTCAGCGTGGCGTTCGTTGTGGTCGGGCTGATGACCCTGGCCGCCGCGCCGATCGCGTTCTTCATGCCGATCACGGCGGGGGATGATCTGACGGGCCGCCATGCCACTCCGGTGCCCTCGGCTACTGTCGTGCCGGCGCCTCGGGCGGCGGAGTAGTCGCGCCGCGGACCGACTTCGGCGGTGCGACGCCGACAATCCCGCTAGCGATGCTTGCCTGCGCTTACAGCGGGAGCGGCGTGCATCGCGGGCGCCGCGTGTGGCATGGCTGATACGCCGCCTGGGTGGAATCCGCCGAGCGATGGTCCGGGATGGATAAATCCACCGCCACCCATGGCCGCGGGACGCGCACTGGCAAAGCCTGCGGCCGGATGCACCCCTGGAGCGGCCATGCCGGGACGCGCCACGGGTCCGGCCACTCCCGGATGGGCGCCGCCCGGGCGAAACGCCTCGTCACGATGAAACGCCTGGTCACGATGAAACGCCTCGTCACGATGAAACGCCTCGTCACGGTGCAACGCTGCCTCGCGGTGGAACGCCTCCTCGTGACCATAACCGCGCAGACCGTGACCATACGGGTGGAAGTGGTCCAGATGCGCTCGATAGCGGTCCGGCACGCCGCGCCAGTGGTGCCAGTGGTCGTAGTAGCCCCATCCGGCATCGCCGCCGTAGGTGATGAACACGGTTTCTCCCTCTATCACGGTCGTCGGGACGCCGCCGACATAGGCCAGTCCGTCGACGCCATCATCGCCGGGCGGCAGGGCGCAGCAGTCGGCCTGCGGCATCACGGCCGTGCTGGCAAGAACCATCTCCTGCGACTGGTTCACCCAGAAGCCACGATGATTGTTCAATGCGTCGAGCTGCTGGGAGCGATAGGAGTCCGGTGCGTCGGCTGTCACCCGCGCGGCGCCGTTCACCAGCGCGATCTTGGCGATATCGGTGTTATCGCCCATCAGGCAGATGTAATGTCCGGTGGCACCTTGTGGATTGCAGGTCAGGCTGTCGCCATGCTGGGCGATATAGCTTTGCAGTTGAGCGGCAAACGGCGCCGGAAGCCCCTGCACCCCGTCAAGCACATAGGTTTGGTTGTCGGCTACCAGCGTCGCGGTGTCCGTCACGGTCGGGTGCTTTATGGTCACCGGCGGCGGCGGCAGGTCGGCCCATATCCCGCGGCGCGCGCTCTGGGCAGCGGCTTCCTGGTCGCGGTACGGTGCCGGCGCGTCGGGCTTCGTGCGGGCCGCACCGTTGACCAGTGCGACCTCGGCCACATCGGTGCCATCGGACTGCAGGCAGACGAAATCGGCGCTCGACTGCGCCTGGCAGGTCATGTGATTGCCGTGTGACGTCAGGAACCCCTGCAGGCCCTCGGCCATTTCGCCTTTTACACCCTCGATCCCGTACAGCGCGACAACCGTTTCGCCGGCCTGGAACGTGGCGGTGTCCACCACGGTCGGATGATCGAGACTGACGGGTTCAGGCGCCAACGTCTGCCCTGGGCCAGCCCCCGGCGATGTCCCGCCATTGAGCGTCGCCATCGCCGCCGGCGATGTCCGATCCGGTGCCGGCTGCGTGCTGTCCGGGGAGATGGTCGCCTGCACATTGTCCCGCGTTGCGGAATCATGCGTTGCGGATGGGCCAGAGGGTGCGACGCCAAGCGACGCGGTCGGGTTGACGTCCATGTCCAGCCCGCCGGCATCGCTTCCCGCTGCCGAGGCAGCCGGGGGTGGGGCCGGGCTGAAAACAGTGTCAGCCGTCTGCCCTCGCGCGGCCCCGACGGCGATCAAACCCCATACAACCAGCGTGCACCCGCTAAACGCAACGGTGTGCAGACCGTCGGTTCTCAGCGCCGTTTGCATGGGACCGTTCCTCCTGATCCTGGTGAGGCTACTGCTTGGTTGGTGGCACCCATCCGCCAGCCGATGACGATCCCGGGGCGGCGATCGGTGTGAGAGATGGCGAACCAGACCCGGCAGGCGCCACCCAGTCTGATGACGTCGGCGCGGCGGCGGATCGCGAGCCGGACGGTGCGACCCAGCCGCTTGCGGACGAGGCTGTCGTGGATGACGCGACCGCGGGTGTCGCGCCGGCCGGCGTCGATTGCAGCCTGGCCAGCAACTGCGGTGACGGGCTGGCGTCCGGCGGCAGGCCGTTAGATTGCTCGAAAGCGGAAATTGCGGATCGGGTCTTTTCGCCCATGTAGCCGTCTGGTGAGCTTCTCAGATAGCCCAGCCGGATCAGCTCGCTCTGCGTGGACTGGACAAGCGGGTCCGGTGCCGCAGCCGGTCCTCGGGATGCGACGCCGCCGGATCCATAGCCCGGCACCAGTTCGCCCCGGGCATACATGCACTGGGCAAAAGCATTATCGTATTGCTGCTGAATGTTCATTTGGTCGGCGGCACTATTGGTGGCGCCGAAAGCCGTGCCACCGCCAGCGCCTGCCGCGGCGCCGACGGCCGCACCGGCGCCGGCGTCGCCCGCAGCACCACCGACGGCGGCGCCAAGCCCGGCGCCCAGAACTGTGGTCAACAACGTCGTACCGACCGCGCGGGTATTGGCGGCATCCGCCTGGCCCTTGACCTGATCAGCGGCGAAATTCTTGCATCCCGCTTGATCGCTCTGAAATGTATCAAAGGCTTTGCCTCGTCCGGGCATCACCTGGACGGTCGGCCCCAAAGGGGTCGCCGCACATCCCGCTAACGTCGCTATTGCGGAGGCTGAAAGAAGGAGACGCGCTGAACCGGCGTGGCGGTTGATCATCCCGTTATCTCCCCTGCGTAACTTTATACAAGTTGGTAACTTCAAATATTCTGATCAGCAAAGGCAAGTGTCATGAATCCGCCTGGGGCGCGATAATTACGGACCGAAGCTTTCAGGCCGTATGGGGATAGTCCGATAAGTCGTGAGAATGTCTTGTTTATTGATTGTCCTGCCTGCAAACTCGATACGATGTCACCACGTCAGTTCGCTGGAACGTGATCACCGACCAGGTGGGGCTCTATTTGGCCGCAGTCGTGTCGCTGATGCGCTTCAGCGTGAAGATCGTGCATGCGCTGTTGTTGATGATCCGGCCACTGAAAGTCTTGCCACCGTCGTCGGATCGGCCGTTCAGTCCGAGCCAGTTATAACCGGCAGGCTGCGACACCCATTTGACCGGCGCGAACGACATCATGCCGCCATGCAGGTCGATCGATCCCTCAACCATGAATGCCCCGCGCGGCACGTCCGGGCTTGTTGGCTCCGGCCCGAAGGTGAACATTGCGTGGCGGCGCGCTTCCCCGGACTGTGGAAACACTTTCAATGTCACGCGCGCCACCCGCTGGCCGCAGAAATACGCGCCCTGATACGTTGCACCCGGAGAGGACGGCATTGTTCTAAAAGAAGACGGAGCAACCGGCGACGAAGGGGCAAGCGGAGAGGAGACGGCCTGATTCGTTGCTACTTCATACTCAGGCCGCAAGGTTTTGCCCGACAGATGGGCGATCCGGCTGCGTGCGAGCGGCGCGAAAATGCCATCCGGATACCGCGCGATATAGAGCTGCAGATCCGACGGGTCACGACTGTCCTTGATCGAGTCCCATAACACCACCTCGGCGTCACGCACCCCGCCTGCCGGGTTCGGTGCGGGGGTGGGTGCCGGGTTGAGGAAGAATTCGCCCTCCAGGGCGGAACTTTCCCATGGGATCTGCTGACCGTAGGTCTCCTGACGGACGTCATGGCGCACCTCGGCGATCAGTTGGCGCACCTCGATGCCAGGCATATCGATGTGGCGCAGCAGGGCCGCGGTGAAGGGACTGTGCGGTCCGTTTCCGTCCGCTGCGACCTCGCCGACCGCGGTGGAATAGACGATGAGCGTCCCCGTCGCGGCGCGCTGCGGAGCCAAGCCACGGCCGAGATCCTCGCCGCGCGATTCTCCGCCAAGCATCCGCCGGAATGGATTGTCGCGGCACGCGTCCAGGATCAGCAGCGAGATCCGCGCCTGCCCTTCGATCTGTTCAACGACGGCATCGAGATCGAGTGCTTCGAAACGCAGGTCGCGCTCGGTCTGCAGATTGGCTTGCACGGGAATGAGCCAGTTGTGGCCGTCATGTTCCAGCGCATGGCCGGCATAGTAGAACAGCGCCGCGTCAGCGCCTCGGGCATGCTGACCGAACCGGCGAATCGCAGTTTCAAATTGCTGACGATCGGGGTCGATGACAGTTTCGACCTCAAAGCCGAGGCGGTGCAGGCTGAGGGCGACTTCGCGGGCGTCATTGAGGGTGTTTGCGAGGTGCGCCGCATGCTGATAGGCACTGGCGCCGACAACGAGGGCGATACGCGTTTCGGCGGCGCAGGCAGGCAAACGGATCGCCTGAAAGAGGAGCAGGACCAGGCATACCAAGGTTGGGCATACCAGCGTACTGGCACGCTTCGTGATGATCGGCTTTCCTCCAAATAAAACCTTCGGCAATCCGGCGCGACGCCAGACCGGGCCGATCAACGAAGCCCCTCCGGTCGAGCCGAAGCGCGTGATCATCCGTCATCCAACCAAAATCGAAAAGGACGGCGCTTCGACGAACGGTCGCCATGAACCTTCGGCCGACCTCGATCGGCACCTTGAAACATTATTGTAACTGGGACGGGAATTTGGTGCGAGTCCGAGCAAGTCTGCGGACGGCGATCTGAAGCCCTTGCAAGACGACAATACCAACCCTGTAACACTTTGAACAACATGCCCTTACTTATTTTGGTAAAAAAACGAACATCCGGTCGCGGGAAGAAGTTCGCCATTATGTGATAGCTTGGCGACGGGTCCGTCATCTGGCCACCGTCGCGGCATCGATCCGCTTCAGGGTGAAGATCGTGCATGCGCTGTTGTCGGTGGTTCGGCCGCCAAAGGTTTTGCCGCCGTCGTCTGAGCTACCGCTCAGACCGAGCCAGGGGTAGCCGGCAGGCTGTGACACCCATCTGACCGGTGATACGGTGATGGCCCCGCCTTGCAGATCGATCGCCCCTTCCACAATGAAGGCTCCGCGCGGGACATCCGGGCTGGTCGGCTGCGGCCCGAAGCTGACCACCGCACGCCGCTGTGGTTGATCGGGCAACGCGAGGCCTCTGGAGGCGCTCTCGGACCGCGAGAGCACCTTCAGCGTCAGGCGCGCGACCTGCCGCCCGCAAAAGAAAGCGCCCTGATATTCGGCCTCCATTGGTCCATCGACAGCAATTGACTGACCCGCACTGTTCCATCCGGCGGCGTAGTCTGTATTGGACCGTACCTTGTTGTCGACCGGCGCAAGGCGTTGCCGTGCGTCCTCACAGCCTGACGTGAAGTCACCGCGGGCGATTTCGCTGCCGCCCTGGCAGGGCCCTGACTCAGACTGCCCTGACTGGGGCAGCCCAACCTGCGCCTGCGCAAAGGCCGCCCCATCGCGATACGGCCCGTGCAGGCTGGCAAGCCACGTGTCCCAGCCGTGGCGGTCTTCGGAGCCAGCCGTGAAGTCGGGCAGTGCGGCGGTCTGGGGCGGTGCCTGAGACTGGGGCTGAGACGGGGGCTGTGCCTGAGACGGGGGCTGAGACTGGGCCTGCGCCGGCGGCGGGTCCGGATCGGCCCTGCGGACGCCGGTCGTGTTCGCCCTTCGCAGCGCGGCCGGCATGTCGTCTTCGAAAACCGAGACATCCATCGAGCTCAGGTCGGCGTGGGTCAGCCACTCGACGCGGGGGGGCACCGCCTGGACCATTTTGCCGATGAGGGCGAGCGGTATGTCCATCGCCGCAGCGTCCTGGGCCATGCGCGTGGTCATGGCCAGAGCCGTGAGGGTCTCCTCGCCGCTTTCGCTCGCACTGTGGACGCCCACCAGGGCATCCGCGGCAGCCAGCCGCTTTGGCGAGGCGGCGAGCAAAAGAAAGCATGCCGACA
Source organism: Rhodopila sp. (assembly GCA_050010355.1). Classification (GTDB taxonomy): domain Bacteria; phylum Pseudomonadota; class Alphaproteobacteria; order Acetobacterales; family Acetobacteraceae; genus Rhodopila. The sequence goes on along the minus strand of JBEKLE010000200.1, from coordinate 1,810 downwards.
CGCATTTGCTGTTGGAGGGAATGACGACGGTCAGTTTGCGGGTTCGGACCAGGCGGGCAAGCGACTCGCCCTCGGTCACGGTCCCGCCGGGGCTGTCCAGCGCCAGGCCGAGCAATTGGCGGGTCCGCGGCAAGGCCGCCAGCGCCTGCTCCAGACGCGTCGTGTCGCCTTTGACGATCGGCCCGCGTCCGCCGAGAACAACTTCAGTGGCGGAAACCGGAACCTGCTCAAATTGCAGGGCCGGCGCAGGCGACGCCAGCAGCGACGAGCCGAGTAGGCAAAACCCAGCAGCGCGGTCTAATCGCATCACTTGATTCCATCGCCCATTTTGGTCGCCGCGCCACCACTATAACCCCAGTGGCGGATCGCGCCTATTTTGAGAAAATCACATTTCCGGCTCGCCGCCTGAATTTTCTGGCTTGACGCAGGAATCGGTTGTCGAATCAATGGGCCTCCACCGAATCGAGCGAGTGCGAAGGCGAAATGACTGAGCCAATTCGTCACGTAACCGTATGCCCCGATAATGGCTAACCGGATCTTTGGTCGAAGGGATCGCGGATGCTTTCGCAACCTTCATCGATCGGTACCGCCGATTCGTCCGCACCAAGACGCGCGACTGCGCGGCTGTGGCAACGCGCTATCTGTGTGGACTGGCGCAGGCGGAGGACTGCACCTTCGCCGCGATGGCGACAGTGGTTGACGCAAGCTGTGCGCAGCAGTTCCAGCATTTCATCAGCAACTCGCCGTGGGATCATGAGGCGGTTGTGGCGCAGATCGGCCGGGACGCCGACCGCCTGCTGAGCGGCAAGCCGACCAGCAGCCTGATCATCGACGAAAGCAGCTTTGCCAAGCAGGGCGATCGTTCGGTGGGCGTTGCTCGGCAGTGGTCGGGACGGCTGGGCAAAGTCGACAACTGCCAAGTGCCTGTGTTCGCCGTCCTGGCGTTTCGCTTGCGCTCAGCAAGCTGACCTCGCGTTCGGTTGGCGGCACGCCAACGTGCCCGAACGCTGGGAACGAAACGCCGGGTGCTGAGCGATGGCCAGCGACATGCGCCTGTCGACATGCGGCTCTACCTGCCGAAGGGCTGGATAGCCGCGCTCTCTCATCCTGATTGTCGCGCTACACTGGATCGACGATCCGGCGCGCTGCGAGCAGGCCGGGATCCCGCTGAAGGCGCGCACGCTGACCTCGAAAAGCGAGCACGCCTTGGACATTGTGCGTCAGGCCCGGGCCCGGGGGATGCGGTTCGAATGGGTCGGCGTCGATGCCAGGTATGGCAAGGAACCGGCCTTTTTGCGGACGCTGGAGGCGATGAACGAGGTGTTCGTCGCCGACGTCCATCGCACCCAACGGATCTGGACAGAACAGCCAGGGGGCCTCGGTGGAACCCGTCACGGTGGAAAGCCTGGTCAAGGGGTTCGGCTCGGGCGACTGGAAGCGTTGCGTCTTGCGCGACAGCACGCGCGGGGAATTGCGGGTCGATCTCGCACACCGGCGGGTCTGGGTGTGGGATGGCGAGGAAGAGACACCTCGGTGCTGGCATCGGATTGTCCGGCGCGAAGTGAAGTCGGAGAAGACGATCAAATACACCCTGTCCAATGCCCCGGCAGACACGTCTGTCCCGAGTCTGGGCCAGATGCAGGGCCAGCGTTACTGGGTCGAGCGCACTTTCGAGGATGCCAAGGGCGAGTGCGGCCTGGCGGACTACCAGTCACTCGGCTGGCGGGCCTGGCACCACCACGTCACGATGGTGATGCTGGCGATGCTGTTCATCGCCGAGCAGCGCGTGGCTCATCAGCCGGGCCTGGCA
>JBEKLE010000199.1:0-11192 GCA_050010355.1 Rhodopila sp. | reverse complement strand
GCCCAAGCCGCCGACCACTATCACGTTTCACTTCCGGCAGGAGCCCGGTGCGGGAAAGCCGCACGCCGGGATCTGCGCGGGGGGGCCGGGGCAACCCGGTCCCCTACCGCTACCGCTCTGAGCCGCCTGCCGCCGGAAACACGGTGACCCAGACAGCCCGGGGCCAGGCAGCCGTTATGGACTTCAAATCCCCAGACCAAACTTGCAGCTTCCGTCTAGACCTCCAATGTGATCAAATAAGGCAGATGGATCCTGTCGATTGACGAAAGGAACTGTGTCTTCCAGCAATCTGGTCCACATGACTGGGGCTCGTTTCCCGGCTCGTCCGTCCCGGTTTCCCCGGCTCTCGCGCTGGTCGGTTTTGTCGGGCTGTGCCTGCTGGTCGGGACGGTCGGCGGATCAATGACGGCGCGCGCCGTTCACCATTGGTATCAAACTCTGCATGCGCCCGCCGGGACGCCGCCCAACTGGGTGTTTGCCCCGGTATGGACTACCCTTTACGTGATGATCGGCGTCGCGGGCTGGCTGGTCTGGAGGCGCCTCGGTGCCGCTCCGCCGTTGCGGCTCTGGGGCTGGCAACTTGCCGCCAACGCACTGTGGGCGCCGGCCTTCTTCGGCTTGCACAGCCCGGCCCTGGCGATGGGTGTGATGATTGTCCTGTTGTTTCTCGTGGCTCTGACAATCCGGTCATTCCGGCGCATTCACCGTACCGCCACCATTCTGATGGTCCCCTACGGTGCGTGGTGTCTCTACGCCGGCTATCTCAACCTGGGCTTCCTTGTTCTGAACCACACTTGATCCCAGGCAGGACTTGATCCCGCACGCGAACAGAGTTGCTCGTCCCGCCGACAAAAGTTCACCGGACCGCGCCAGATTGAAGGCTCGCGTTGTGCTTTCCGACGTTTGTGCCTCGAGCGATCGCGCTCAGGTCCCAGAGCGAACCACCGGAGAGAGTCATCATGAACGATCAGCAGACCCCGAGTCCTCTAGCCGGGGACGAACTCGACAGCATGAACGCGTGGTGGCGCGCGGCGAACTACCTTTCCGTCGGGCAGGTCTACCTGCTGGCCAATCCGCTGCTGCGCGAACCCCTCCGCATCGAGCACGTCAAGCCCAGGCTGCTCGGTCACTGGGGCACCGTGCCGGGACTGAATTTTCTTTATCTGCACCTCAACCGCATCATCAAGGCGCGCGATCTCAATGTGATTTTCATCGCCGGCCCCGGCCACGGTGCACCGGGTGTTGTCGCCAGCACGTGGCTGGAAGGAACCTACAGCGAGACCTATCCCAACGTGTCCCGCGATGGCGAGGGGATGCACCACCTGTTCCGGCAGTTCTCGTTTCCCGGCGGTATCCCGAGCCATGCCGCACCCGATACGCCGGGTTCGATCCATGAGGGCGGCGAACTCGGTTACTCGCTGTCGCACGCATTCGGCGCGGTGCTCGACAACCCTGGCCTGATCGCCGCCTGCGTCGTCGGGGACGGTGAGGCTGAAACCGGCCCGCTCGCGACCTCCTGGCACAGCAACAAGTTCCTGAACCCGGCGACCGACGGCGCGGTGCTGCCGATCCTGCACCTGAACGGCTACAAGATCGCCAATCCTACGGTGCTGGCGCGCATTCCGGCTGCTGAACTGCACGCTCTGATGACCGGCTACGGCTATGACCCGATCGAGGTCGCCGGCTCCGATCCCGACCTGATGCACCAGGCGATGGCGGTCGCGATGGACCGGGCGTTCGACGCGATCCGCGCCATCCAGGCGGCGGCACGCGACGGCGGCAAGAACGAACACCCGCCCGCACGTGCCGCGTGGCCGATGATCATCCTGCGCAGCCCCAAGGGCTGGACCGGCCCGAAGACCGTGGACGGGTTGAAGACGGAGGGCTTCTGGCGATCCCACCAGGTGCCGTTCACCATGAACAAGCCCGAACACCTGAAACTGCTGGACGACTGGATGCGCAGTTACCGGCCGGAGGAATTGTTCGATGAAGCCGGCCGCCCGGTCGAGGCGATCACCAGCCTTGCACCCCTCGGGGACAAGCGCATGAGCGCCAATCCACACGCCAATGGCGGGCTGCTGATGCGGCCGCTGCGGATGCCGGATTATGCTGACCATGCGGTTGCGGTGCCCAGCCCGGGCGCGGTAGACGGGGAAGCCACGCGTGTCATGGGCGCATTCCTTCGCGACGTTATGAAGGCGAGCGCGGACACCCGGAATTTCCGGGTCTTCTCGCCCGATGAAAACAACTCCAACCGCCTGGACGACGTGCTGGAGGTGACCAACCGGGCCTGGGACGCCGAGACGATCCCAGAGGACGATCACCTCGCGCGTGGCGGGCGGGTCATGGAGATTCTCAGCGAGCACACGATCCAGGGCTGGCTGGAGGGGTATCTGTTAACCGGCCGGCATGGGCTGCTGTCCTGCTATGAGGCGTTTATCCACATCGTCGACTCGATGGTGAACCAGCACGCCAAATGGCTGAAAAGCTCGCGCGCGATCGCCTGGCGCCGGCCGATCGCATCGCTGAACTACCTGCTGACATCCCATGTCTGGCGGCAGGATCACAATGGTTTCAGCCACCAGGATCCGGGGTTCATCGACCACGTGGTGAACAAGAAGGCTGACATTGTGCGGGTCTATCTACCGCCCGACGCCAATACGTTGCTGTGGGTCACGGATCACTGCCTGCGAAGCTGGGACCGCATCAACGTCATCGTCGCCGGCAAGCAGCCGGAGGCTCAGTGGCTGGACATGGAGGCAGCGATCAAACACTGCACCCAGGGCATCGGCATCTGGCCATGGGCAAGCAATGACCACGACGGCGAGCCTGATGTCGTCATGGGCTGTGCCGGCGACGTCCCGACGCTGGAGGTGATGGCCGCGGTCGATCTGCTGCACCAGTTGCTGCCCGACCTGCGGATCCGTGTGGTCAACGTCGTCGATCTGATGACCTTGCAGCCGAAATCGCAGCACCCGCATGGCCTGGCAGAGCCGGATTTCGACGCCCTGTTCACCGATGGGAAGCCGGTGATCTTCGCCTTCCACGGTTATCCGGCACTGATCCACCGCCTGGTCTACAAGCGGAACAACCACGTCAACTTCCACGTGCGCGGCTTCATGGAGGAGGGCACAACCACAACGCCTTTCGACATGGTGGTCCGAAACCGGCTCGACCGCTTCCACCTTGTGGCCGACGTCATCGATCGCGTCCCTGGCCTTGCCAGCCGAGCCGTGTATGTGAAGCAGGCGATGCGCGACAAGCTGATCGAGCATGAGCAGTATATCGTGCGGCACGGCAAGGACATGCCGGAGGTCGCCGATTGGCGCTGGCGTTCGCCGAACTAGCCCTCCGGATCGATCGCATCGGGCGGCGAACCGAAGCGGGTGGTGGCCGACGTTGAGGACGTTCGAACCAGCTCCGTGGGCCAGCAGACACAAAGGGCTGGGGCCAGGGATGGCGACGGGCGCATGGGCATCCGGCCACCGACCTGTATTCTCGGGGCATTCTCCGATTCTCCGCTGGCCGTATCGACGCACCGGCGATTCTGCTGCTAGAACGCCGTCTTTCCAACAATGGCTGGTGCCATGAAGGTCTGGGCCATGAATGTTTCCGCCTTTACGGGTTCCGCGGGCCTGCGGCTCGCCGCGCTGGCTTTGGTTGCGACGCTGGGCCTGCTCTTATCTTCCGCGGCGTTCGCACAGTTGACCGGAAGCGGGCCCCTCGGCTCGGCCGGGAAAGCCAGCCGCGCCTCGCCTACTCCGGAAAAGCCGCCCGAACCGCTGCCTGACGCCATCCCCGGCTCCAAGTCCAGGGAGCCCGCTGCACCGGCCACCCGGCCGGCCGTCGACATGGAGCCGACCGACGCGCTGTTTGATGCCATCAACCGCGGCGACGTCGCGGCCGCGCGGGACGCGCTGAACCGAGGCGCCGACCTGAATGGCGTCAATATCCTGGGCATGACGCCGATGGAGCTTTCGGTTGACCTTGGCCGCAACGATATCTCGTTCCTGCTGTTGTCGATGCGCGGCGAGGATAGCGGCCGGGGTTCTCGGGCGGTCGGACGCGACACGGCGCCGTCCACGCCGGCCAGCAGGACGACACAAGCCGGCAAGCCCGCGGTTCCCCGGAAGTCCGCCTCCGACAAGGTGGCGCCGGGCAAAGCGAAGCAGGCGGCAAACACCGCGGTTGCCGCCAAAGCGGTGGCAACCCCCAAGCTGTTCGCCAACGATGGCGGTACGCCGCTGCCAAGCGCCGGGTTCCTTGGATTCGATACCAGGTCGAGTTCAAACTGAGAGGCCGGATGGTAGTGTCTCAGTTTAACTGAGACACTACCGGCCGGATAGGCATGGGGCGTGGGCGTCGGATATGTTTCAGGCTGGGCGCATGCCGGTCGGTGCGGTGTCGATTCGTCGTATCAAACCGATACCTCAAAGCAGGATTGGCGCAACCTGGTTTGACGGCCTATCTGCATTGCAATGGCAACCGATGTGAAACCCGGTGTGACCAGCCAATCTAACCAGAGGGTTTGAAAAAGAATGCCCTCCGCACCGGAATCGACAACAAAACGTCATGGAAGGAAACCACCAATGTCCAAGCCTGGTAGCAAATACACAGCGCAAAAACTGATCGCCGTGCACGGCCTGCGCGCCCAAGCGGTCGTCAACGAACGGATCGCTGAATCCCGCCTGCGGGGCGACGCATCCGGGTTCGAGCGCTGGCAGAACGTCGAAGCCGCGATCAGCGAATTGCGCCGGAATGCCCCAAGCCGAGCCGAATCCGGCCGCGCCGCACCGAGAGCCTACGCGCGCAGTTGACTGGCTGGGGCGGGAGGGATCGAACCCCCACCGCCCGCCACACCACTGATTCGCCTTCGAAAACCGGTATGAGATGGCCTGACCGCCGGGGCCCGTGTAGCGAAGTCTTGCTACACGCACCGGCAGGCTTCGTCAAACACTCGGCGTCTGGGAGTCCTTGATCGCGAAGGATTGGCCGTGTCCTTAGAGCACCCGCCCTCGGAAGACATAGAGGACCTACCGGCATCCCGCCTCAAAGACGGTATATGTCCGCTACCAGGCCAGCGTCGGCTGAGAGCGGCCCACGTGCTCACCGATCCGCCCAAGACGCCAAAGAGTCTAATGGCGGTCTTACTAGGGGAGGGACTTCCGCAGATCCGTCAGGCGAAACGGTGGCCCAATTATCGCGGACGGCACGGGCGCCGTAAACTCGGTTTGGTGAATTTGCCGGTCGCCGCATGCCATCGAAATCAGGCTGGGGGACCTGGATTCGATCCAGAAATTGAAATTCCCAGCAAAATCAACGAATCCTTGGACCCGGCGACCTCACAGTCCTAGCCTGTGGAACATTCAAAAGGATTAGTCAAGTGTAACAGGCGCCGGTCTTGGTGGGGGAACCGATGGCATTCCGCTGGGGGAACGGTCCCTCACCAAACCCGTGCCGGGGGCACACCGACCGCTTGGCACGGTGGGGCCTTGGCGCCATGAACGCCGTCGCGAGGCCGATCGCGATCCGCCTCGATGCAAGGCGTGGGCAGCGGACCCGGAACCCGCTCAGCATGGGGCGGTCGCGATCTGGAAAATGAGATTTGGCCACCCGTATGCCCAACCCTTTGGATCGTGGATCGGGTCACTGCGCCAGCGCGGAACTGATAGCCGAAGTCGCCAATCTCTTTGATGTGTTGTGGGAGCGGAATTCGGCAGAGCCGCCAGTCGCTAAAGAATCGGCTGCCGATGTCAGGACCGCGGCTATCGTCGTTTTGGAGGCCAATGTCGGGAAGCTGGCACCCGCGCATGGCGGGATCGGTCACAATAGGCCGGACGGGGACCTGCCACTAGCCGAACACGAGCAGATCACCGTGCTCCGGGCGATTAGCGAGACCCGCCTCGCCGTGTTATCCGGGTCTGACTACTCGGTCGCTGATGCGGTATGGCGCGTTGCCTTGCAGGTGAGCCGGACGGTGGGCGCATGGGCGGCCAAGCAGATAAACCTTCGTAGACGGGTTCGTGTCCGAGGGCGGCAAGGCCCTCGGGAAAAGCTCTTCTACATCGTGGGGACAGGGGTGGAGATCTGGGAGCATGGGGAGAAGATCCAAGGAATGCTACAGCATTTGTCGGACAATATCCTCAGCCCCTTTGGCTCAATGGACGGCTCCCCTACCGCGTGACACGCGCCAATGCGTTTGGGACATCAACCGGGCAGTTCAGGGCGTCGAACCAGGCGTGATGGGCCCATCGAGCCATACCAGGGCAGCAGCCGGAACATTCCACACGGTCATTATTCCCGCCAGCGCCTCCTGGAACTCCTCGTCAAGCGGAAGCTGGATGGCGACTTGTGCCGAGGGATTGTGCTCATGACGCCAGAGGGCAAAGCGGCGCCTCCGGCCGTTGTCCATGACAAGCTCGAGCGGGACAGCGATGAAGTCGTCGAGGTTGTCGAAGCCGGATATGGCATTCGATACCAGGAGCCGAACATCGGGGACGTCCGCGCGGCCAAGATCAAGTATGGCGCGCGACACGAAGTTGGCGGTACCGTCGAAGACCGTGCCGACCGGAACTTCGACGATGTTCATGGCACTTGCTCTGTGAAGACAATGATTGTGATGGCGGCGTCGTCCATGTGCAACCGCTGCGAGAGGACGATGCGCACTGGCGGCCCAATCCGGCCGAGGTCCCAAGGGCAAGCCTGCCAGCCGAGCGCGGCCGGAGTGTTACGAAACGCCAGGCCAGCCCCTTACAGCGCTGTCGGTCATCTCCGCCAGCGAGGCGGCGAAACTCATCATGGAGGACGATCTGGAACCGACGCTGATCATCGATGTCGCCCGCGAACTCGCGCGCATACGGGCTCGGTTGGTTTGACGCCGCCTGACGTGGCCCTGCTCCCCAATGGCCCACGACCCATCCCGCCCGCATGCACCAGGGGTTATCCGGAAGTTTCTGTGTAGTCGGGACAGTCTCCCTCGTCTGCCGCGTCTGGCTCCCTGATCCATGCGCCGGTTGCCGGGTTCACAATTCCACCGATAATCGGCAGATGACGGTCAATAAGGGCAAAGTCAGCGGCGTTGCAGGTGGCAATGGCGCATCTGATTGTGACGGCTTGGATGGCGAGGAAGCCGTCGGCGCCAGTTCTCGGCAAGTTCTTCTTGTTCTTGCCGTGGCAAAGACGTCGCAGTTCCGGAACAGCCGACAGACGGGCGAAAGTCTGCCACTCTTCGTGCGACGGTGTGATGATTGCGTCATCGTAAATAGAGGTGATCTGGTCGAGGCCATTCCTGATGGAGGCGGCAATCACGCGGTTCTTGACGAGGGCCGCACCCCGGTTGATCTCGGCGATCGACACGGAGGACAGGACGACCGCCTCGCCGCCGAGCGACCGCAGCCATGCCTCGATATTCCGCCGACGCGTGAGGCGCGGCGTGGACATCAACTCGCTCAGGACATCCGTGTCGAGCAAGTAGGTGGCCACGGGTCAGTCTTTACCCTGGGCATCCTGCATGGCTTCCAACCATTCCGCGGATTGCTTCTCGTCAAGGCCAGTATCCAGGCTGGCCAGGTAATCGGCCAGGCTCGGCCGTGAAGCTACGAACAATCCCTCAGAAACCAGAACGAATTTTGCCCCATCCCGGCGTTCGATCTGCTGAATCTGTCCGGCCGCCGCCTCGTTCAAAAGGTCGGCGAAATTAGCCCTGGCATCCGTGGCTGACCAGACTTTCGACACTTGCAACGCTCCTGAGCGAAATGTACGTCTAAAATGTACGGTAATTTCCCCTCTGGTTGCAAGTCACTGTTTCATCAGCATCCGCTTGGGGAACACCAAGGTCCGGAGTCCACGAAAATTTCCGGATAGCCCACCAGGAACGCGCCACTTCCGGTGGAAGTTGGCCATCCGAACACTAAACCTGGGGTTTTGCGGACAGGCCATCGCAGCGAGGCGGGAATAGCGGATGGACTATGCGGGCCCCTTTGGAATCTTCAGCTTCGGTCGGCGCACCATACGCGATTGGTCAGCGTCGCACCCACGTAGCCCGCCCTTCCAGGTGGTTCGACCTTGCCAGCCGGAACGATGGGATGTTGTTCTCATATTGTTCTCACACTACCATTCAGCCATGCACCCGCCGCCGTTCCGCACCGATCATCGACTGTCTGATTGGCCTGCCTGCCGTTTGGAACTGAACTGCTGCCGGGGACAGACGATCGTGCCCTTGCGTCTGCTGGCTACCCAATACGGTGATCCGACCTTCGCCGAGATTCTCCGCCGCCTGCGGTGTAGCCGGTGTCGCGGTTCACCGGCGCCAGTGTATCTCTGCGCCGGGCCCCGGCAGCATAATCACGGGGCACCTGCGGATCGGGCGATCGAACTGGTGCAGCCGTTGGCGCGAAAAGCTCCGCTCGGGTGAGCGACCTTTTGAGGTCCGCTGCCGACCCGAGCCCTTCCGGGGACCCAAATTGCGACCGTAGTCAAAGGCGGCACCAGACCGGGTTGAGCCTGTGCTGCCGATGCGATGCGCTCCACCAACGGGAGTGGTCCACCGGGAGTTGATGTCATGCGCAATCAGAGAAATTTCTGATGATAAGTATGGTGCCGTCGTTGGCAACTTCAGGTACCGTAAATGCTCTGTTGGCCCGTCTGTAGACCCGAACCGATGTCCCTCGTGCGCCCCGTCCTCAACGTCCTCTGGATCTTGACGGGCGGGTTGTGGATGGCTGCCGCTTGGCTGATCGCCGGGGTCTTGTTGGCGCTCACCATCGTTGGCCTGGCCTGGGCACGGGCGGCGTTCAACATCGCCGGTTACACGCTACTGCCGTTCGGCTATCGCGTGGTGCGTCGCGACGGATACACCGGCAGAACCGACCTCGGAACGGGGCTTTTAGGCTTTCTGGGCAATCTGATTTGGTTGGTGCTGGCAGGTTGGTGGCTCGCCGTGGGCCATGTGGCTACCGCGGCGGCCCTCGCGATTACCGTCATTGGGATCCCATTCGCCTGGGCCCATCTCAAGCTGGCCGGTCTTGCTTTGTGGCCGATCGGCAGGATGATCGTCTCCGTGGATGCACTGCCCGGCGGGCATGGCTACTCGGCTTGGGGATAGTCTCCTGTGGCTTGAAAGGTCGACAACAGGCGCGGCATATGTCGGAAACCGCGAAATCAACGTCTGCGGCCCCGCCATTCTTGGCCACCGTCATCGGGCCGGAAGGCTTCATCGAGCCTGGCCGTCTGGGCGTTGCGCTCAGGGTGACAAAGACCGAGTTGACGAGTTGATCCCCGGCATGGCTGTCAACGTATCCGTTCCCGGCTTGGTGCTGCTCGACCCCTTCCACGGTGACGTCAGGGGGAAGGCGAGCACGCGAATCCGGTCCAGTAGGGATCGCGGCATCGTTGATGTCGTGTCGGCCGTAGCGATCCACACGATGTGCCCGAGTTCCACCTGCGCCTCAAGCAGCGGGTCGCCGAAAGCACTGCGCGGTCATGGGCTCTAGGGGAGCGTGTAGCGCGTCCCAAACCGCCCCATTTGTCCGGGGTGTGTGGGAAACCATCTAAAGTGCCGGGCCAACATCGTCGATGCTGACCTGCGCGGACTGGCGCCTTCGCCATTGATAGGGCAAAGTTGGTTTCGGAGGTCTCCGATGAACAATCCTGGCTGTCCCGACACGATCCCCGCGGAAGATGTGCCGGTGTGCGTCAATGTCTTTGGCGACGCAACCCGGATCGCCAGGGCTCTCGGCCTGGATATAGAGTTGCCGGATGTCGATGGCGGCAGCGAGTACTGGCAGGCCATCTGGGCCAAGCCGGGAAACTGGAAGGCGCCGCTTCGCGGAACGGTGTCGGACCTCGGCGAGGAGAACGGCGACCCAGAATGGGCGGAACTCATCAACTACGGCTCGTTCTCGGTCCACTTCGATGTGGAGGAGGGTATCAGGTTCCGCCTGAATGCCCGCGATCTGCCGGAGGTGCTGAATATCGTTCGCGGGCTTCGCGCCCGTGGCGTGCCGCTCTGGGACACCGAGATCGGCTGTCTAGTTTGGGTCAATCAAAGCCTGCTCGGCTATGGCGTTCCGCTTCTGGACGAGTATTCCTCATATTGCGGCCTGGTCGGCCACATGACGAGCCGATTTGAGAGGCCGGTGCACTGGGAATTGCCCAGGTCGCAATGCGGAGGTCCCGGCCAAGCAAACCTTTAGGTCCCTACCTGCCAGTTGCAAAGACCTAGCGCAGGATCTGGCCGGGGCTCGTGGTTTGGCTTTCGAGCGGATAGGACTGTTTAGTTGGGACCCATTTCGAAGGCGGCCAGCAACGGACAATGTCGTCGTATTCATTGGGGTCTGTCGACGATGGCCAATTCCCGCATGCCAAATTTGCTGAAGCGGCTTCGAGCGCATGGCCGGGGAACCTGGATTCGATCACGAATCCAAAATTCCAAGCAACACTAGCAAATCCTTGGGGTCGGCGACCTCACAATCCTAGCTTGTGGATCAGATTCAAGGACTGGTCAACGGGACCAGGCGCAGGGCAATCGCATTTCAAAACAGTGCCAGCAACTGGACCATGTAGCGGTCATCCCAGCCCGCCCGCAAGAACTTGCCGCGCAGGGAGATCTTTGACTTGTCCTTCTGCATGACGTTCAGCGCCATGTGGCGCAGTAAGGCAAGATTTTGTGGAGCGTTGTCGAGACGTGTTCGGTCCTGATCTTCGTTCATGGTGACATCCAGCCGCCAGTGCAGCCGGTTCTCAACGCCCCAGTGGGAGCGGACGGCCTCATTGCAGCGTTCGGGCGACAGTGGCGTGCTCAGCAGGTAATAGGCCGTCTCGCTGGTGGTCTTGGTCTTGGTCTCGCGCGTGCGGTCCACCTTGGCGATAGCGACGAGGCCAGGCCACTGATGATCATCCTGCAACCATTTGATGTCAGTGCTGACCGTGGCCGTGCGGGTCTCGATGCGACCGTGATCGCCCTCGACGACGGGTTTGGTCGTGCTGGTCTGGCTAGCTGGATCGTCGAAATAGCGGATGACATCATCATGCAGCGTGCCCTGGTTGCCCTTCAGGGCGAGGGCATAGTCGCCGTCCTGATCGACGATCTTCTGGGCGATCTCGCGCTGGCAGTTGAGCGCGTCGACGGTCACGCATTTCGGCACGTTCACGTGCCGTGAACGAAATGCGGAGGTCACGATCGTGCCCTTCAG
>JBEKLE010000198.1:0-13316 GCA_050010355.1 Rhodopila sp. | reverse complement strand
GGCGGATGCCATATCGCGGAAGTCGAAGTCGACCCGGAAACCGGCGTGGTGGAGATGGTCAACTTCACTGCTGTCGATGATGTGGGCCGCGTGGTCAACCCGATGATCGTCGAGGGCCAGGTGCAGGGCGGTGTCGCCCAGGGGATCGGTCAGGCGCTGATGGAAACCTGCACCTACGATCCCAGCGGGCAGCTTCTGTCGGGATCGTTCATGGACTACACGATGCCACGGGCGAACGACATTCCGAACATGTCGGTCGCCACCGAGAACACCATGTGCACGCACAATCCGCTCGGGTCGAAAGGCTGCGGCGAGGTGGGTGCGATCGGGTCTCCACCGGCGGTGATCAACGCGGTGGTGGATGCGCTGAAGGAATACGGTGTGCGGCATCTGGACATGCCGGCGACCGGGGCCAAACTCTGGTCCATCATCCAGGCGGCTACGCCGCGGATGGCGGCGGAATAACCAGGGCAAAAGGGAATTTGACCATGTACGATTTCGCGTATCAGAAGCCCGGCAGCCTGGCCGACGTGGTGAAGGTGCTGGCCGGTGATCCGGACGCCAAGGCACTCGCCGGGGGGCAGACCTTCATCCCCGTGCTGAAGCAACGGCTGAACAAGCCGACCATTGTGGTTGACCTGGCGAAGCTGGGGCTCACCGGCATCACGGTCTCCGCCGACACGGTGACGATCGGTGCGATGACCACACACGCGACGATTGCCAGCAGTCCGGAGATCAAGGCGAAGATCCCCGGGCTTCAGCATCAGGCCTCGATGATCGGCGACGAGGCGGTGCGCCATCGCGGCACGATGGGCGGGTCGCTGGCGAACAATGACCCGGCGGCCTGCTACCCCTCGGCGCTGCTGGCACTCGGCGGCACGATCAAGACCGATCGCCGTTCGATCGTCGCGGACGATTTCTTCCAGGGCATGTTCACCACGGCGCTCGAACAGGGCGAGATCATCACCTCGATCGAGCTGCCGATCCCGCAGAAATCCGCCTACGAGAAATTCCGCAACCCGGCGTCACGGTATGCCATCGTCGGGGTGTTTGTGGCGAAGTTCCCGACCGGCGTGCGGCTGGCGATCACCGGCGCGGGCCAGGGCGGCGTGTTCCGGCATACCGAGATGGAGAAAGCACTGTCGGCGAATTTCGCGCCGGATGCGATCGCCGGGATCGTGACGCCGGCCGATGGGTTGAACGGCGATATTCACGCCAGCGCGGAGTATCGGGCGCATCTGATCGGCGTCGTGTCCAAGCGGGCGGTTGCCAAGGCGGCGTGAACGCTGGCTGTGGAGCGGGGTAAGTCGTCTCTTGCCCCGCTGTGCGTTGGTTCGGGAGCCTCTTACCCCCGGCACCCTTGGGATTGACCCATCGGCACCGGTTGTTTCGGCCTCTGAGTCTGCCCCAGTCATCGTCATGGCGGGGGCGGTAGCGCCATCGATGCCTTTGATCAGTCGCAGGAAAGGCATAGATGCCGACCGATGTCGGCATGACGAGAGTGCGCGCCCGGCAGCTCGATTTCACGGCGGGTTGGTATTACCCCGTGTCGTTATCGGACCGGGCGCGGCGATGCGCCCGCCGTCACGCCAAAAGGCCGAGGGGTCGCGGCAATCACGTCGTGGCTTACGATCGCTTTCTGACCACGCGGGCATTCAGCCTGCGCAATCTGTCCAGGCACACCCGGCAGGTGACCTGATCGGACGGCGGTTCGGCCCAGCCGGATGCCGCGCCCGGTTCGGTGGCGCAAAGTGCCATCCGGCAATGCGGCGTCACAGCGTGGTACGCCGGTCTTCGGCCCGAGCGCAGCGCCGGTCCGTCTTTCCGCAGTGCCACGAACTTACGACTTGATTCGATGATAACGACCCCCTGACCTCTCCTCGCGTTTCTGTGTTACGGCATTAATGCCGCATCACCAATAGCCTCATTCACAGGAACGTCTTGCGACACAGGCGATCCGGCTTACGATGCACCGTGCCTCGAACAAAAAACCCAACCCCCATCATGAGAAAACGGCTCGCAGCCGGCTCGCGGCCGCGAGATGAGAAAACGACTCGCGGCCGCGAGATGAGAAAACCGCTCGTCGCCGAAGCTGGCGAATCCTCACTGCCCTACTACGACCCCGCCTTCCCGGACCGCCGCCTGATCCTTCATGCGGCCCGCCCGCGTGACTGGCATCCCGGCCTGCCCGTGCTGTTCATCCACCATGGGGTCGGCCGGAACGGGCGGGACTATCGGGATTACTGGCAGCCACACGTCGACGCCGGCCAGATGCTGGCCGTCGCGATCGAGTTTCCCGAAGCCAGCTTCCCCGCCTATCTCTGGTACAATTTCGGCAACCTTCACACCGCGGACGGCGCGGCCAACCCCCGCGCGGAATGGACATTCGGCATCGACACCCGGCTGTTCGAGGCTTTGCGCGACCAAGGCATCACCACCACGCGGCGCTACGGATTGTTTGGCCACTCGGCAGGCGGGCAATACGTCCACCGCATGCTGTCGTTCGGCTACCGCGAGCATATCGCCGTCGCGGTCAGCGCCAACGCGGGCACCTATGCGATGCCCGATTTGAAGACCGCCTGGCCGTGGGGTCTGGGCGCCACCGAGGTCTCGGCGGATGACCTGCGGGCGCTGCTGCGCTTCCCGCTGACGGTCATGGCCGGGACCGGCGACACCAGGACAACCGGGCGCTTCTTTCCAAAGGGCCCGAAGTCGCTGAAACAAGGTCCCACACGCTACGCCCGCGCCCACACCTATCTGCGAATCGGGCAGGAAGCGGCGGCCGAACTCGGCGTTGCCCTGGCCTGGAGGGTGATCGATGTACCAGACGTCGGGCACGACGGACGGCGCATGTCGGACGCCGCGGCCCCGCTGATCGCCGAAGCGTTGCGGCGAAGCGTGGCGGCTGCATGACGTGGCGGCTCACTGGTTGGCGCTTCGCCGGACCCATCGGGAGGCGGTTTCGCCGGTTCAACGGCCCCTGGATCGCTACCGGTTTGCGGCATAATGTTTCCGGCTGATGAACGCGCGGGGAGTAGCCGGGATGAAGCGACGCAACGTGCTCAGGTCGGCGGCGGCAGTCTCGGCCGTGCTTGCTGCCCCGCGGATCGGCCGGGCGGATGGACCGAAGACGGTGACATTCGTGCCGCATGCCGATCTGGCTTCGATCGACCCAGTCTGGACCACCGCGGATATCACTCGCAATTACTCGCTGGCGGTCTTCGACACCTTGTATGGCTACGATGCCCAGTTCCAGGTGCAGCCGCAGATGGTGGAGGGCCATCGCGTCGACGATGACGGCAAGACCTGGGAACTGACCCTGCGTGACGGGCTGATGTTCCATGACGGACAGCGGGTGCTGGCGCGCGATTGCGTCGCGACGATCAAGCGCTTCTGCGTGCGGGATCCGTTCGGTCAGGCGCTGATGAAGCGCGTTGCCGAGGTTTACGCGCCGGCCGACACCATGATCCGCTTTCGGCTGAACAAGCCCTTCCCGCTGCTGCCCAACGCACTGGCTCAGGTGTACTGCGCGATCATGCCGGCGCGGTTGGCCGAGACCGATCCGATGAAGCAGATTCCGGAGGCGATCGGCAGCGGTCCGTTCAGATTCATGGCCGATGAGCGCATCCCCGGCTCCCGCGTCGTGTTCAGCAGGAACGATGCGTATGTGCCGCGCAAGAGCGGAAAGCCCAGCTTCAACGCCGGCCCGAAGATCGTCAACGTGGACCGGGTTGTCTGGACCTTCATCCAGGATCCGGCCACGGCTTCGGCGGCGTTGCAACAGGGTGAGATCGACTGGTGGGAGAATCCCAGCCTCGACCTGATCCCACAGATAAAGACGTACAAGGACGTGACGCTGGCGGTGAAGGATCGCACCGGCGAAATGGGCTGCCTGCGTTTCAATCACTTGTACCCGCCGTTCGACAACGCGGCGGTGCGCCGGATCGTGGTGTCCGCCATCGACCAGAAGGAGGTGATGGAAGCCGTGTCCGGCGCGGCTCCGTCGCTGTACAAGACAGATGTCGGCCTGTTCGTTCCGGGGACGCCGATGGCGAGCGCCGCTGGGGTGGAAATCACGCGCGGCCCCAAAGACTATGCGAAGCTGAAGAAGGATCTCTCGGCCGCCGGCTACAACGGCGAAAAGATCGTTGTCCTGGCGGCCACCACGATCCCGACGATATGGGCCGAGGCGCAGGTCGCCTCCGACATGCTGACAAAGATCGGCTTCAACGTTGATCTGCAGTCGATGGAATGGGGGTCGGTGGTGCAGCGACGGGCCAGCCGGGAGCCACCCGACAAAGGCGGCTGGAACATTTTTTACACCTGGCTGGGTGGCTTCGGTAATATCTCCCCTGCTCCGAATATCGCGATTCGCGGGAATGGAACCGCCGCATGGTTCGGCTGGCCGACCAACGGCAAGATCGAGGAACTTTACAGCGCCTGGTTCGAGGCCTCGGATCAGGCCGAACAGCAGAAGATTTGCGAGGCGATGCAGGTCGCGTTCTGGGAAAGCCCGACCTATGCACCGCTGGGGATGTACGATCAGCCGACCGCATTCCACACCTATATGCAGGACGTTCCGGATGGCTGGCCGCAATTCTATGGACTGAAGAAAACCATCTAGTGTCCTATGACGCTCTGAAACATGGTCCCCCTTCGATGATGCCGCCGCGATGATGGTGATGGGCGCGACGGTCGCCATTCGCGACAGGTATCTCGCGCCCACGTGGCTCGCTCCGTTCGCGGACGAACTGGCGCGGCGCCTGTCGCGCATCACCATGGGACCGTTGCTGGAAACCGCCGCCGACACCGGCGTCCTGACGCAGGCGCTCGCGTCGGCGATGTCCGCCGGCCTGACCATTATCGCCACCGATCCAAGCCCGGACATGGTTACATTCGCGTCGGCGAAGCCGGGCATGGCGCGTGTCACCTGGCAGCAAGCCGATCCCGCCTTGTTGCCGTTCCCGGATGCGACGTTCGGGATCGTGGCGTGCCATTTCGGCGTTGTCACCCTGCCCGACCGGGTGGCCGCGTTCGTGGAGGGCCGCCGCGTGACGAAACCAGGTGGGCGGTTCGTTTTCAGCGTGCCGGCGGATCTTCGTCACAACCCGGTGGCCGATTGCGTGCAAGACGCCCTGGAGGAACTGTTTCCCACGGATCCCCCTGGGTTCGTTGGACAAATCCTGCATGGCTACGCCGACAATCAGGCGATCGACGACGACCTGACGCAGGCGGGCTTCACCGACGCGATCTACACATCAGTGGACTTGCCCTTCGCAGCAGCCTCGGCGCGGGATGTCGCGGTGGGGTATTGTCTCGGCACATCATTGCGCCTGGAGATTGAGGCGCGCGCCCCTGGCGGCACCGAACGGGTCGTCGCGGCCGCCGCCGCGGCGCTGGAACGGCGCTTCGGGACAGGCCCGATCGAGGCCGGCATGCGGGCGTATTTCGTTTCCGCCGCGGGATGAACCGGGTTGTCGTGATCGGCGGTGGCGTCGTCGGCCTGGCCTGCGCCATCGAGTTGCTGCGCGACGGCCATGCGGTGACGGTTGTCGAACCGGGCAGCCCGGGCGGCGAGCAGGCCGCCAGCTACGGCAACGGCACGCTGCTCAACCCCAGCTCGGTCGTTCCGATGTCGTCGCCCGGTCTGTGGAAGAGGGTTCCGGGTTATCTGATGGACCCGCTGGGGCCGCTGACGATCCGCTGGTCGTATCTTCCGCGGCTGCTGCCCTGGCTGCAGCGATTCGTGCGGGCCGGCTCGACGGCTGCAAAAGTAGCCGCCACGGGACGCGCGTTGCGACCGCTGCTGGCCGACGCGCCGGCACTGCACCGCAAACTGGCCGAGGAAGCGGGGGTCGGCGATCTGGTCACCCGCCAGGGCGTGTTGTTCGCGTTCCCCGACCGTTCGGCATTCGCGGCGGAGGCGTTGGCGTGGAAGGTTCGCCGCGACAACGGCGTGACCTGGCTGGAGTTGGACGCGGACGAACTGCGTCAGCGGGAACCTTTGTTGGACCGGCGTTACACGTTCGGGGTTCTGGTCGAGGAGAACGGCCAGTGTCGCGACCCTGGCGCGTATGTCGCGGCGCTGGCGCGCCACGCGGCGGGACTTGGTGCAGCGATTCTCCAGAACGGAGCGACGGGCTTTCGCATCACGGGCGGCCGGCTGTGTGCGGTGACCACGCGCGATGGAGAGATCAGTTGCGACAAGGCGGTGATCGCCGCCGGGGCCTGGTCGAAATCGCTTGCACGGGCGGCGGGTGATCGCGTGTTGCTGGAAACCGAGCGCGGATATCACGTCGTGATCTCCGGGC
This sequence comes from Rhodopila sp., assembly GCA_050010355.1. Lineage (GTDB taxonomy): Bacteria > Pseudomonadota > Alphaproteobacteria > Acetobacterales > Acetobacteraceae > Rhodopila. Next base: position 7,005 of record JBEKLE010000198.1, on the reverse strand, counting down.
CGGGGATTGAGCCGCGTTATCCTTTAATGCCGAGCGACGGGAAGATGGCGTGCGTGATGACGCCGGCGGGGCTGCGGCTGGCGGGACAGGTGGAACTGGCGGGGCTGGAGGCGGCGCCGAACTGGCGGCGTGCCGAGGTGCTGCTGGCGTTTGCCCGCAAGGTCTATCCCGGGCTGCCGGCCGATCTGCCCGCGGATCGGGTGAAGCTGTGGATGGGGCATCGGCCCTCGACGCCCGACGGGTTGCCCTGCCTGGGTCTGGCGCCCGGATGTTCGGACGTCGTGCATGCGTTCGGGCATGGCCATGTGGGTCTGACGGCCGCGGCCATGACCGGGAAGGTCGTGGCTGATCTGGTGGCGGGGCGGGCGCCGCCGTTCGATCTGGCGCCGTATGCGGCGGCGCGGTTTCGGTAGGGGCCATGAACTAACTGATCGGCCGGATTGCGGGTTGATCACTCGAACGAGGGCGGCATCCCATATTGCGGAGGACCCGCCCCATTCCCGGGCGTCCGAGGCCGAACCAGAGGCAAGCCGTTGGGAAGCACAGACCGGAACGAGATCATCAGATTGTGCTGGCAATTGGTCGCCCGGCGATGCCAGATAGCTGTCAGGAGGCCTCATGTCCGGCGAATCCGACAACTTCGTATTGGTGTTCCTGCGCCGTTTGGATACGAAGATGGACGATCTGCGCGCTGACACGGCAGAGGTCAAGCAGCGCCTCACGACCCTTGAGGTTCAGATCGCGAGCCTCAGCGCAACCGAAAGCAGCCATTACGCGCAGGTCATGCAACGCCTGGATCGGCATGAAATGCGCCTGGACCGAATCGAGCGCCGGCTTGATCTGATCGACGTTCCGGTCGCCTGACGGGCAGCCGCCGGCTGACGTGAGACGTGCCTGCCCTTCGCCCGCAAGACGAAGCGCTGTAAGCACTATCCTCGACTTGGTGCATGCTCTTTTCTTCTTCGTGTTGGAACTTCTGGCTTGATGCAGCCCATTACGTTTGGTCATCCGGTCCGTAATGATCGGGGCGCCGAGCACGGTTCGCCTGCGCCCGTTCTATCGCAAGCAAGCAACTTTTAACACGAAGAAGAAGCGAGTTCGCACTGAGGACCACGGAGCAGGAAGTGTGGCTGTTCCGGCAGGCGCCGTTCGAAAATCCGGTGCAATGTCCTGGATCGTTTTGCCTCAAGTTGCGGTCGTTGGTGTTGCGTTCTGGCGTGATCGCCACCGACCCGATTGCCTGTTCACCGATCGGTGAAAGATGCGCTGCCCTGTGGAATCTACAATGAGTTCTTCTTTGCCCGCGTTGATGATCGCGGCTGCGGTATTGCCGGGATCATGAAAACCCGCGGGTCGATGGGAGCATCACGATGAATGTGAAACCACAGTCTCCAAGGGCGGCGCGGTCTGGCAGCACTCACACGGGCGTTTGGAAAGCATTGCCCGAAAGAATCAAGGAAAACCCGCTTGTGGCGTCGCTCGCGGTGCTTGCCAGCGCGGTGATAGCAGTCTCGGCGTTTTCGGACTCCGCGAAAAATCTTTTTGGCCTGGTTCACGAAGCGACTGTCCCCCGTGTCGCGGGAACATGGATCACTCCGGTCCTGACCAATCCCTACGAACAGGATATTCATTACCATCTGGTGTTCAACTTACGGGATGACCAAAAAGAGGTCAGTGGGAGTCTCACGTACTTCGACGAGAGGCAAAAGGACGCTATAAACCGGAAACAAATTGGCAAGGTTGCGGATGGCGTTGTTTCTTTCCGCACCGAGTGGTTTAACAGAATCGATGAGAAGACATATTCGGACTTTTACGAGGGTAGAATCGCTGCGAACGAGATCAAATTCGAAACCTGGGACAACGTAGGAGGCGGCGGCGACGTGCAGAAATTCGAGGCCACGCGGCAAGATGCCGCGCCGCGGGCACCTTGACGGCAGAGGGCCTCATCGACGCGAGCGCGAGAAGATTGTGGTTTCGCCGACGGCGGTCCCCGCGCCCGCCGGTGTCGGCCCATACGTGCGGCAGGCCGGCCTGACAGCCTGCCGCAAGTCGGCGTCCGCCCCGCCCGCGGCCCCGACCGGCGGCGGGTGCGGTCGTCGTTAGGGGCCGCACTCGCGGACGCACAACGACCGCCGATGCTACCGCCGCACCGCCATGACGATCCGGTTGGTGTTCGTGCCGCCCCGGTTGTTGTTCACGCCCCAGCAGTTTGCGGTTTTGGTGAAATTCTGCTGGTTCACCATCACGCCCATCACGTCGAATGGCAGGCCCTCGACCGCCCTCGCGACGTATCGTTCAAGCAGGATCCGGCCGTTGCGGATTTCCCCGACCTCGAAGGCGACGAAGCCGCCGGGGCGGACAACCCGGGCGAATTCCTCGAAGGCGCGACGGACAAAGCCCTCCCAGGCCGGCATGTCGCGATGCTTGTCGATCCGCACATCCCCCTTGCCGATGCCGGCGAACCAGCAGCGCAGCCAGTTGTCGCCCTCGTAGTCCACCACATCGAGGAATGGCGGCGAGGTGACGATCAGGTCCACCGAACCGGCCGGCAAACCCGGCATATTTTCGGCGGGGCCGGTCAGCAGGATCGCCGGCGGATGCGGCGGCGGCGGACCGTCGGCGAGCAGGCTGACCGATTTCTTCAGGATGATGGCCGGCACGTTGCGCGGCGGCGGCGTCTGGGCGCGCGCCGCGTTGATCTTGCGCTGGGAGACGGCGGAGACAGCCTGGTTCGGCGGCATCGTGTAGACCGAGAAGAACCCGGTGGAATGGCCGGTCAGCCGGTTGATCGCCACCATGCGGATCCAGGCATCCACCGGATCGAGCGCCTCGCCCTGGTCCAGCAGCCGAGCGCGCAGAGCGCTGATCTGGCGCAGCGTGTCGGGATGATAGAACGCCAGTAGGTCTGCCTCGGCGTGGTCGCTGGCCGCTTGGGACAGGTCGATCCCGGCCAGTCTGGCACGGATGGCCGCGACAGAGGGTGGATCGAGGCGGGGCGCGCAGAGCATCGCACTTAGCGGGTTCACATCGTTCGCTGCCGGTGCCCGCCCCATCAGGGCCGCCTGCACCGCTGTGGTGCCGCGGCCCGAGAACGGGTCGAACACCCGGTCGCCGGGGCCGGTCAGACGCTCGATGAAGAAGCCGGGGAGTTGCGACTTGAAGCAGGCGCGGTAGCTGATCTCGTGGATGCTGTGTCCGCGACGCTGTCCGGCGGTCCAGAACGCGTTGACGAAGTACCGCAGCCCGTCCTGTTCGAATTCGGCGGTTGGGGTGCCGTCAAAGGTGAACCGGCGCAGCGCGTCGACGAAGTCGGGCGAACGGCCGGGCACCGGCTTGGGTTCGGGCGGAAATAAAGCAAGCTGCGCGGCGGCGCTTACCGGAGGAATGGGTTGTCCGCCTTTTCGGCCCCGATCGTCGAGCCGGGACCATGGCCGCAAATGAACGAGAAATCGTCGCCAAGCGGCAGCAGCTTGGTCTTGATGGCGGAGATCAAGACGGCATGGTCGCCGTACGGGAAATCGGTGCGCCCGACCGAACCATGGAACAGCACATCGCCCACCACTGCGACCTGCGCGGCGTGGTTGACAAATACCAGGTGACCCGGGGTGTGGCCTGGGCAGTGCAGAACCTCGAAGCGGTGGGGGCCCATCATCAGCACGTCACCTTCGGTCATCCACCGATCCGGCGTGACGTTGCTGGCCTCGAACCCATAGGCGGCGGCCTGTTCGGCGATGCCGTTGAGCAGGAATTCGTCGCGCGCATCTGGTCCTTCGACCGGGACGCCGGTGCCGTATTTCGCCTGCAGCGCGTCACGCAGGGCGGCAGCGCCGCCGGCGTGGTCCAGATGGCCGTGGGTCAGGACGATCTTTTCGACAGTGACCCCGGTCTGGTCGATGGCGGCCAGGATGCGATCCACGTCCCCGCCTGGATCGACAACCATCCCCGCCTTGCTGGCGTCGTCCCACAGGATCGCACAGTTCTGCTGGAACGGAGTCACCGGGACGATCGCGCCGCGCAGCCCACTCATTCAATCATTCCTTTCCGGGCCAATGGTTCCCGCATGTCGTCCGGGAGCATGCGACAAGAATGGTGGCCCCTATCTTCAACCGCACGCCGTTGCATATCGATTCGCGAGCCGGCCCGTAAGCATCTACCGCACGCCCGTGCCGTTCGAAACATCGGCGAGGGGCCACAAGGGCGCCCAGACCCCGAATCATTGCCGCTCCGGGTGCATTACGTTCCCCGGTTTCGCCGCCAGGAACCTGGCCAGTCCGAACGCCGAGTGTGGTCAGGTCACCCATGACGGCCCGCGCATGCGCTGCGAGACTTCGATAGGCATACGCGGACAGTCGGCGCCACGTCCTCTAGCCTATCCAATTAGGCAGGGGAACCAGCCGCGGCCTTCGCATCCAGACGCGCGTTTTTCCATGCCAATATCAGGACACCCGCCTCCGCCCGTCCCGCAGCGTCCCGTCACGACGATGGGTCACAGCATGAAAATCAATCGAACTTGAGAATGAATGTTTCATTGACGCATTTTCGTCGATTCCGGTGCGGGAGCGCATTTTTTTTCCAACCCTCAGTGCAGTTTTGGCGACTTCAGGAAGCTCGCCCGGTCCGCCGACCGCACCGACACCCGCTTCGGCGAGCCGTCACGCTCGATCCGCAGCCGCACCTCGGCTCCCGCGCTGCCCGAGGACCAGACCCGGCGCCACAGCCCCGCCAGATCGGGAATTTCCTCATCGTTCACCGTCAGGATCTTGTCACCGGCCCGCACACCCGCCTGCTCCGCCGGGCCGTTATCGGCGAGACCATTGACGACCAGGGTTTCATCCGACTCGGTGGCGTACATGCCGAGCCACGGACGCGCCGGGCGGTTGACCCGCCCATAGGTGAGAAGATCGTCCATGATCGGTGCCAGCAGCCCGATCGGCACGACCATATTCATGTCATGACGCCGGCCCTTGCTGTCGCCCTGTTGGAGGATCAGCGAGCCGATCCCCATCAGCTTGCCGTCCGTGCCGATCAGGCCGCAGCCGCCCCAGAACGGATGGGCCGGCGCGGTGAACAGCGCGTCATCCAGCACGTACTCCCAGTAACCGGCAAACTCCTGCCGGCCAACGGTCTGCGTCTCGATCGAATGGTGCCGCCCGCCGCCGGCCGCGAGCACCGTCTGGTCGCCGACCTTCAGACGATCTGAATCGCCAAGCTCCAGCGACGGGACATCAAGCTTGCCCAGCGTCTGCACGAGGCCGAAGCCGCTCTCCTGGTCGTAGGCCAGGGCGTGACCGGGCACCGCCTGGCCGTCATTCGAGGTGATCCACAGCGTCTCCGCCTCGGTGATCAGGTAACCGATCGTCGCTATAAGGCCGGTGTCCTTGATCATCACCCCGCTGCCGGCCCGCTCGGTCCCCAGCGAACTGGCGGTGAACGCATCCGCCGGGACGTATGATTTCAAGCTGACGACAGCCTTCAGCGCTCGTTCGAGGTCAAACGAGTAATCGCTGGGGTCGGGCTGCAGATTGGCCGGAATTTCCCAATCTTCCTTTTTCATGCCTCGACGTCTTCCCTGGTTCGGGCGGCCTTTCGGTGGCGTATCAGTCATGGCCCTATTATATCGGACCTTTCGCCGCAGCCGACAATGCCAACATCCGTGAACGAACGCTAATCAACCGCCGCCCGCCTGACGGTTAGCCGCCAGTTCGTCGGGCGTGAGCTGAAATCCGGCGATTATGCTGTACGCCGCACCCGACTTTTCGGCCGAAACCGGCAAATCCATGTCGATGTCCGGGCTTGTGATCGTCAGCCGGTCCACATTGGGCGGGAATGTGAGATGCAGCGGGAACACTTTTTTGTCGCGAACCGTCTCGCCCTCGGTGACGGCGATGAACACAGGAACTTCCGCGTCCCGGCCCTGCATCGCGGGACCACGCTGCAGGGAGATTGAAACCTGCACCTTGGCCGGCAGCCTGGATTTATCATCACCCGCCTGGCAGCTTCCATTGACCGCAACCACACGCGCCTGAAGGATCAGGTCGGTCACGTCATGGGTCGGTCCGTGACCGCCATAGCGCGTGACATCCGCCAGCGCCGGGATCAGCCGCGGCGTGGGACAAAGCGGCGCGAAGGCGTTGCGATCCGGGGCGCAGCCGAACAGCGACAGCAGCAGCAGGACCGGAACGCAGAAACCTGAACCAGACGACATGATGGACTCCGCGGGACCGGACGGGCGCCCAGCGACTCCCGTTGGGGACACGTTATTGTGCAGACCGCTGACGGGATGAGCAATGCCCGTCTTGACATGCCTATCTTGCCCTTCCCGGTCACGGCGCTTCCCCGCCAGGCCGCCCCGGTTTGGGAACGTCGCCCGCTACAGCGCCGCGCGGAGATACTGCTTCGGCACGTCGGGCTTTACCCCAAGCGCCCGGGCGGCGCGGATCGGCCATCCCGGATCGGCCAGCAACGCCCGCGCCAGCAACACGACGTCGGCCCGGCCGTTCGCCACGATCTCCGCCGCGTGGGTGGGTTCGGTGATCATACCCACCGCGCCGGTGGCGATGCCGGCCTGGTTGCGGATCGCGTCGGCGAAAGGAACCTGATACCCGGGATACAGCGCCGGGATCTTCTGCTCGTGCGACACCCCGCCCGAGGAGCAGTCGATCAGGTCGACCAGCCCGGTCGCCCTCAGCTTGCGGGCGACGGCGATGGAATCCTCGATCGTCAGGCCGCCTGCCAGCCAGTCGGTGCAGGACAGGCGCACCCAAAGCGGCAGCTCCGACGGCCATTCCCCACGTAGCGCCTCGACCACCTCCAGCAGGAAGCGCGAGCGCCCGTCGAGGTCCCCGCCGTACGAGTCGTTGCGATGGTTCGAAACCGGAGAGAGGAAAGAATGTGCCAGGTAGCCGTGCGCCGCGTGGACTTCCAGCACCCTGAACCCTGCCTCGCGGGCCATCCGGGTGGTGGCAACGAATTGTCCGATGACATCGCCGACTTCCCCGGCCGACA
>JBEKLE010000197.1:0-11363 GCA_050010355.1 Rhodopila sp. | reverse complement strand
GAATCGGACGAAGTGCCACAGCAGCACTCTGTCATGTGACCCAGAGCGTCCTCATTCCCGCCCTGATCTGATGGGATTTTTTGACGCACGAAGTGTCAAGAGTCGGCTGATAAGGGACTAACGGAGGTGGGGCACGCGCACTGTCAGCTGAACCGGTGTCCCGTCACGACCTCTTGTGGAGCATCGGTCCGGGCGCCTGAACAAGTGTCTAATTACCGTAGTTTTTTCTTGACGGTTTGCCCAAACCTGCAGGGCGACCGGCTTGCTCGTTCCGTTTGGCAGGCGAAGCTGATACATGCCGGGCCACAGGTCTCGAAAGGCGAATGAGCACTCGCATCCTTACGGCGGACCTGGTGAATTCACAATGTTGCAGATCGTTCGTGTGTCGGCTAATCCTACGCCGCAACGATCGCAACAAAGTCGACGCGGTCCCGTCGCAGAATGTATGACCAATGCCGCCCGAGTAATCACATAATCTGCTGTGGGTCCGCCTGCAACGATCTGGGGTGTTGGGTAGCATCCGCACAGGGCCCCGTCCAAGGGGATCGGCCGAATATGCCGCTGGCATCCCATTCTCCAGAGGGGTTTCGGTTCTGGTCGGGATCGAGTTGTGGCGGCGGGACGGGCAAATGACGGTGTTGGGGGAGCAGGAGAACGTCGTGGTGATGGCCGCCGCGCGATGTCGTCTGCAGAGGCTTTCTCAACTGAGGCATTCGGAGCTGGCACCCATCGCCGAGGGCGATAGGACGCTCTGAACGCTTCCGACCGGCGATGGACGCGGCACTCGGGTCGCGCGAACCTCGCACGGACCAAGCGTGCCCTCCACGGATTGGGTCGTTATTGCAGCCTGCGGAAGCAATCACGTTCGCGTTAAACAAGCTCTCGTGCACAAGTTACGACAGATCTAACGTCCGATCGGCCAGTGGCATGACCGGTCATCTGACTGCTAGCCTGCGTTGATGCCGTATTTAACTCGAACGTCATGTAGGCCAGCGAAGTTGCTGGAATCGTTGGGAATATGAAACCTGATGTCGTCGCTCGTGGCCGCGCGTCTGTTGAGGCATAGCGAGAGAGATCATTAAGGAGTGTGCAGGACCTCTACAAGAAGCGCTTCGTTTACGTTGGAAGGGCCGTCGGGTGATATCTTCACTGGCTCCTTGGGCATGGTATAGCGAGGTGTCGGTTATCGAGAATTGGCTGTGACCGGCCGACTTTCCGGCAGGTGAAGAAAGGCAATAAATGCACGCGAGCACACGACATTCACGCCAACTCCACCATATAGAGCCCGATTGCTGGCTCGCGGGGGGGGATGACCCAGCGTTTTTCCTGAGTTTTGCCCAATATGCGTCTGAGGTCAGTCGGATGCGGTTCGCGGGACCTGAAGTCGGACCCGCGCAGCAGCGAGCCAGCAGGATAAAGAGAGTATGATTTTCGAGTCGAAGACGCAGCGGAACTTTGCCTTCTACCTAACGTTTCACGTGCTGCGGTATGCCTTCCCATTAATCGTTACGCCGTTCCTCGCAAATTATCTCATGAAGGATGGGTTCGGCCAATACGCGGTGATAAACTCCTGCGTCTGGTCCACGGTTATCTTTATGGATTTCGGTTTTTACATGTATGGGATCAACAGGCTCGCTCACGCCGACACGATTGAAGAGATCAGTCGAGAAGCTTCCGCAATCGTCAGTGCCAAAATCGCGCTACTGCCGGTTTGTGTGATCGCCTATTCAACTTTAATTATCGTATCGGGTATGGTCGCTAAAGCACCGATTGCAAGCCTGATAGGGATGTTAACGGCGGTCGGTTTAGGCGGGACATTCTCTTGGTACTTCCAGGGACGGCAACGCGGAGGCACGGCTGTCATGATCGAAGGTGCTCCGCAGTTCGTTCAGCTTTGTCTTTTCCTATTGTTGATCCGGGGGCCAAACGACCTTTGGGTCGTGATTCTCATCCAGGCACTGAGCCCGCTCTCGTCAATCCTGCTTTCGGTCTTGATCACCCGGCGCGATGGTGTTCGGCTGCGGATAGCGGTATGGAGTAAACCGGTTCTGGTCGCGCTTCGAGGCGCCTGGCCCTTCTTCGTTGAGCGCATATGCTTCTCATTGTATACCGCGCTCACGCCGACGATCGTAGCGATGATCGCAGGCGTTCAGGCGGCCGCAATCTATTCGATTGCCGATCGCGTCAATATCTTCCTGGGTAGCCTGGCCATACCAGTCGCGCAGACCATGTTGCCGGTGCTGACCAAAATTGCGAAGCAGGATCGGTCATCCTGGAAGATGACGATCATGGTGGCATCGTTTACGATATTATTTTGTGGCATGATGGCTTTGATTGTTTATCTAACGATCGGCATCATAATCGGGATGTTCTTTTCGGAAAGCTACCAGGCGGCTGTCCCAACAGCTCGCATATTTTGTATCGCGGCATTCGTGTCGAGCATCGCAGCGTCGCTGTCGAATTTCGTGATCATCCCGCGCGGCGCTGCCAGCATCCTTATATGGAGCGCCCTCACAGCCTTGTGCGTATCACTTCTGCTCCAGCTCTGCTTCATACCACGATACGGCGCAGACGGTGGCGCAATTGCCCGTTTAGGCGCTGAGTTGGCGACGGCCATAATTCTGTCGATAAGGGCCGCAAACCTGTTTGTGGAGACGAGAACGAACCGAATTGAGGCGGCGCTTTCATGAGTCCCGCAGCCATCGCGGTCGTCATTCCCAACTCTACAAACTTGCCGTGCAGGGAGATGCTTCTGCGTCTTGCATGGGCGAGGTACGTGTTGGCTCCCTTGCCGGATCCGACGTGACGATGCCATCCGCATGAAACGATCGTCCGCAAACCAGTCAGTCAAGGCCCTTCCAGACGCTGGTGAACATGTTGACCCGGCCACGATCACGCAATCGCAGCCTTAGCGCGATCGGATCTGGGCGTATCACCGGGACCTACGTTCTGGACTCATTTAGGGTAGAATTCTTCACGGTGTTCTTCTTCATAGTTAAGCCGTTACGAGGTGAGACCCCGAGGCCAGTTTTGAGCAGAGAAGGGAGCACCACCTACATTAGCGGCGCCCTTGGCCATGGCAGCAGCGTTGTAGCAGGCCCAACACCATGCCCTCATCGGCGTGCCGATCCCGTTGCTCGCGCGCTCCCTCCCGAGACTCGTTCGACCTGGGGCAGGATCGATCCCAGCTCACCGATTTGTCAGACCATTGGCCCTCCCCGGTGCCGCGCAACCTCGCGGAAGCCTCCAGTTTCTCGAAGAGTCGCGGTATAGTGAGAGTGTTGTTCTTGATTCCCACTGTCCTTCAAAGCGTTTCTGTTGCAGAGTCAGGCTTAATTGGTAACCAGCATGGACGGGGCCAGACAATGTCACATCCGGCCAAACCTGGAGCAACCTGGTAATGAAGGCAGATTGAGCTCAGATGTCGCCTGCACCGAGTTTCGGAAGTCTTACCCTTGTGATGATTGCGGCGGCCTCTCCGATGGGTTTCGCCAGTCCTGCAAACGAGCCAGGGCCACGGCCGGGGTGCGTGAGGTGTTCGGTTCGCGGACGGGTCGCTCGTCGGGACGCCTGTATTCACAGGGAGGCATCGACGCAATGCCCTGAGCACTACCGCGGACACCGACTGCCGCCGATTGACCGGACTACCGATGCCGTTCCGACCGGAGCCGCCGCGGCAAACTCCGGAGGCTTGGGAGCGTTAAAAGCTTTCAAACATCGCCAGTTGCCCTAAATGAGCAGCTGCCGCTGGTTCACGACACCTACACCAGGAGATTTGCACGGTGACGAAAACTGCTCTCGTATGCGGCGCCGGAGGGTTCATCGGCGGCCATTTGGTCCGACGACTGAAGCGAGAGGGCTTTTGGGTTCGCGGCGTTGATATTAAATTTCACGAGCATGCAGAATCGGAGGCGGATGATTTCGCCATAGGCGATCTGCGCGATCAGGGGTTCTGCCGATCCATCGTCGATCGGCGGTTTTCCGAAGTGTATCAGCTTGCTGCGGATATGGGGGGCGCCGGCTACATCTTTACCGGCGAGCATGACGCGGACATCATGCACAATTCCGCAACCATCAATCTCAACGTACTCGATGCGTGCTACAAGCGCGGGGCTGGGCGGATCTTTTATTCTTCCTCGGCCTGTATCTATCCGGCCGAGAATCAGCAAGACCCGTCAAATCCCTTGTGCTCAGAAGCGTCTGCATATCCGGCGGGGCCTGACAGTGATTACGGGTGGGAGAAACTATTCAGCGAGCGACTGTATCTGGCCTATCGGCGCAACTATGGGATGCAGACGTTTGTTGCTCGGTACCACAACATCTTTGGACCTTACGGGACATGGACTGGCGGCAGAGAAAAGGCGCCCGCGGCAATTTGCCGCAAGGTCGCCTCGGTCAACACCGGCTCTGAAATAGAGGTTTGGGGCGACGGCGAGCAAACCCGCTCGTTCCTGTATGTCGATGAATGCATCGAGGGCACAACCCGATTGATCCGGTCTGGCTTTCCTGGTCCGGTTAACATTGGGTCTGAGGAGATGGTCACAATCAACCAGCTTGTTGACCTGGTGGCAGACATCGCCGACAAGCGGATCATCACAAACCACATCTCCGGACCGCAAGGTGTCCGTGGTCGAAATTCGGACAACCGTCTGATCGCCAAGAAGTTGCAGTGGGCGCCTAATCTGCCACTAAGATACGGGATGGAACGGACGTACGCCTGGATCGAAGCGCAAGTCCGTAGCAATTCTTTAAAGTGAGATGTAGCATGAACAGCAATCGGGGCATCAACATTTCGGTTCTGCTGCGCCGAAAAAGAGTGATCCTTGCGTGCGGCCTTGTGGCCGCCTGCCTTGCATTTGCGATCAGCAGGGTGTTGCCACTGCGATATTCCGGCGACGGTGGCATGGTCGTGGAAAACGCCATAGACGCAACGCCGGTGGCGCCCGACGAAGGCAGCGCGCTGGTGCAAACCCAGATCGACGTGCTTCAATCACCGGGACTGGTCAGCCGTGTCGTGCATGAGCTCAACTTGAAACAGGAGCCGAACCTGGTGCCGGGTCTGCGGCTCCCGGCTGCGGTGGTCAGTTCGCTTGCTGCTGCTGGCGATTACGTTCTGGGCCTCTGGCATTCCATCAGTGACAACGGTCAGGCTACCAGTGATGACGGTCACGATAAAACCGTCGAAACCGTTCAGAAGCAACTTGAGGTTCAAGCGAAGGACCACAGCAAGCTTGTGTCGGTGCGATTTATGGCTGGTTCGCCTGTTGTCGCCGCCCGCGTGGTGAACGCCATCATGGGTGCCTACGTGTCCAGCGACAACGAAGTGCGGAACGACAAAGTCACAAAGATCAACGAATACATTGCCCAGCAATCCGCTGCGATGGCGGCCGACATTGACACCGCTCAGCAGAAGCTTGTGGCATTCTCACAACAGCATAATCTTCCGGAGGTCGGTGGCGGTTCGACGGCAGCGTTGCAGCTCAGCAAAGACGAAGAGCAACTTTCAATCGCACGCGATCAGCTGGCACTTCGCCAGGCGGCATTTGACACCATGACACATGGCGGCTCGGTTCAGGGATCCGAGGAGACTCTTGAATCGCAAACCGTTCAATCGCTCAAGAATTATGAGGCGCAGGTCACCCAGCAGATCGGCATGTTATCATCGACTGATCCGCGACGTTATTCACTGCAATCCAGCCTCAACAGTATCCGCGCGCAACTCGCCCACGAAAACGAGCTGATTTATGCGTCCGTTGCGCGAAATGTAGCGATTGCCCGTGCCAAAGTGCAGTCATTGGAGGCAGCGGTCCAGGCCGAGTCATCCCGGTCACAGGACGTTTCCCTGGCCGGCGTGAAGCAAAAGCAATTGACCACTGACCTGGACGCCAAGCGCCAGCTTTACCTCGCGTTCCTGACCCATGCGGAACAGCTGCGCACCTCGGCTGAAGGATCGGCCTCGGCGCACATCCTGTTTCAGGCGGTGCCTCCCGAGCGACCGGTGGCCACCTATGGAGCCCTGTCACTTATCATAGGATTCCTTGGCGGGGTGTTTACCGCGGCCGGCACGCTCGTCCTCCGCGATGCTTTCGGCACGAAGATCCACACGACGATGGAGTTGGAGTTTGCGACGGGCCTCCCGGCCTTTGGGAGTCTTCCGGACTTCAAGCAACTGCGTGGCGGTGGCGTGGCGGCGGCGCGCCGGGATACCGTGTCTGCGATTACCGAGACATTCCGCGCGATGTGGATATCGATGCGCTCGGAGCAGAATGAGAAGGGCACAGTGCTCGTTGTCACGTCGAGTGAAATCGGTGAGGGCAAAACCACTGTGGCTACGGCCTTGGCGCAGAGTTTCGCGGACGACGGCTTTCGCGTGCTGCTGATTGACACAGACTTGCGTCGTCCACGTCTCGCGAAAATGTTGGATCTCCGAGCAGATCACTTCATCGAATCGGTCCTCGCCAACGATGTGTCGGTCGAAAAAGCAACGGTCCGCGCCACAAAGTTTGGTTTCGATTGTTTACTTTCCGACGGGCGCTCACGTAACCCGGCGAAGGTTCTGCTGTCGAAGGAGTTCGAGCAACTTCTGACCGCGAGCAAGCAAGCTTATGACTTTGTCATCTTGGACAGCGCGCCGGTGCTTCACGTAGTGGACCCCGTCTTGCTGGCGAACGTGTCTGATTATATCGTGTTTGTCGTCAAAACCGGGCGTGTGCCGGGTGATCTCGTGGGAGAGGCAACCCGCCGCTTCACTGACGCGGAGCGCGGCAGGATGCTCACAGTTCTTACCGGGGTACAGCCGAACAAGATGGACAAGCGGGATTACTACAGCGGTTACGGCCTGGACGGAAGCGCGAGCCTGAGGATCAAGTGACAAAAGCGAATCATTACCTTCTGCGGCGTGAAGCCGCCGTAGAAGATCGGTCGGACAAGCGTGGGCCTTGGTCCTCACGGGCGCCGCTGGGAGGTCACGTCACGACCGGAAACGGGAGAGAAAGGGTCGCCGAGTTGTGAGCGAGACCAAACAGGATAGCGCAGCGAATTTGAGTGGTGTAACGTTTTCACCCGGCACGTATCATTGCCGCCCGTGAAACCCGGTTCAGGAAATGGGCGGAAATGGATCTTGTCCGTAAGCGTATCCTTGTCACAGGCGGCGCCGGTTTCCTGGGATCGCACCTCTCAGAGCGTCTTTTGGCTGAAGGCAACGATGTTCTGTGTGTCGATAATTATTTTACAGGCCGAAAGGACAATATTTCGGCGCTGATCGGGAACAATAATTTCGAGGCTTTGCGCCACGACGTGACGTTCCCGCTTTATGTAGAGGTCGACGAGATTTACAATCTCGCTTGTCCCGCGTCGCCCGTCCATTACCAGTTTGATCCTGTTCAGACGACCAAGACGAGCGTCATTGGCGCCATTAATATGCTGGGCCTGGCTAAACGCGTGGGAGCGAAAATACTGCAATCGTCCACCAGTGAGGTCTATGGAGACCCAACCGTTCATCCCCAGACGGAGGACTATCGCGGCAACGTCAACCCTCTGGGCCCCCGCGCCTGCTACGACGAGGGAAAGCGATGCGCCGAGACACTTTTTTTCGACTACCACCGCCAGCATAAGGTGCAGATCAAGGTTGCTCGAATCTTCAACACCTACGGGCCGCGGATGCATCCCAACGACGGGCGGGTGGTCTCAAACTTTATTGTTCAGGCTTTGAGGGGCAAGGATATCACGCTCTATGGTGACGGCATGCAGACCCGAGCTTTTTGCTACGTGGACGATCTGATAGATGGCCTGATTCGCCTGATGGGCACCGGACGAGGCGTTATCGGGCCAATCAATATAGGCAACCCGCACGAAATAACTGTCCGTGAGCTGGCTGAGCGAGTGATATCCCTCACCAACGCTCGCTCCAAACTCGTGCACGTGCCGCTACCGCAGGACGATCCGATGCAGCGTTGCCCCGACATTACCATCGCCAAAGGTGAACTAGGATGGGAGCCGAAAGTGCCGCTGGAAGAAGGCCTAAGCCGCACGATAAATTACTTCGACAGGATGCTGAGGCAGGCGGCAGCTCACGACCCCCAATAGGACCTGCCGATCGCCAGGGCTACAACTCAGCTTGCTGTAGCCCGCGCACGCGCCGCATCCAGATCGTGCACGTTTCTGGCCGATGCGCTCAGCATTGACGACCGGGTGACCGCGAGCGCGGCGTCGCGGCTTCGTTCTCATTGATCTTGCTCATGACCGCTTCACGCGTTCGGTTGAAGTACTCGCGGTTGTCGGCCACGAACGCCCGCGATTTCCGCAGACCCGCGAGATATCCGTTGATCTCCGGAACGACATAGCGCGCCACCATGTCCCGGTACGCATCGTATTCTCCGGATTGGCCCAGTCGTGGACAAAACCGACGACGGTGCCAAAGCCGTCGCTGATGGCGAGCACGTCCTTGATCCACTGCACCAGATCGTCCGGCGTAACGATCGTGGTGGCGGCCGCTCCGTCCGAGAATGCGGTCAGATCCATCGCTGGTCGGGCGTCTTGAACGGCCTCGCACCGGGCCGCTGGAGGGTTCCGGTGATGTATTCGTTGTAATGCCGCAGAAGGCCGTCGCGGGCACTCGACGCGAGCCTTTTCGCGGGTCTCGGCGATGTGCCAACTAGCAGCCCAGAACTCGTGGTATCCCCGCCCGTCGAGATGCTCCAACAGCTCGAGATCGCGGCGGAACTGCAGCATCGGATGCTCGCCGATCGGGTGGTGCGGGGCGAGGAAGGCGCCAAAATTCATCCGAGGTATGGCGGTCTCCCGGGTTCATGGGCGTATCTTACCGGACGGTCTGCGCCGGCGGGCGCATAGACAATCTCATGACACCGGCGGCGCTTGTCATCGCCCCCTCGTCGCTGCACAGATAAACCGTCGCTCCACAGATAAGTTGGCATGTTCACCTCGAAGCACCCCTCCCGCTCCAACCCAGTGTCGTGCCGTCGTGAATGATATCTGGCGAGAGCTGCTGCATGCTCGGGCCGATACGACGTTGGCGGTCGGTTTCGTGCTTGCCGTCGGCGTCACCATCCACATTCTGCTGAGCAAGCGGGAGGTCGCGTCGGCGGTCGGCTGGATCGGGCTGGTCTGGTTCGCACCGATCCTCGGGGCAATCAGCTATCTGGTTTTTGGCGTCAATCGTGTGAAGCGCCGTGCCCGCCGGCTCCGTCCGCCGGATGGCGAACCCTCCGACCCGTCTGACTGGCCGCCGCCAGGTGTCGGTGACACCCTCGAACCGCTGGAAAGCGGCATCGGGCGTATTACCGCCCGTCCGTTGTTGGCGGGGACCGCGGTGCAAGCCTATCAGAACGGTGACGAGGCCTATCCCCCAATGCTGGCCGCGATCGCGTCGGCGAAGCTCAGCGTGGGTTTGTCGTCGTATATCTTTCGCGACGACCGTTGGGGCGGTCGCTTTATCGAGGCCCTGTCCGCGGCAGCCGCACGCGGGGTGGCGGTGCGCGTCCTGATCGACGGGATCGGCGGCGGCTGGTTATTGTCGCCGGCCTACCGTCGCCTGCGGAGCCGGGGTGTGACTGCCGCTCGCTTCATGCATTCGTCGCTGCCCTGGCGCATGCCGTTCCTCAACCTTCGCTCCCACAAGAAAGTCTTGCTGGTCGATGGGCTGGTTGGCTTCACTGGCGGCATGAACATCGCCGACGAGAATGTCATGGCGACTCACCCGAAGGCGCCGGTCCAGGATCTCCATTTTCGAATCGACGGTCCCGTCGTCTCACAGCTCGCCGAGGCTTTCGCCGAAGACTGGGACTTCGCCACCAACGAGGACCTGGCCGGCCATAACTGGGCGCCCGAGATCCCGCCGCGCGCCGGTCCACTCGCGCGGGTCATCGATTCCGGGCCGGACGAGGATCTCGAGAAGGTGGAGTTCGCCGTGCTCCTCGCGGTGGGCTCCGCACGGACCAGCATTGCCGTCATGACGCCATATTTTTTGCCTGACGAAAGGCTCATCACGGCGTTGACCCTGGCTGCGATGCGGGGGGTCGCCGTCAGTCTGGTTGTGCCGGAGGCAAGTAACCACGTCCTGGTGGACTGGGCGACCCGAGCAGACATCGGCCCGCTGCTGTCCGGTGGCGCGCAGATCTGGCGGAGCCCACCCCCGTTCCATCACACCAAGCTCATGGTCGTCGATGATGTATGGTGCCTGATCGGGAGCTGCAACTGGGATATACGGTCTTTCAGGCTGAACTTCGAGCTTTGCGTCGAAGTCTACGACCGTGAACTCGCGGCAACGCTGACCGCGATCCAGCAGCGCGCCCGCGGTTCGGAGCTGACCCAGTCGGAGCTGGATGACCGCTCTTTGCCCGTGCGCATCCGCGACGCGGCTGCCAGATTGATGCTGCCATATCTGTGAGCGGGCCCGTGTGCCGTGATTGACGGTGACATTTCCTCCCGCCCAATCGGCGAGTCGCGCCCTGATGCACACGTCAGTACTAACTGTAACGAGCGTTGCAATTTTTTGCTGTTGAGGGGACGGCTAGGCAGACAAGATGGTTGCGCCCGGCCAGTCATTAACCCCATTTAGCTTTTGCAATGGCCAAACTCATCAGCTGGAATCTGCTCCGCCTGACCGGGGCATCACTCGACGACGTTGTCCGGCTGATCCGGCGGGAGAATCCCGACCTGCTCCTGATGCAGGAGGTGACGCGGGAGATGGACGGGCTGACAGCGCGCGTGGGCGGTCAGTACCAGCGTAACCTGCTGCCGGGTCGGGTCCACGGGCTCGCGGTCTGGAGCCCGGAGCCACTCCCTAAATGGCCGATCGTGTTGCCGCTTCAGGCCGGGGCGATGTTCAGTCGCGTTTGCCAGATCGTCGAGCTTGGGTCGATCGCGGTCGCCAACGTCCATCTCTCGCATGGTCAGATCCTGAACCGCCGGCAGTTGCGCCGAATCGCCAAAGTCCTGCCATTCAGGGCAGCCGTGCTGGGCGACTATAATCTTATCGGCCCGGCCCTGCTGCCCGGTTTCCACGATGTCGGGCCGCGCGAGCCCACGCACGTCGCGGGTGACATGGTCCCACTGCGGATCGACCGGTGCCTGGTACGCGGCGTGGCTTGTCTGGGAGCCCGAGCACTTCTGCGGGAGGCGTCGGACCATCGGCCGATCGTGGTCAGCCTCGCCGTCGTCGCGCACCCTGAGGCGCGGCCGGCGATGCCTCTCGGCGTTGTCGCGTAATCATATTCCGCTGCAGGAATGGGTGTTCGGACTCGAACATTCAGAACCGTTCCGTCCCGCGCATGTCTGAAGCCTGATCCGCCCGTTCCGCTAAGGCCCTGATGCCACGCGGTGTTCCGACCCGCGCAGTTGCTGGC
>JBEKLE010000196.1:0-11780 GCA_050010355.1 Rhodopila sp. | reverse complement strand
CAGGCCGGCAGGATTCTGGCGATCGGCCATGATGTCTTTTCCGGCAACCTGGTCAGTGAGCAGACATTCGAAGGTGCTGCGATCCAGACCCGGACCCTCTATGCCGGCGCAAACCGCCTGACGCGGCATCGGCTGGCACCGCTCGACATGCCGGTTGCCTCGTCCATGCGGGCGCCAGGCGAGGCGGTGGGGCTGCTGGCTCTTGAATGCGCTATGGATGAGCTGGCCGAGAAGCTCAACATCGACCCCATCGAACTGCGCATCCGGAACGAACCGACAGAGGATCCGGAAAAGCATATTCCATATTCCAGCCGCCACCTGATCGCGTGCTTTCAGGATGGCGCCCGCCGCTTCGGCTGGGACAAGCGTCAGTCGAAGCCGGGTCAGGTTCGCGACGGGCGCTGGCTGGTCGGCATCGGCGTCGCCGCCGCCACGCGCGGCAACCCGCTGCAGCCCTCGAAGGCCAGTGTGCGGCTCGGTCCGGACGGGGTCGCCACCGTCCGGATGGCGATGACGGATATCGGCACTGGCACGTATACGATCCTCACGCAGATCGCCGCCGAGATGCTCGGCCTGCCGCCGGGTCAGATCCGGATGGAGCTGGGCGACACGGCGTTTCCAATGGCCGCGGGCTCAGGCGGCTCATTCGGAGCGGCCAGCTCCGGTTCGGCGCTGTACGATGCCTGCATGGTGTTGCGCGCCAAGCTGGCACAGGCGGCGCGAATGGATCCTGCTACGGCCCGCTTCGCTGACGGCCGCATCTCGGCCGCGGGTCAGTCAATGCCGCTGTCTGGTCTGGTTGGTGCAAGCGGCCTGGATGCCGATGGTTCCATCCAGCCGGGTGCGACGCTGAAAGAGTATTCACAACAGTCATATGGCGCGCACTTCGCCGAGGTCGGCGTCGATATCGACAGTGGCGAAATCCGCTTGCGGCGCATGTTGGGGGTGTTCACCGCGGGCCGCATCCTGAACGCGAAGACGGCGCGATCGCAAGCCATCGGCGGCATGATCTTCGGCGTCGGAGCGGCGCTGGAAGAGGCATTGAGCCTCGACAAGCGATTCGGTAGCTATGTCAACCACGACCTCGCCGAATACCACGTCGCGGTACATGCCGACATTCCAGACATAGATGCGATCTTCCTGCCAGAGCTCGACAACGAGTCCAATCCGCTGAAGAGCAAGGGCGTCGGCGAGCTGGGCATCTGCGGGGCGGGAGCAGCGTTGGCGAATGCCATATACAACGCATGCGGCGCGCGCGTGCGGGACTACCCGATCACCCTGGACAAGGTACTCGCGGCCCTGCCGGCACAGGTCTGATCGGGGCTGTGTGAAGCGGCGCAGCACGCCTCGCGTTTGCGTCAAGCGAATAGACAGTCAAAACGGTTAGAGCACGCGCCAGGCCAGGTTGGCTGAGGCGTGTCGGCGTCGGCGGGGAAAGGCTCAGGACGGCTGAACGGGGTATCACCGTCCCGGAGGCCGTTCCGACGTTGTGGCGTGATCATGTGATGGTCGGCTGATTAGCGGTGCCAATCCCCGCCGCCTGCGGCTTCTTTATCTAAGTCGGCATAGACATCGCGGACGACCCGCGGGCTACGAATTCTTGCCGGCGTTGGCTTGCTGATGAAGTCCGGTAGCCTGGCGCGACCGGCGCGATACGCCGCCTCCATGTTATTGTAGCGCTCTGCCGAGACGTGTAGCGAGACCGCTTCGCTGTCTCTGCGTACTTCCCAAACGAAGGGCGTGACACTCGTGTTGATCCGCCATCCTACGACGGTCAGGTAACCAACTTCCATATCGATATTCAAATACACCAATTCAACGCGACGATGTCGCGAACCAGATCACCAGGAGAGCATGACGATTTTTTTGACTGCGGCGGCTTGAGGGGCGGCGGTGCCGTGCCAACCACCTTTACCGCGTTAGCCCCGCTCTCCCGAGGTCGAAAGAAACCGATGTTGACAGCGTCAGCGCGTTCACTGTTCAGTTAGGCCAGGGCGTCGCTGTTATATCGGTCAATCCGAAGTGCAGCGTCGGAAGCAGGCTCTCAAGCGCACCGGCCACCGAGCCATACTGTTTCCCTCGGTCAACAAGGGGCTGAACAATTACCGCCGCTGCATGAAACGCGATCACCTCATCGTGTTCCTCGTCTACCGCGGCGCCGTAATAGAGCCAGACCAACATGCGGAAAGCGTGGCAGTCAGCCCAACGTCTGATGCGAACAATGTCAGCGATCTGTTGGGACATACGCGCTTGCCGTTTCGATCAGTAATCAGTTCTGCAGCTACAGGCTGCATCGAGACACCGGGATGTTCGAGGAACGTCCCTGATCGAGACTTGAAAAAATCTCCGTGGGAGGCCGAACCTCCTACGGCTCAGTCTATGGGGAGGAAACGCCTTCTTTCTACATCACGAATACGTGATAAGGCACCGGAATTTCACAAAGCCGCGATCACAATCTACGTCCCATAACAAAAATATTACCTAACAGGTCTCATTATCGTACAGATTCGATCGCGTTACTGGCGACGAATTTCTACCTCCACGTCCCTATCTCGATACGATGTTGCGAATGATAAGACCGAGTTGATGCCTTCGGGCACTGGCCAGCGTCGAGACGTCAGAGGAGGGTGCCGCGCTGAACCGGTTGGCGAACCGATAAGCCGCGATGACGGATCACCCCATCCCAGCGATCGCTGCATAAATCCAGTGCTCAAAAGCCTAATTATCATCACCGGCCTGACCAAACGTTTCGGGGGCGTTGCCGCGATCAACGACGTGACGCTCGGCTTCCCCCAGGGCACCCTGACCGCCGTCATCGGCCCGAACGGTGCCGGCAAGAGCACGTTCTTTAACCTGATTTCCGGCGCGATCGTGCCGGACGCCGGCAAGATCACCTTCAAGGGTGAGGACATCACCGGACTCGACCGCGCCGCTATCGTTTCGCCGCGGCATAGGCCGGGCGTTTCAGGTCGCCAGTTTCTTTCCGTCGATGACGGTGGCCGAAAACCTGCAAGCCGCCATCGTGGCGCATCGCGGCCAATGGGCGGATTTGAACCACCGCTTTCCGCGCCATGGCATCCGCGAACGCGCCCTGGAAGTCGCCGAGATGCTCGGCCTGCAGGACAGCGCCGGCGTGCTGTCCGCCAACCTGTCGCACGGCGACCAGAAGTTGCTCGAAATAGCGCTGGCCCTCGCGCTGGAACCGTCCTTGCTGCTGCTGGACGAACCCACCGCCGGCATGGGACCCGAGGAACGGCGGCAGATGATCGAGAAAGTCCAGCGCCTGTGGCAGTTGCAGAATATGACGCTGGCTTTCATCGAGCATGACATGGACATCGTGTTCGGCATTTCTCGTCCTCGATCCGGGTAGTGTGCTACGGGCCGGTCCTGGCGGAGGGCACGCCGGACGAAATCCGCGCCAACCCGACGGTGATCGAGGCGTACCTTGGTACTTCCGATCTGGGGGACGACGCGTGAGCGGCCCGGTTCTGTCGATCGAGGCGATCGACGTTTTCTACGGCGCCAGCCAGATACTGTTCGGTGTGGGGCTGGACGTGCAGCCGGGCCAGGCGATGGCGTTGCTTGGGCGCAACGGCGCGGGCAAGAGCACAACGATGAAGGCGATCGCCGGGCTGGCTGCGCCCCAGCGCGGGCATATCTTGTTTCGTGGACAGGACGTCACCGCGCGCAAGCCATACGTGATGGCTCGACAGGGGCTGGCTTATGTACGGCGCCGATCATTTCGACCGCCGTTCGAGCGAGGCCGCGTGGGCCTCGGGCGCACCGGTGATCCGCACCCGCCGCCCATCCGAGCACGCTGACCGCTGGATGCAGCATCGGTCCGCTCCGCGGCCCGATCATCGCAGCCGCGCCCGCCGCTGGGACGACACCGTCGCCGAACTCACGAAGCTTCAGGCTGAGTATGCCGCCTGGCTGCAAAACCTGCCGGAGAACCTCCAGGATACCGCGACCGCCGAAGCATTGCGCGCGATCAGCGACCTCGACCTCAGCGAACTTCAGGCGATCGTGCCGCCGCGCGGCTTCGGTCGGGATTGAGCAACCGACAAAACTAAAACAGCTCGCACCGTGGACCGTCGAGACCGGCAACTGCTGAAACGTCGCTGCCAGCCGGAGGATCTGGCTGAGGTCATCGTTTTCCTGGGCTTCGGCGCGGCGATGGTCACGGGACAGACCGTGACAGTCGACGGTGGTTTGACGTTGTAGAAAGCAAACCGGCCAGGGTGTGACGCCTAGCCGGTCCGCGAAGGCCGATCGGTCGCTGATCAGAAAGTCAGGACGACGTCGGATGCGAGGGTGACCTGACTGTTGTCCTTGCCGTCGTTGAACGCCCTTGCGCCACCAAGGTCGGTGTCCCAACGGACTTCCGGACGGATCAACATGCCGCTGATCACCGGGGGAAGGCCGGGCGGCTTGATTGTCACACCGGCGGTGAGGGCACCATACGTCGTGGCATGCAGAGCACCCGCGCCGATCGTAAATCCTTGTTCGGCCTTGATGAAGCTGCCGTTGTTCTGGTAAGCCGCCACGAAGAAGTTGTTGTCGTCACGGTAGAGTTCGGCGCGCCCGTTCAGCGTGAGCGTATCGTTAAGTGTATAGCTGGCATATTGGGCGATACCGAAGCCATTCGCAGTCTTGGCGGTGCCGGACGTTCCGATCCCATCAAAATCGTCGCGGATCCAGTTGAGTTCTGTCACCAAGGTCAGTTCGGTGGTCGCTTTGTAGGTAATCACAATGTCGTTTAGATAGCGATAGTAGCCATTTGCGTTGAAACCGAGGGGCGACAGTGCCCGCGTCGCGTTTTCCGGCCCGATATGGCTCAGGGCGAGGACCGTCAGGTTGCCGTCCAGCAGGGTCAGATTGACGCCGCCCAGAAACGCGATGGCGCCGTTGTTGTCGCCCAGCGGTCCGAAGGTCGTATTCACGCCGGTATCAGCACCCAGATAGACATCCAGCAGAGAACTGACATGACTGATGCTCAGCAGGCCGGTGTGCTTCAACGGTATGCCGAAGTTGAAGATGTATGAATGCGAGTAGAACGGGTTGGTCGACGGGTCGATGGTTTCGTAGCCGAGCGGGGTCGAATATTGCCCGGCCTTGAGGTCCACACCGCCGTCGAACAGCACGGGAAGATGGAACAGGACGTTGGCTTCGACCACGTCGAGTTGATTGCGATCGTTGGGATTGACCCTGTTCAGCTCACCAAGGAACTCGGTGTAGCGGGCGTCGGAGCCGTACATGCCCTGCAGCTTGAATCCCCAGTCGAAGCCGGTGGCCTTCGGGTCAAGTGGCTTGTTCGCTGTCAGCAGAAGCTGGTTCAGCAGAACGGTATTCGGCTTATCGGTGAACAGTTGGCCAAAATTGTTCTTTGGACTGTCCGGGTTGCCGGTGATGCCGGCATCGATCTGTGCCGACAGGTGGATGCCGTCGATCCAGAAACCCGGCGGGGGCGCCTCTGGGGCCGGCGCGGGCGCGGCCTCGGTGGCCGCAGGCGGAGCTGCTGCCGGTGGCGCTGGGGGTGCGGGCGTTTGTGCGGTGGCCGTTCCCAGCCCTGTGCCGAGCGTCGCGGCGGCGGCAAGCCATGCGCTTTGCCGAAGTCTGCTTGTCGTCATTTGTTTGTTTCCATCCTGGAGACAGTGGAGATGTCTGTTCCGAGCAGTCCGATTATATAGTTTCTATATGTTGCCCCAGGGTGTTCATCTGGCAACACAAACAAAAAAAGGGGCGCCCCCGATCACGGAGCGCCCCAGTGCAATGCTAGAATATTTGTTCGCCGTGCAGAACGATATCCAGGCCTTCCCGCTCTTCGTCCTCATCAACCCGCAGCCCGACCAAGGCCTTGGTGACCATCAGCAGGACCAGCGTCATGACACCGCTATAGACCAGCGTGGAACAGACTCCGATTGCCTGCAGCTTCAACTGGGCCAGGCCGCCCGGGCTGCCGTCAGGCGAAGCGTCGGTGGCCGACAGCGGACCGTAGGAGAACACGCCGGTCAGCAGCGCGCCGACGATCCCGCCGATACCGTGAACACCGAAGCAGTCCAGGCTGTCGTCGTAGCCGAAGATGTGCTTCATGTACGTTGCGGTCCAGAAGCAGGCCACGCCGGCGGCAATACCAATCACGATCGCGCCGCCCGGCAGCACGAAGCCCGACGCCGGCGTGATTGCGACGAGGCCCGCAACGGCGCCGGATATCGCACCCAGCACCGAAGGTTTGCCCTTGGCGATCCACTCCGCGAACATCCAGCCCAACGATGCCGCGGCGGTGGCGATCTGCGTGACCGTCATGGCCATGCCCGCGCGGCCGTTGGCGGCGGTCGCGGAGCCCGCGTTGAAGCCGAACCAGCCTACCCACAGCAAGGACGCACCGATCACGGCCAGCGACAGGTTGTAGGGCGCCATGTTGTCGCTGCCGTAGCCGACCCGCTTGCCCAATACCAGCGCGCACATCAGGCCAGCGATGCCGGCGTTGATGTGGACGACGGTGCCGCCCGCGAAGTCGAGGATCCCCATCTGGTTGGCCCAACCGGATGGCGACCAAACCCAGTGGGCGATGGGCGAATAGACCAGCAACGACCACAGCGTGATGAAGATGCACAGAGCCGAGAACTTCATGCGATCGGCGAAGGCACCGGCGATCAGCGCCGGGGTGATGATGGCGAAGGTCATCTGGAACATCATATAGACGGTCTCAGGGATGGTCGTGGACATGTCCGCGACGTCCTTGACACCCGAGGCCAGCACGAAGGCCTGAGAGTCGTTGCCCTTGACCATGTGCTCGGCGATGCCGTTCAGTAATATACGGGAGAAATCGCCCATGTAGGCGTTGCCGGTCGTAAAGGCGATGCTGTACCCGGCGATCGTCCAGACCATGGTGACGATGCAGGTAATCGCGAAGGACTGCATCATCGTGGCCAGCACGTTCTTCTTCCGCACCATGCCGGCGTAGAAGAGCGCCAGGCCGGGCACGGTCATCAGCAGCACGAGCGCCGTGCTGCTTAACATCCAGGCGGTATCACCGGAATCGAGTTTTGGCGGGCCTGCCGGGGCGGCCGCGGCAGCCGCAGCGGCGGCCGGTGCGGCATCGTCGGCGAAAGCGGGTAATGCGAGCAACAGAGCGAACAGCAGCGCGCTCAGTCCCCAGAGATAGTGGGGTCTCTTCATAGTCCTGTTTCCCTTTGCTTCTTGTTTACAACGCTTCGGTGTCGACTTCGCCGGTGCGGATGCGCATGGCGCGCTCGATGTCGAGGAGGAATATCTTGCCGTCACCGATCTTGCCGGTATGGGCAGCTTTCGTAATCGCCTCGATCACCGGGTCTACGAGGTCGTCAGGTACGACCACCTCGATCTTTATCTTGGGCAGGAAACTCACGTGATATTCTGCGCCGCGATAAATTTCAGTCTGGCCCTTTTGCCGGCCAAAGCCCTTTACTTCCGACACGGTCAGCCCCTGGACCCCGAGTGGGGTCAAGGCCTCCCGGACGTCGTCAAGCTTGAAGGGCTTGATGATGGCCATGATGAGTTTCATGTCGGCCGGTCCTCCGGTCTTTCGTTGGGGTTATGGGGAGCCTGCATTGTTGTGTCCTGTCGAGCCGTTTTCGCCACGCCGATGCCATGGGCAACGGCCCGACGTGCACCCGGTGAATCAACAATCGTGCCAACAGGGGATGGCGCGTGATCGCTGTGATTTGGCCGCCGCTTCAGGCGGTGCGCGGCACAATGATGCACATTATTCGTGCAGTTGCTCTCTCCTGCCACAACCGCGCCGAGACGGAAAATAATGAGCTTGTTGCTGAGATAGGCTGCCGCTTTGCCCCGGCGGTCGCAGTTCTTCAATATGGCAGAGTGGGGATGAGCATATATAGGGGCAGCCCGATCGCGGGAAATTTTCGCAGGGCCTGATTATTGCGCGCGTGCCACTGGCCGCCAACGATAGGGCAACAAAAATCCCGCCGCATGACACTCCGGGATTGCTGTCGTCAGAAAAAACCAAGCACCGTTGGGATTGACCCATCGGCACCGTCACGGCGGGCGCAGGCTCGACATCCATGCCTTTGATTAGTTGCGGGATAGGCGTGGATGCCGACCTGCGTCGGCGTGACGGTAAGGCGCCGGCAGAGAGTCGATGTCATGGCGGGTTGGTATCAGTCGCGGCAAAGGCCTGGATGCCGGCGTGCGTTGGCATGACGGGAAGGCGCCGGCAGAGCGTCCGCGGCATCGCGGGTTGGGACAACATTGAGGTTTCTGATCAAGTCCGGTGCGGGAGGGCTTCTTTTTCGAACTCTCAGGCGGTTGATCAGACGGAGTAGTACATCTCGAACTCGACCGGATGCGGAGTGTGTTCGAAACGATACACCTCGCTCCATTTCAGCTCGATATAGCTTTCAATCTGATCTTCGCTGAACACGCCGCCTTCGAGAAGGAACTCATGATCCGCAGTCAGCGCGCCGATTGCTTCGCGCAGGCTGCCGCACACCGTTGGGATGCCGTGAAGTTCTTCCGGCGGCAGGTCGTACAGGTCCTTGTCCATCGGGTCGCCGGGATGGATCTTGTTCTTGATGCCGTCCAGCGCTGCCATGGTAATCGCCGAATAGGACAGGTACGGGTTGCAACTCGGGTCGGGGAAACGGACCTCGACACGCTTCGCCTTTGGGCTGGTGGTGTAGGGAATGCGGCACGAAGCTGACCGGTTCCTGGCCGAATAGGCCAGCAGAACCGGCGCCTCGAAGCCGGGGATCAACCGCTTGTAGCTATTGGTCGAGGGATTGGAGAACGCGTTGATCGCTTTGGCGTGCTTGATGATACCGCCGATGGCATACAGGCACATTTCGGACAGATCGGCGTAGCCGTTGCCTGCGAACAATGGTTTGCCGGCCTTCCATATCGAAATATGGGTGTGCATGCCCGAACCGTTGTCGCCGTAAACCGGTTTGGGCATGAACGTCGCGGTTTTGCCGTAGCTGTGCGCGACGTTGTGGACGCAGTATTTATAGATCTGCATCTGGTCGGCCATTGTCGTCAGCGTGGCGAACTTGGTGCCGAGCTCGTGCTGCGACTGGGCGACTTCGTGGTGGTGCTTTTCGATGGGCAGGCCCATTTCGCCCATCGTCGAGAGCATCTCGGCACGCAGGTCGCTGTCGCCATCGACCGGCGGAACCGGGAAGTAGCCGCCTTTGACGGCTGGGCGGTGTCCCATGTTGCCTTCCGGATAGTCCTTCATGTTGGACCCCGGACCCTCGACGCTCTCGACCTGGAAGCTGGCGAAATTGCCGCCGGTGCCGAACTTCACGCTGTCGAAGATGAAGAACTCGGCCTCGGCACCGATGGACACGGTGTCGCCGATGCCGCTGGATTTCACGTAGGCTTCGCACAGTTTGGCGGTCGCGCGCGGATCGCGGGCGTAGAACTGCCCGGTCGACGGTTCGATGATGTCACAGAACAGGATCAGGCTGGGCTTGGCCGCGAACGGGTCCATGACGGCCGAAGCGGCGTCGGGCATCAGGATCATGTCGCTCTCGTTGATCGCCTTCCAGCCGGCGATCGACGAACCGTCGAACATGATCCCGTCGCGGAATGCGTCCTCGCCCATCGTAGACACATGCTGCGCTGTATGCTGCCATTTGCCGCGCGGATCGGTGAACCGAAGGTCCACATATTCGACCGAATTGTCGCTGAGCATCTTGAGCACCTTGCTCACGTCGCCGCTAGAAACTGCTGGTGCTATTGCCGGCTTCTTCGCCATCCTGCATTCCCCGTTGTCTGTCTGATCGCCGCACATTTCCCGGCCGTCACGGGACGTGACGGGGTGCGGCATGTGAGAGCCCCACACCACGCGGGACTCCATGAACCGGCTCCTGTGCGGGCTCGCATAGGGCCGGAAGTGGAATAGAGCTGTTATTTGAGTGGACTGCGTAACCCCGGCCGGCACCGCACGAAAGCGGGGCGCCGAGTGCGCAAGCCCTAGATCGCGTCCTCCCCACGTTCGCCGGTGCGAATCCTGATCACCTCCTCGATCGAGGAAATGAAGATCTTGCCGTCGCCGATGCGGCCGGTGCGGGCGGCGTTGACGATTGCCTCCACGGCCCGTTCGACAACGGCGTCGTCACAGATGACTTCGATTTTCACCTTCGGCAGGAAATCCACGACGTATTCAGCGCCGCGGTAAAGCTCGGTATGGCCCTTCTGGCGGCCGAACCCCTTGGCTTCGACCACGGTGATGCCTTGCAGTCCAACCTCGTGAAGGGCTTCTTTCACCTCATCGAGTTTGAACGGCTTGATGACAGCTTCGATCTTCTTCATGCTCATCGAACCCGGTTTGGCCGGGCCTCCCACAGAGTTCAGGCTGCCCGTTACGCTTCGGAGATGTCAGCGGCATGAACAGCGCCTAAGGTTTGCATGTGGCGTGCCAAGCGGCAACGGAGAAGGTTGTGTTCGGTCCCGTCCTTTCGCCGGAAACCGCCGGTTCGGTCTCCGATCGTCCGGAGGCCGCCGGTTTCCGCCGTGTGCAGAGCCGAGGTCGGCTGAGACCCTTCCGGCGGCACGCCCGTGAGGACACCCCGCGCCGCCGCGGTGCGGCCGGGGACCTGCCACATGTTGGCAATATGAAATGGATGCACATCGCCCGTTTTTTATGCACCGTTTGGAGTAAATGTAAACGACCTGCTTGCCCAGGGGAATCGCACTTGGAATTTTCTTGACACGCGAATCGGCGCTCGCCCGATTCGGACCCGATGGACTCTACCTCTGGCATTCCAATCCCGGAGGCTGCATTGGACAAGTTCGTCGCCTGCTTCGAAGGACTGAAGGACCCACGAACCGGCAATGCCGGTCTGCACGACCTGCATGAACTGCTGATGATCGCCCTGTGCACTGTCCTGAGCGGCGGCCGCGGTGCGACCGACATGGCGAGGTTCGCGGCGGCGAAGGAACCGTTCCTGCGTGGCTTCCTCAAGCTCGAGAACGGCCTGCCCAGCCACGACACCTTCAGCCGCCTGTTCCGCCTGTTCGACCCCGAACAGTTCCGCACCGTCTTCCAGCAATTCATGGCCAGGTTCGCCGAGACCGTTCAAGGCGTTATCGCCATCGACGGCCAAGGTGCTGCGCCGCTCATTCGATCGGGCCAGCGACAAGTCGCCTGGGGCTGCGAGCAGCGTATGGTGCTGGCGCAAATCGCCACCGATGCCAAATCCAACGAGATCACCGCCGTGCCGAAGCTATTGATCACCGCCGTGCCGAAGCTGTTGGAAATGCTTTCCCTGAAGGGCACGATCGTGACCTCCGCATTTCGTTCACGGCACGTGAACGTGCCGAAATGCGTGACCGTCGACGCGCTCAACTGCCAACGCGAGATCGCCCAGAAGATCGTCGACCAAGGCGGCGACTATGTCCTCGCCCTGAAGGGCAACCAGGGCACGCTGCATGATGATGTCATCCGCTATTTCGACGACCCCGCCAGCAAGGTCGCCACGGCCAGGCCTGTCGTCGAGGGCGATCACGGCCGCATCGAGACCCGCACGGCCACCGTCAGCACCGACATCAAATGGTTGCAGGATGATCATCAGTGGCCTGGCCTCGTCGCTATCGCCAAGGTGGACCGCACGCGCGAGACCAAGACCAAGACCACCAGCGAGACGGCCTATCACCTGTTGAGTTCAGCAATGTCGCCGGAGCAATCCAATGAGGCCGTCCGGTCCCACTGGGGCGTTGAGAACCGGCTGCACTGGCGGCTGGATGTCACCATGAACGAAGATCAGGACCGAACA
>JBEKLE010000195.1:0-12084 GCA_050010355.1 Rhodopila sp. | reverse complement strand
ACGCCGGTGATCGCATAGCCGCCGGGTGCGACGGTGGTCTGGTTGCCCAGCGCATCCGTATATAAGAGTGTCGCGTTCGCCGCCGCGGGCATCGCGAAGCCGTAGCTGAACACGGTCGTGGCCGCGTTGCCCAGCCAGGTGACGCTGTTGGTCGATACTGTGATGGTCATTGATTACTCCGTAAGAGCCGGCTGCCGCTGCTGCTGAACCGCTGGAGCTGGAGCCGGGCCGAGCACCTGCTGCGCCCGGGCTATCGTCCGGTTGCCGGCCTGTGCCAGTGACGACATCCGCCAATACGCGGTGTCGATCAGTTGTCGTTTCTCGTCTGGCGGAATGTCGGGGTTTTTGTAAATGTCGCGGATGATCTGCGAAAACTGCGTCATCGAGGCCCGCACGTCGGCGAGCTGGCCCAGCGATACCGGCGCCGTCGTCGCGTCGGCGCGCGACTTCACCGCATCCGCCTGAGCGCTGGCGACATCCATCATCTGTGCAGGCGAAACGGCCTTGCGGACCATCGGCGAGGACAACGCCGACGGCGTTCGCGGATCGAGGTTCGGCGGGGTCTTGCCAATGCCGTAAAGCATGGCGTTGAAGTCCGTCATGCCGCTCTGCGCAGCTTGCGGCGACATCGCCTGGATGCGCAGCATCGCTTCGGGGTCGCCCTCGCGAGCCTTGGCAATCCAGGTGTCCAAGTAAATCTTGCTCTTATCGTAAGCGTCGGTGAAGTCCTGGATCGACTGCGTCGAGCTGGACGGGCTGCGCACCACGAACGCCCGCACGAACGGGATATCTGCCAGCGTCGACGCAGGCTGGTTCGGCGGATCAGGCACCAGGCCGCTTTTGCGCAGGCCCGTGTCGGCGAGCTGCAACGCATACATGCCGAGGTTGCCGGTCCAGGCGCGCAGGTAGTTTTCCAGCAGGATCGGCGACGACAGCGCCCGCGCCACACCGCCCATGCCGCCGGGCTCCGTCCGGGCCTGTTCGACGCCAGGGAACGATCCCAGGATCTGGCCCAGCGCGCGGGCAGTCTGCGTCGTGTATGGCGTGTACTGATACTCCGGCAGTTCTTTCTCCATCTGGTCCGGGATCAGCGTGCGGTTCGTGAAGATCGAGCGGTTGGCATACTGCTCGATGATCGGCGTCACCGCGTTCGGGATCACCGATGGAACCAGTACGCTCGCCATCGACGCCGCGAAGCCCTTGAACGCGTCCGGCTTGGCCGCGGCAAAGCTGGCAAGCGAGCGCTCAACGCCGGAGCCGAAGACCAGCCCCAGCCCCCACGGCTTCGGAATGCGGAACGTGACGCCATTGTTGACCTGGTAGCCACCATCCGCGGTCTGCCGCCGCAGGTTCGGATCGTCTGGCCGCGCGCCGAATTCCTTGGCTGTCGCCGTTTCCCACCGATCGGACGGCACCACCCAGAACAGATCGCGCTGCCAGTCCGGCGCGTCGTCATACCGGGAGTCACCGTTGCCGTTGAGCCAGACCAGCGCGGACGGCAGCGCGATCGCGCCAGCGACCTTGATCGCCGTCGCCATCGGGCTTTTCGCGAACGCGCGGATAACCCGGTCGCTGTCCTGGATCGCGATATTGGAGAAGGCCGACAGCGCATTCAGCGTGCGGATCTTTGCCCCCATGCGCGACGCGTCGACAGCCACATCGCGCGAGGCAAAACCGGCTTCCTGGATTTGCTGCTTGGTAAGCGTGTCCGATCGCTGGGCCGGCTGGTCGTCCAGCATCTCGTTCTTGCTCTTGATGAAGCTGCCCAGGTGCGTGGCGTTTTCGGCGAAAGTCACCGCCATCTGCATCGGGTTCAGCAGGAACTTTCGCGCGGCATCCAGCGGCAGTTGCGCCGCCGCTCCCGCCTTGGCCCCAAGCGAGGCCTCCGGGTCGCCGACCACATTCCAGGCCCGCTCCAGGATGCCGGTGCCGGTCAGCTTGTCGATCGACTGCTGCAGGTAACGCCGGTCCAGCGAGACCATCGACACGCTTGCCCCGCCCGACGACAGCCAGTCCTGATAGTCGGCGTCTTTGATCCACTGGCTGGTAAAGCCGCGCACCAGGTCCATCGGGCCGAACAAGCCAGGATGCGTCACCGTCGCATAGAGAAAATCGCGGATCGTATGGCGCAGCACAAAATCAGGCTGCAGGATCGAGCCGGCGCGCAGCGCGTTGGCGAACGGCCGAAGCATCCGCTCGATGTCGCCCATCGACTGCGCATCGAGCCCCTTCATCGCCCGCGCCAGTTCGGGATCAACTTTGTAGGTTTCCGGCGCACCATTCCGCAGGATGCGAATCTCGTCCTCACGCACCGGAGCACCAGCCAGCAGCAGCGGCGCCAGGTCATCGGGATTGCTGATACCCTCGGCCCCCAGCGCCGCCGATGCCGCCGGGTCCGGCGCCGCCTCATGGCCCGGCGCGGTTTCCGACGCCGCCGCCAGCATATCCACCAGCTTGGTGCCGACCACGTTCCGCTCGGCCATCTGGGTGAACAGGTAGGTGTTGCGGATGATGGACTCGATCGGGTCGACCACCTCGCGCTGGCTGCCCTTGATGCCCTTGACCGGATTGCGCGCCTGCAGGCTGGAACCACCGGCGAAGATGGTCGCGCCGCCGTCGGCGTCCATCACCCGCTGGAACGGCACATACAGCTTGTTGGCCTCGCGCATCGCGTCGTAGCCGGCGCGCGAGAGCACACCCGAGTCCCGCAGATAGGTCGCCGTGCGGTTCTGGAAGTCGATCAGCGCGGCCAGCGGCTGGGCATAGCGATCCGCACCCGCGTCCGACACCATGCGCGCCGCGTCGAGGTCAAAGCCGGTCGGGATGTCGCGCGCCTCCAGTTCCAGCGCCCGCTGCGCTGCCGCATAGGCGCGGAACCCGTCCATGTCGTCCTTCACCGGCGCCAGGATCGCCTCCAGCCCCGGACCGTTCGGCTGCCGCGTCGCGAAGTCCAGCGTGTTGTAGCGCAGGAACCGGTCGGCGATGCCGCTGGCGCCACTCAGCAGCCGCGCCAGCTTGCCGGCGTCCTCGGAAGCCGGCAGCACATCGCGCCCCGCCGTGCGGGTGACCGCCTGCTCGATCGGGAACAGCTTGTTGACCGCATCGGTATAGAGCCGCGCGAACGTCCAGGGCCGGGTCGGCGCTGATTCGCCGATACTCAGATGGGACAGGATCAGGCTTTTCGCGGCGTCCAGCGTGGCCGGAGCACGGCCCGGCGACGGCAGCGGCAGACTTCCCTGGGTGGGCGCGGGCGGTCGCGGTGGCTTGCCGCCTGCCCCGAGATCAAGTTCGCCCGCGGCTCCGGCTACGCCGCCGGCGGAAGATCCGTCGATGGATTCGCCGCCGCGTCCCGAACCTTCTTGCGCTCCATCGCGTCCTGCAGCCCCAGCAGCACCGCCGACTTGTCCGCCGCCTGCTTCGCCAGCGCCCGAATGTCCTCCGGGAGATCCTGGTTGCGCATCGCCGCCAGCGCGTTGCTGTGCTGCAGCAGCAGCGTCTTCCTGTCGGTACTCATGTTCCAGGTCCTCAAGAGTGCGGGCTTGATCCGTGCCATAGAACTCGTCCGGGTTCCATTCACCTTTGGAGACAGGTCACCTTTGGAGACAGGTTCGCCGTTGCGGTGGTAATTTCCACGTCGTTATGATCGAACACGACGACGTTGTGCGTGCCTTCGCCATCGCCGCGCGATGCGGCGTCCAGGTAACGGACGCCCTTGATGCCGGCATCGCGAAGTGCAGCGGACATTTTCGGGCCGACACCCGACTCGCCGAAATAGTTGTAACCTAGAGCATCCAACCGGTGACCAAACGCTTTGTTACTGCCTTCGAGGTCAGCCGGATCGAAGACTTTCGCCAACGCGGCTTTCACCTGCGGCGACTGTTCCGAGAATGGCTTGTCCCAATCCAGCATCTCCTCCGGCTTGGCGTAGATGCGGACGGTGAGGAGGTTTCCCGTCCTCAACTGCTGGTTCACCGCGTCAGCGAGTTCGGCCGGTATCTCGTGCCGGAATCGCGGAGACCATTGAGCATGTTGAACGAGGAATTTCGGAGCTGGAAAATCAATTCCGCCGATATTTACCGACCCATGTTTATCGGCGTATTTACGCCATATCGAATTGATCGGTGCAGATGGGTCTGCGCTCGGATCATTAGCCTGGGTAAGCCGCTGCGCATAACCGCCGGCAACACCCTCGTTCTCTGCGAAATACAGCCCGTGCCCGTACGCCTGCGCACCCTCGCCGGTGCCGATCTCGCCGGTGTCGAACGCGTCGAAGTCGTGTGGCGTGCCGTGAAAGGCGACCCACGCCTTCGCCCGCTTCTCGAACCTGGCATAGGCGTCGGCGTGCGCCCGATCGATTTCCCGGTAGACCCGCGCCTGTTCTTCGGTGGACGCGTGATCCGCCACGGCATCAAAAAACTGATCCCGCGTGCGCCCCTTCGGTTCGATCCCGGTTTCGCTCGCGATCCGGTCGATCTCCGCATTGTGCGCCTGCGCATACCGGTAGGCCTCGGCCGCGTCCTGATCGTGGATGGAGTATTGCGCGTTGCCGGTGTGATCCTCCCCGATCGCATCCAGCAGATGATTGATGTCCGGCCTTTGGTCATGCTCGGGGAAATACCCGTTCTCCCACGCGTGCAGCGTCGCGTCGTCGAGGTGTCTGCCGCTCGCATTGTTGATCAGTCCTGGCCGCCCTTTCGGACCGCCGATGATGCTGGCCACATCGCCGCCAACATCGCGCAGGCCGCCGGGAATAACCGTCGCGTGGATGTCGTTCCCGGTCCTGGTCGATTCCCGCAGGAACTGGATCAGCCGCTTGGGCTCTTTGGGCTGTGTGGCGTAGGCCGTGACGCCCGGTGTGCCGGGCTCCGCGGGCGGCCCGCCGATTGGTCCGCCCTGCCAGCCATCACTCGCCCGGGTGCGCCCGCCGGTATCCGCCGCCGACTCACGCTGCGCTCCGTCCGGGCCGGATGGTCCTGACGCTGGTCCGGGTGGCGGACCTAAGCCGTCGTCGTCGTCGTCTTCTCCGCCATAGCCTTCTTCGCCGCTTGGCGAGCGTCGAATTGGTGGTGCAGTTCCTTCTTGTGCGCGCGCAATGATGCGATCTCCTCGGGAGTCAGATCCCTTGGAGCGGAGAAGGTAGCGGGCTTCGCCTTCGGTGAGGCCGTTGAAGTCATGGCCGAACGTCCCTTGCCATCTGGATTCGAGATCAGGAAACCGCCTGCGCAGCGCCGGCAATGTAGCGGCGCGCGGCGCCAATGTCTCGCTTCCCCGCGATCCGGTCAACGTCGATGCCGCCACCACGCGACCGCCACGGCTTTCGATATAGGAACGCAGGTCGGCGAGCGTGCCGCCCTGGGTCACGTTGTCATCAACGATCAGATAGTCACGTCCAGGCTGCACCGGACCGTCGAACTTGGAACGGACGCTCATGCGGTATTCGGCATTCTGACCGGTGCGCCCAGGCCGGTTCGCCTGAATGATGTCGCTATCCACTGGCAGGCCGAGAGTGTCGGACAACACTTTGGCGTAAGTCTCCGGAATCGCATTGCGGCCAGTCGTTTCTTCGCCATGCACGGCAACCACGATCGGCTTGCTGTCGCCGATCAATCCATGCAGCGCGTCCAGCTTTGCCGGATCGATCGTGTCCCGCACGAAGCGCTCAGCCGCCTCCGGATCGCCTGCCTTGGCGGCGGCATAATCCGGATGGTCGAGATAATGAGCCGGCGACCCGAAGGGCTGCTGGACCACCACGTCGGGGAAATCCGGCGTGAAAGGCACGCGGGGCGGCGCGACGGCCGCTTTGCCCGCGCCGGGCCGGATGGTCATGGTCGGCATGTCCGGCGCCGCGTAAGCGTCCGGCACCGGCTTGTCGGACGCCAGGTCTTGCCGGATCGTCGGGTCGGCCTGCGCATCCGCCACCACTTGCTGGGGCGCTATGCCCGTCTCGCGGTAGACGGCCCGGAGCTTCTCGGCGCCCATCTCGGCGAACTTCAGCCCGCCCAGCATGATCGCCGCGTCCGTGTAATCCCGCGCCGAAGCAACGTGGCCCTCCAGCGCCGCGCCCACCTGCGTCATCGTCGCGATTTCGGCCGCCGTTTTGGCCGCGCTGACCGCCGCGGGAACGGCGAACGGACCACCGGCCTCGATGAACTTCCCCGCCGCGCCCGTGGCTTCGCCGGTGATCCACGATTTCGCGGTGTCGATCATCACCGGCGCCATGCGCGCCCAGAAGTCCGGAAAGTTGGTGAACGTGCCGTTTTTGTAGCTGTCCATCAGCAGGCCGCGCAGCGCGGTCGGCAGCGCCATCGCGGCGCCCATGGCGCCCACGCCCGCCCCGATCACGGCGCCCGGCCCGGTTTCCGCCGTCGCCACGGCGCCTGCCCCGCCGCCGATCAGAAAGCCCGCGCCATAGAAAGGCAGATCGCCCGCAACGGTGGCGAGATTGGCGGCAATGCGCGAATACATCGGCGCGTTTTCGGACAACACCTTGGTCGGCGGTCCCTGCGTGGAAAGGGCGCTGTCGCCAATCTGCCAGCCCGCTTGCAGCGCGTCGGTGAACGACGTGACCGGCTTGGCTTGCGCGCCGAACTGCTGGCGGATGCGGTCGGCCTCGGCCTGCTCGTCGAACGGCGGCGGCTTGGTGATGCCCAGATGCTGGTTGATCTCGTCCTGCGAATAGCCCGCGGCCAGACCTTCGGCCATGCGCGGCGCAAGATAGGCGTTAATCTCGGCGTCGCTGTAGCCAGCGGCCTGGGCGTCATCGATGGCTGAACCGGGCATCCGCTAAGGACCGGCAGCCGCAGCGGCACCGGGCGTTCCGAATATCTGGTCGAGCGACTTGCGCGGCTTGCCCGTAGGCGGCGCTGTCTTGGCAGGCGGCGGCGCAACCGGCGTCTGCTGCGCCCGCATCCGGTTGGCAATTTCGGCCATCGATTCCGGGATCGACTTCTGGTACGGCAACAGCGCGTCGGGCTTGCCGACGAAATCCTGCTTCGACGGGTCGAACAGGTCGTACGGATTCAGATTGTCCCTTCGGTAGTCGGCAATCTTCTTCTCAACGTCATTCCGCAGCGTCAGGAAATTAACACCGCCCGTCATGTCGAGCTGGCCCATCAACGGATTGGATTTCTCGATTGACGGCTTTACGGCCGCAAGGAACGTGTCCAGCTTGTTGGTCAGCTTTACTCCGTCTGGTGTCTGCGCCTCGTTGAACCGCTTGGTCAGGTCGTCGTAGTCGGCGCGGCTTAGCCGGCCGGCGTTGTAGGCGTCGGTGATCGGCGCGAGGCTTTTGGTCTTCAGAGGGTCGCCCCAAGGTCTGCTCAAATCAGCCGACAGCGCGTTCGCGGTTTGCGCCGATACCGTCGCCAGCGGGTCCGGCTTGGTCTGGCGTTCGACGAAATTGACCATGCGTTGCCGAGCGTCAGGCAGCAGATTTTTGTTCGTCAGAATGTCTTGCGCCGTCACCTGATCCGGGTGCGTGCCAAGCGTGCTCTGGATCTTCGTCTCCTCGGTGTCGCTGACGTCCTTCGCCATCTGCTGGCGCATCTGGTGGTCACGCTCGGCGTCGATCCGGTCGGCGTCCTGCGCGCGGAACACGGTGTCGAGGTGACGCACCGCAGCCTCCTGCGCGATCGGGTCGCCATTCGTGCGCTCGATGGTCCGCTGCAGGATCGCGCTGCGTGAATCACCCTGGGCGGCGGGAGCAGGCGCGGCGGAAATGTCCGGCTGCGCAGTGGTGACGGCGGCTGGCGCGCTGGCCGTTGTCTGCGGTGTTGCTGGCTGCGCCGCGCCCGGAGGACCGGTTCCCAGCTTTCCCGTGAACCGCTGGACATACTGCGAGACCGTTGTCCCCGGCTTGTCAGGCGTGCCGTCGTTGGTATCGTTGATCCAAGGCGTCGGGCTGCCAGGCGGTGCGATGTTATTGACGCCCGAGAAGTAGCCGACCGCGACGCGCGCCGGATCGTTGGGGTGCTGCTTCCACATGTCATCGACATAGCGCCGGGCCGCCGCGCGCCGGTCGTCCTCGTTGCCGTAGCTTTCGCCGGCCAGCTTGTACTGGTTGAAGGTGCTTTCGATGATCTGCGTGCTGCCGGCGGCGCCCTTGGGGCTGACGGCGTCCGGGCTGCTGGCCTCGGTGCCAACCAGCGCATTGAACACCGTGGTCGGTGTCCCGCTGCCTGATCCCGGTGCGCCGCCTGAAGGCGCCGGCCGCCCCAGCTCCTCCTGCGCGGCAGAAACTCCCCGCGCGGCTGCCGCAACACCTTGCAGTCGTGCGCCGGTCGCCTCAATGCTCGGCCCGTCCATCTCGCCGCGCACCCGGTTGAACAGGCTCTCCGCGGCGCCCGGATCGGTCTGCACCAGGCTGCCGATAACGTTGGCGTAGTACTTGCCCTTGGCGGCCGATACCCCCGCATCGACCGTCGCCTGGTCAATGAGCGGGTCGCGCATCCGCAGTTCCTGCCCGACGCTATCGGCCAGATTATGGCCGTTGGCGATCACCACGTCGGGCTGGTTCTGGAACAGCACGCCTTGGGTCTGCGCGTTCTCCTGCGCCGCCTGATGCGATTGGATCATCCACACCTTGCGCTGGTCCGCCGCGTAGGTCGCCCCTGACATCTGCCAGCGATCGACCAGATAGGCGGATTGCTGCGACAGCATCGAGCGCGCCTGCAGGTTCGGCATCGCGTTGACGGCGTCGTCGCGTGCCTGCTGCAACTGGTTGACGAAATCGCCGTAGCCCTGGAAGCCGGCCTGTCCCTCCTTCTGCCGGTAGTTGCTCCAGATATCGCCCATGTTCTTGGCCAGCGCCACGCCGCCGTCGCGCGCCGTGGCCTCGTTGTTGAGGCCCTGGAAAGCCGTCGCGACCGACAGGCCCGCCTCGCCGGCCTGCACGCCAGCCTGCCCCAGACCCTGCACCGCCTGCCCGACCTGCGCGCCGAAGTCGTTGGGCGTCGCCTGCTGGGTGAAGTAGTCCGACGGCTGCTGCACCGACGGCGTGACGTCCGTGACGCCGGTGTATGGAACGTTCGGCACGGCTCAGGTGCCTCCGGTCTTCTGCACGTACGGCGTGTTGACGCCGGTGTTCGGCGGGTTGTTCGACGCCTTGGTCCAGTCGGCGTATTTGCTGCCCGCGCTGGCCGCGCCGCTGAGGATCGACGACACCCCGCCGATATCACCCGCCGTCGCCGCGAAGCCGCCCTGCGCGGTATCAAGCCCGGACTGCGCGGTGTCGGACATGCTCTGCGTCTGATAGCCATACGCCTGCCTTGCCGCGGTGTTGCGGATGGTCAGAACATCGAGCTCGCCAAGCTCTTTCTGGCTGGTCCGCACATCCAGCGCGGAGCCCGATCCGACATCGATGCCCGACGACGCCTGCCCCGCCATCTGCGCCCCGATCGTGGCGTTGGTCTTCATCCGCGACTGTTCGGCCTGCGCGTTGCCCGCCGCCGTCGCGGCCAGCGCGTTCTGGTTGGCGATCGTCGCGTTGTTGGCGGCGACCTGCGACTGGTAGTTCGCCGACGCCTGGCTGGCCTCGCCCGACGATATCGCGCCATAGCCGGCGACGCCCGCGCCGAGGAGGCCGACGCCGGCCGCAACGCCGGCCATGGTCCCGGCACTGACGACGCCGGCCGCTACGAGACCCATTCAGGCTGCTTTCAGTTTGAGAGTGTAGATACGGCCGTTTTCAGCCGCGCCCAGGCGCCGGTACAGCACGCCCATGCGCGGCCCGGAGCCAACCACACCGGCGCGGAAATTCACCTCGCCGACGCCCAGCGCCCGCAGCCGCTCGATCGAGGCCCGCTGCAGCCGCATCCCCAGGCCGCGAAAATCCGGCGACACGAAGAAGGTGGTCTGCGTCGCGCTGAGCAGGCGCCGGTCCTCCAGCGCGGGGCCGATGATGGTCAGCAGATAGCCGAACAGCCGGCCGTTGCAGCGCGCCGTCATGGTCTGCACCGCGCCGATGCGGTCCATCGCGGCGATCAGCGGCGTGTTCTTCTCAAGGATCGAGTCCGCCCGGTCGCCGATCGCGAGCGCGTGCTCGGTGACCAGGCGCTGCGCGTCGTGCCACGCGATATCGAACGGCTCGGCCTGGATGGTGATGCCGTCCTGATAGAGCGGTCCTGGACGCCGGCCTGAGGTCAGGATCTGCCGCATCTGCTTTTGCGCGAACGCGGCGGCAGCATCGATCTGCGGCTGGTGCGCGAAGTAGTATCGCATCAGCGCCGGCATCGAGCATTGCAAATTGAGCGGCGCCATCGCCGGCCACCACGCGGGGTCGTGCCGATACGGCAGGCAATGCTCGAACACCCGCGCGCACGTGTCTTCATCCGTCAGGTCATCGAACCGCACCGACAGCACGCCAGGCTGCCGCTCGATGCGGTCCAGGCAGCGGTCGATCCGCCACAGGCGTGCCGCGAGCCGGTCCCGCTCGAACGTGCAGACGCCGCGCATGTCCAGCCGCGTCAGACTGTCCGCCACCGCCGCCACCGCCCGGCGCACCACCAGCGTGCGAATGTCCGGCCGGAAGTGCCGCACCAGCCGCCACCACGGCGCCGCCGCGGTCTCCGCCGTGCCCGTGCAATCCTGCGACAGCCACGCCCGCGCATCATCCAGGCCGCGCAGGTGGCCCATCTGCTCATGCGCGCAGTGATAGGCCCCGTACGACAGATACCTCGACAGCCAGAACGTCCGCGACCGCGGCAGCGCGTAGATGATGAACGGCACGGTCATGTTGTCGATTGCTCATTTCGCATAAACTGTGCAGAATGTGTCTCATGCACAAAGACCAGAAGGATGTTCGTCTGCCCCTCATCGTCACCCGCGCCGAGGCCGACGCGATCGACGAATGGCGCTTCGACAACCGTATTGCCTCGCGCAACGAAGCACTGCGCCGGCTGATCGCGGCCGGGTTACAGACCACCACGCGGCCACCGGCAGCAACCGAGTGACTGTGGAAGAAGAATATGAAGAACGCCAGTTACGGATGGACCAGATGACAGTAAATATCGAGAAAATGCGCCACGATATGCAATGGGAAAGCCGCAAGTTTACTTTGCAGTTGGTTGCAGCTCTGGGCACCGCGATGGCCGGCGGCGCCGGATTGCTTGCCTTGATCCTGCATCTTACCGGCAGGCTGTAGTAATGCCGAGCCTTACCTCGCGTTTGGCCAGCTCTAGCGTCTTGCGCTTCCAGCGTTCGGGAACGTTTGCGTTCCGCAACCGAACGCGAGGCTTCGGCAAGCGCGGGGCTGGGGTCGCAACCCACGCCGAAGCAGGGCTTTGGTGCCGCCCGGGGCGGCTCACCAAGCATCGTTTTCGGGAAAGTCGATCTCCGGCGCTCCTGCGGCCGGTCGTTGGGACGTCGGCGGAATTTTTTGGGGTTTGGGCTTACATCCCCCGTTTGGTTCTACGCAATCGGTCTTGGTCGCCAGGCGACCCGATTGCGGGTGACGGCACGTCAACGTGCCCAAACGCTGGTTCGGTCTCGATCGGCGTCAGCCGATCCGATTGCGGGACGCTGGTTACCCGCCGCACGCGCGTCCCCAGCACCAGCTCCTCCCCACCAACCGCGAACCCCAGCCACGCCAGCCAGCGCAGCGACTTCGGGTAATCACACGACACGAAATTCTCCAGTACAGGATACTGCCGCCGGATGACCGCCAGCCGCGCCCGGCTTTCCCGCAACAGCCGCTTCGGATGCCGCGCCAGCGCCGGCTGCGACACCATCCACGGCCGCCCCACGTCACCCAGCAGCGTGCCGTCAGGCACGACGCCGCCGATGCAAAGCGGGTCTTCCCCGTCGAGAGCGCACCAGGCATACATCGACGCACGCACGCCGGCCCGGATCGTCTCGACCGGATCGCCCGCGCCCAACGCCGCGAACGCCGCGAGATCCCGGTCCGACATCAGCCGCACCAGCTCGCCCGCGTGCCACGGCTCCGGCCAGACCATGCGGACGTTACCCACTGAAAACTACCTCCGGAATCACCCCAAGCACCGTCGCCGGCACCGGATCATCCACCTGGAGCCACATCTGCCCACCGGTGTCGTAACGGGCATCGAGAATGATCCGCTCGTCCCCCGT
>JBEKLE010000194.1:0-22172 GCA_050010355.1 Rhodopila sp. | reverse complement strand
GCCGATTGGCTCACTGCTCTGCCGGACGGTCTGCGTGGCAGCTCGATCGCCGAGTCGCTCGAAGCCATCGTCGAGCTCGACCTCACCGATCTGGCGGAGATCGAACTGCCCCGCGGCTACGGTCGCGATTAACAACGCCAATGAAAAGAACGGTGCCAGTCAGCTTTGTTCGGCAAATCGTGAGCGGTTTTGATCCGATCCGCGCGCCACTGCTTGACCACGACTGCGCCGCCGTGACATGACCAAAACCGGCCCACGAGACGATGCCAAACTGGCCGCCATCAAATTGGAATGGTGGCCGCGATCAGATTGGAATAGGTGGCCGCCTTCGTCGGAATCCGCACTTGGTCGAACGCGACGGCTTCGATGACAACGGAGAGGCCATGCGGGTATCGGGCACAACCGTCGGCCGCATCGGGGAATGGCGCAGCGAGCCATGCGCGCCAGTGCGCGATGGTGTCGCAGACGGTGGCATGATCTTCGCCGCCACCGTCGTCGCCAAGGATCGCGGCGGTTCCTGGGAGCGGCTGCTGCCATGCTGGAGCATCGCGCGCGATCGCAGGCCCTGAAGCCAACGCCGCGGCCAGACCGATTACGATCGAAGGGGCTATGGGGATCATGGCTCGCCTCTCCTGTCCAGGGGCGGATATGTCCCGAGGAGAATCTCCGCCACGGAGAGCCGCTTGCTTTTTCCGTTTGTCAAATCACAGTGCCCCTAGTCTCGTGGGGGCAAACGTCGATCAATGACGGAGGTAGGCTCTGTGGTAGTTGGTCAGACCTAACCAGGGAGCATAAAGGTGATATCGCATCGACCGGACGACACAGCTTTATGCCCAGCGCCCTAAAACCCGGAGAAAGCCGCCGACTTCTTTGCGACCTACAAACAAGCGCAGTAGCAAACCACAACTATCGCCACAACCGCCCGATTATGATGGAGCACACGAGCGGTTTTCATGACTGGGACGAGGAGAGGCAATGCCCCTAACTCAATGCCCGGCCTGTGGGAAAGAAATTTCCACGGAGGCGACGGCCTGTCCAAAATGCGGCCACCCTTTAGAGAAGCTAGCAGCCAGAAAGAACCAGCAGAAAGGACGTTTGGGCTGTTTCACTATCATCCTCATCGTCGCTGGGTTTGTGACTTGGGCCGTCATCACCGACAATAAGTCCGGCGAAAACAGCACCACCTTCGATGTTAACGAGCCGCAAACGATCACCAGTATCATACATGGGGCGACGGCTCATCCGACCGCGACATTTGATAATGGAAAACTATCACTTACATACAGCATCGAACCTATCATAACCACATCACTCGCGAAGAACGCGTTCTTTATCCAAGCTAAGGAGTTTTTCCAAACAGCCTTTAGCTCGCCATTGGTCCACTCCGCCTGTGTAGAGGGGACGGCTACATTCCAAGATATTCGCGGGAATCAGAGCCAAGGAAAAGCACTTTCACTA
Organism: Rhodopila sp.; assembly: GCA_050010355.1. Classification (GTDB taxonomy): domain Bacteria; phylum Pseudomonadota; class Alphaproteobacteria; order Acetobacterales; family Acetobacteraceae; genus Rhodopila. Next base: position 20,714 of record JBEKLE010000194.1, on the reverse strand, counting down.
TGCATGTCTCACGCCACTGAGAACAGCGTGAGATGGGACAACATTTACACAGGTAATATGCCGTCGATTGCAGACACCAGCTTTATACACCCATCATTTAATAAATAGATTTTCGGGAGGCGGAAACTGACTGGAGGACAGCATCATGGCCGGACCAATCTGCAAAGCGTTTGTGGCGGGCGCATTTTGTCTGTTCATGGGCGGCCCGGTCTGACAACGATCTGAGTAGTTTCCGAGGCTAGCTCTCGCGGGTTTCTCGTGGGCACAAGGCCGACTCTGTGAAAGGGGGAGATCTATAGGTGGAGGCTTTCAATGATCAGAACCATTGCCGCCGTGCTTATCTTGGCATTGCTGACGCCTGTTGTGGCGCAGGCCAGAAGCTCGGGTTCGAGTTCCTGCTGCCGCACTAGCAGAGCACACGATGGGCACACCTATCGCCACCCGATTACCCAGAAGACCAAGTGATGAAGTGGGTTCTGGTCGCTGGGGGGCTGCTATTTGCCGGGCCGGCCTTGGCGGACGACGCGTGTGAGTCGCTGAAACTGCAACAGGCGTTGGCCTTGGAGCCGCAAATTGACTGTCCGCGCGCGTCCGAGCGACGCGCCCGTGCCGATTCACCGAAGCCATCACCAACGTGGTTCGTCATCAACCACGACACTGACCGGTGCGCTGCCGCAGCGAGCATCAGCCCCTACCCGTCGCCGGAGGCTGCACACGCGGCGTTCGTCGCGGCTGGTCAAGCTGATGTCCTCAAGGTCTACAGATCGCGCACCGGTGAAGTTGAGAGCGTAGCGCAAGAGATCACGGGGGTGGGTGGCATTATGTGGTTCACCGACTTGCCTACCTGCGACCGCGTGCGCGAACTAGCCAAGGAGCATCCGGAGCGCCCCGGCAACTACGGCAACTAGCGGGCGCGGCGTCGCCGCCGGTAAGTCAGGCTCTAGTCCGACAAGCGATGGCTGTGATAGGTGGCGGCAGCCCCCCACCAGTCGGCAGTTGCTGCTCACCTGCATAGACCAGGGCAGTTGCTCAAGCGGTGTCTGAAAACCAAGGTTTTCCCGATCGGCCGAAAAAAAGTGGATTTTATGTGGCCTGGGCGCGCGCAAGGGCGGCAGCATCCTGATCGTGAACCCCACTGTCAGAGGGGGTCCCTTTTGGACGCCGATCACCCCTCAAACGGGGTCCTTTTTCCACGCCGAATCACAAACCGCCGCTTCCCATGATCCGGAAGGACGCGGCCTTCACTGTGGGATCTCGCCGGCAAGCCAGCTCAAGGCTTACGAGCCTGAAGCGAATGCCGAGAGACTATTCAGGCCAATAGTCAGGCGAGATCGGGTTCCCGCGCACAGCCGCGGAATGAGTAGCCGGACCGGCGCCCATGTTATCCGACGAAACCCGCCATTCGAGCCGTTCGAAGCTTCCAGCGCCTGGTTGCCCGGCGGTTCTCTCCTTGGTTCGGCAGCTCATAATCCGATTGAAACGGTCCTTTAGCAAGACCAAACCAATGGAGAAATCTCATGACCAAACATAACCCTGCAGCAACGCGGATCAAAGCCTCGTCTATGGCGGCAAAACTGTTCGCCGGCGAGGCGGCCTCCCGATGTCGCCGATCAGGCGCATGTGCTTCTGCCAGCGGTCATTGCTGCCGTAGCGTCCAGCAGCACGCCTCTCCGCCCAACCGCCCGCCCCACACCCGCCATGCGCTCACTGCCCGAACGGGATGCTCTCCTTGTCATAGACATCGCGGATCAGTTCTAGAATCCGAGCGATCTCGGGCGATGTGTCGTCCTTCCGGCAGCTCATGAAGATAGGCGAGACAGCTTCGTCCTCGTCGAGTGGCTTATAGGCGAGGCGGTCGCGCCGCAGTTGGCCAACCGATGCGGGCACCAAACAAATTCCTGCGTCGGCGACCACTAGACCCAGCGCGGTCTGCAGCTCCCGCACCTCATGCAGAGCTGCGGGCTTCACGCCGCGGTCGCGGAACAACGCGAGCACCTGGTCAGCATAGCTGGGTCGGGGCGCCTTCGGGTAGAGAATCAATCGTTCGCCAGCGAGATCCTGCAATCGGAGCGGCCCCGGCCGCTCCAGAAGCGAATGGCCGATGGGGAAGGCAACAACAAGCCGCTCGTTACGAAGCAATACCCGCGTGATGGCAGGATCATCAAACGCGATCCGACCGAAACCAACATCGATGCGCCCCTCCTTCAACGCCCCAATCTGCTCGAGCGTGGTCAGTTCGATGAGGTTGAGTTCAGTATCTGGTCGGGCGGCGCGATACGCGCGAATGACTTCGGGCAGCTTGCCGTAGAGCGTGGAGGCGACGAAGCCCATGCTGAACACGTTGCGCGTGGAGCGCTCCATTCGGCGCACGATAGCCTGGATCTCCTCGACGCGCTCCAGGATCTGCAGGGCCTGCTCGTAGAGCAGCCGGCCCTCCTCTGTGAGGTGGGCCGGACGGCTGCCGCGCTTGATCAGCGAGACGCCCAGTTCCTCCTCGAGTTGCTGGATCTGTCGGCTGAGGGGTGGCTGCGCCATGTGAAGCACTTCCGCCGCTTTGCTGAAGCTCCGTTCTCGGGCCACGGTCACGAAATACCTGAGGTGCCGCAACTCCATATTATACCTTTCGGGTGCACTTTCTGACTCAAAAAAGTCTTGGACGAGGACCCGGAACCCAGGCTACCCAGATTCCAAAGGCACGGCCCAAAGTACCGGAGGGGCGATGCCTGTCAAGCGTCATCGTGCAATATTGTGGAGAGGAAGCATAGAATACGGACCAGACAATCATAACATCGGTCGTGAAAAACCGAGTTAATCCTAATAAGAGGATCGTACACTTCGTTGGTCCCAGGAATCTATCACGACTACCAGAGACAACTTCCGGGCACCCGTGTCTTGACGCCTGCAGCCGACCAGCGCCGCACTCCGGAACGGACGAGGTCTACAATGACTTGCCGTGCCGCTCAGCTAGGTGGTCCAACGTAACGGAGGAAACCAATGAGATTGTTCTCTCCTCGGCCTCTTAAAACTCCAGAGCTTCAGGCTGAGTCGGTGAGCCTTTCGACCCTACCGCGCCGTCACCTCATCGCCGCCGCATGCGCCTGCTGTGCGGCTTCGCTCGGCGCTCGACCACTAAGCGCTGTTGCCACGGGTGTTGCAGTAGCCCCAGCCCGGCCGATTCACGCACAACTGGACGCCGCAGCGCAGGCGATCGAGGGCAACATGCTCGCGTGGCGCCGGGATATTCACCAGAGCCCGGAACTCGGCAACCAGGAGACACGCACCGCCGGACTGGTCGCGCAGCATTTGCGTGCGCTCGGGTATGACGTGCGCGAGCATGTCGCCGTGACCGGACTTGTGGCCGTACTGCGCGGAGGCGGTGGCCCCGGACCGGTGGTGGCGCTCCGCGCCGACATGGACGCACTGCCGGTCAAGGAGCCCGAAGGATTGCCGTTCATCTCTCGCGCCAGTTCGACCTGGGGTGGTGAGGACTTCCCCGTGATGCATGCCTGCGGGCACGACTGTCACACTGCGATCCTGATGGCGGCAGCGGAAGTGCTCGCCATGCACAAGGATGCGCTTCGCGGCACCGTGAAGCTGCTGTTCCAGCCGGCCGAGGAAAACCTGCCGAATGGCGAGATCGGCGGCGCCCGGCGGATGCTCGCCGAAGGGGCCTTCGCCGACCCGAAGCCCGACGTCATTTTTGGGTTGCACGTCATCAGTGCGCTGCAAACAGGCCTGATTGCCTATCATCCCGGTCCCGCGCACGCGAGTTCGGATGAGTTCCGGATCGTGGTCTCCGGGCGGCAGACCCATGCCGCGTTCCCATGGGCCGGACTCGATCCTATCGTCGCGGCCTCGGAAATCGTCACCGCCCTGCAGAGTGTCGAGAGCCGGCAGGTCGATGTGTCCGAGCCGTCGGTGCTGACCGTGGGCACGTTCCACGCAGGCAACCGCGCGAACATCATTCCCAACCAGGTCGTCATGACGGGTACTCTGCGGACGATGAGCGAGGATCGTCGCGGGTTCATGAAGCGCCGGGTCAACGAAATCACCGAGAACTTGGCGCGTGGCATGGGGGCCGCGGCGACCGTCGAATGGCTCCCGAACGGTTATCCGATCACGGTGAACAATCCGGCGCTGACCGAGCAGATGCTGCCGACGCTGGCACGGGTGGTTGGCGCAGATCGTATCGTGCTGGGGCCGCCGGTCATGGCGACCGAAGACTTCTCGTACTTTGCGCAGCAAGCACCAGGGCTGTTCTTCTGGGTGGGCATCACGCCACCGGATCAGGATGCGAAACGGGCGGCGCCGAATCATTCGCCGTTGTTCAAGGTCGATGAAAAGGGTTTGCTGCCGGGTCTGCGGGGTATGCTGCACTTGGTCGCCGATTACACCGGCAGCGGGGCCGTCTGAAGAAATACTCCACGTTCCATACCTTTTTGGGTTTTTTATGGACCCGTTCGGTATTGGACGAATGATTCAAATGCGGTCTAGACTCTACGTAGGGCGCTGTTCGACGCTCAGACTGTTTGCTCGACGCTAAACTTCCAGCGCTGTTGCGAACCAACCAAGGGGGGACTGAATGTTGGATTCGACGGTCACGACAACGATCGATACTGCCTTGGAAGACGACGCTCAGACGGGCCACTTTCGTGTTGCGCGGGACATCTTCACCGACCCGGCATTATTTGAGCTGGAGATGAAGCACATCTTCGAGGGCAACTGGATCTACTTGGCGCATGAGACGCAGATCCCGAACAAGAATGACTACTTCACCGGCTACATGGGCCGCCAGCCGATCTTCATCGCCCGCAATCGCAACGGTGAGCTGAACGCATTCATCAATGCTTGCAGCCACCGTGGCGCAATGCTGTGCCGGCACAAGCGCGCTAACAAGTCGACCTACACCTGCCCCTTCCACGGCTGGACCTTTAACAATTCCGGCAAGCTGCTGAAGGTCAAGGACCCAACCGACGCAGGTTATCCGGAAACCTTCAACAAGGACGGCAGCCACGACCTGACCAAGGTCGCCCGCTTCGAGAGCTATCGCGGCTTCCTGTTCGGCAGCCTCAATCCCGACGTTCCGCCGCTCAAGGAGCACCTGGGCGAGGCCGCCAAGATCATCGACATGATCGTCGATCAGTCCCCGGACGGGCTCGAAGTGCTGCGAGGCGCGTCGACCTATGTGTATGACGGCAACTGGAAGCTGCAGACTGAGAACGGCGCCGACGGCTATCATGTCAGCGCCGTGCACTGGAACTATGCCGCCACCACGAGCCGCCGCAAGGAGGCCGAGCAGGTCGACAACACGCGCGCCATGAGCGCCGGCGGCTGGGCCAAGCAGGGTGGTGGCTTCTACTCGTTCGAGAACGGGCATCTGCTGCTCTGGACCACCTGGGAGAACCCGGAAGACCGTCCCAACTGGGAGCGTCGGGAAGAACTCGCCCAGCAGTTCGGCCCGGCGAAGGCCGACTGGATGGTCCGGCGCTCACGCAATCTCTGCCTCTATCCGAACGTCTATCTGATGGACCAGTTCGGCTCGCAAATCCGCCACCTTCGGCCAATCTCGGTGAATAAGACGGAGGTCACGATCTACTGCATCGCTCCTAAGGGTGAGGTCGCGGCGGCGCGGGCGCAGCGCATCAGGCAGTACGAGGACTTCTTCAACGCCTCCGGCATGGCCACGCCCGATGACCTCGAGGAATTCCGCGCCTGCCAGATGTCCTATCTTGGCCGGGCCGCGCGCTGGAACGACATGTCTCGTGGTGCAACGCATTGGATCAACGGTCCCGACGATGGGGCTAACGCGATCGGCATGAAACCGCTGATGAGCGGCGTAAAAACCGAGGACGAGGGGTTGTTCGTCGTGCAGCACAAATACTGGCACGATGTCATGCAGAAGGCGCTCGCCGCAGAAGCAAGCAAGAGCTGAGAGGAACGCCGCCATGTCCGCAGCAATGATGAATCAGGCCACTCAAAGGGCACTGTCGCTCCAGGACGTCACCCAGTTCCTCTATCGCGAGGCCCGCTTCCTCGATGAGAAGGAGTGGGCGAGTTGGCTCGCCCTCTACCATCCTGAGGTCGAGTTCTGGATGCCGGCCTGGGACGATGACGACAAGCTCGTCGAAGATCCGCAGACGGAGGTGTCGCTGATCTGGTATGGCCACAAGGGCGGCCTCGAAGACCGCGTGTTCCGCATCAAGACCGAGCGGTCGAGTGCCACCAGCCTGCCGGAGCCGCGCACCTCGCACAATATCAGCAATGTCGAAATCCTGTCCCAAACCGATGGCGAGTGCCGGCTGCGCTTCAACTGGGTCACGTTCAGCTATCGCTACAAGACGATCGACACCTATTTCGGCACATCGTTCTATACGCTGGACACCAGCGGACCGCAGCCTCTGATCAAGAGAAAGAAGATTGTGCTCAAGAACGACTACATCCATCACGTGGTCGATATTTATCAAATTTAGAAACTCTGCCGCGGAGACGGACCATGGCTTTGAGCATCGCGCTCAACTTCGAGGATGGAGTCACGCGCTTCATCGAATGCCGAACCGGCGAGACCGTCGCTGACGCCTCGTACCGGCTGGGCATCAACATCCCGCTCGACTGCCGGGACGGCGCCTGCGGCACCTGCAAGTGCCGGGTGCAGTCCGGCACGTATGACGGCGGCGACTACATCGAGGACGCGCTGACCGACGAGGAGGCGGCCGAAGGCCTGGCACTCGCCTGCCAGGCGAAGCCGAAGACCGATCTGGTGGTCGATATCTTCGCCTCGTCCGAGGTCTGTAAGACCAAGGGGCAGATTTACCAGGCGCAGATCAAGTCCGTGGACCGGCTCTCGCCGACGGCGATCTCGTTCACGCTGGAAGGTGCCGGGTCACTCAACTTCCTGCCCGGCCAGTATGTGAACGTCCTGGTCCCCGGCAGCGACCAGCGCCGGTCCTACTCGTTCAGCTCGCCCCCTGGTGCGGCGGCGCAGTCGTTCCTGGTGCGGGATATCAAGCCGGGGGTGATGAGCACCTACCTGCGCGAAAAGGCCGAGCCCGGCTCCGCAATTGAATTCATCGGCCCATCCGGCTCCTTCTACATGCGCGAGGTCAAGCGGCCGTTGCTGTTCCTGGCCGGCGGCACCGGGCTCGCCCCATTCCTCTCGATGCTTGGCCGGCTCGCCCAAACGGGCACGGACCAGCCGGTGCACCTCGTGTTCGGCGTGACAAACGACGCCGACCTCGTCGGCCTCGATCAACTCGATGCTTACGCGGCCCAGATCCCGAGCTTCACCTACGCGACGGTCGTTGCCGCGGCGGACAGCGCCCATCCGCGCAAGGGCTATGTCATGTCGCATATCGAGCTCGCACACCTCAACGACGGCGAGGTGGATATCTATCTGTGCGGCCCGCCGCCGATGGTCGATGCCGTCCGCAACTGGCTCGGCGCGCAGGGGGTCACCCCCGCCAATTTCTACTACGAGAAGTTCTCGCCCAGCGGCGCGGTGACCACGATCGGCGAGACGCACCGTGCCGCGGCCTGAGACCTGCCGCGGCCGCTTCGCCGGCAAGGTGGCCATCATCACTGGCGCGGCGCAGGGCATCGGCCGCACCGTGGCCCTGCGCCTCGCCAGCGAGGGAGGGAAGGTCGTGCTGGTGGACCGTTCCGAGCTGGTGGACGAGGTGCGGCAGGAGGCCGAGCGCGGCGGCGCCGAGGCGTTCACCGTCACCGTCGACCTCGAGACCTACGCCGGCGCAACGGCCTCGGTCGCCAGGGCCCGCGAGCGCTACGGCCGTATCGATATCGCCATCCACAACGTCGGCGGTTCGATCTGGGCGAGGCCCTATGCGGAATATGAGGAGTCGCAGATCGAGGCGGAAATCCGCCGCTCGCTGTTCCCCACGCTGTGGAGCTGCCGGGCCGTGATCCCGGCGCTGATCGAGGGCGGCGGCGGTGCGATCGTCAACATCTCGTCGATCGCCACGCGCGGCATCAACCGCGTGCCCTATGCCGCGGCCAAGGGCGGCGTGAACGCGATGACCGCCTGCCTCGCCTGGGAATACGCCGGCCACGGCATCCGCGTGAACGCGGTCGCCCCTGGCGGCACCGAAGCGCCGCCCCGCCGCGTCCCACGCGGCGCCACGCCCCCCACCGAGCAGGACGCGCGCAGGTGGCAGGAGGTGGCGGAGCAGACCAAGGCGTCCAGCCTGCTGCACCGCTACGGCACCACCGCGGAGCAGGCGGCGGCGATCCTGTTCCTGGCCTCGGACGAGGCGTCCTACATCACCGGCGTCACGCTCCCCGTGGGCGGCGGCGACCTTGGCTGAGGTCGCCGAAAGCCCGGCAGCAATCAACAAAGGAGGATTCCATGGCTGAACTTTCGATGGACAAATTCACCGACACGGTCATCAACGCGATCGGTCCCAAGGCCAGCCCGCGGGTGCGGGAAGTCATGACCGCGCTGATCCGCCACATGCACGACTTCGCCCGCGAGGTGAAGCTGACCACGCCGGAATACCTGGCCGCCTGCGACTTCGTGGTCCGCATCGGCAAGATCTCCGACGACACGCGCAACGAGGCCATCCTGGCCAGCGACGTGTTCGGGCTGGAGAGCCTGGCTGACTTCCTCGACCAGACGGCCTCGAGCAACGCCACACCCACCTCGACCACGGAGGCCTCCGACGTCACCTCCTCCGCGATCCTCGGTCCGTTCTGGCGCGAGAGCGCGCCGATGCTGCCGAACGGCGCCTCCATCGTGCAGGGCGGCCCGCCCGGGGAGACCGTGCTGGTGCAAGGACGGATCACCGGCGCGGACGGCAAGCCGGTCGAGGGTGCCATCCTCAACGTGTGGGAGACGGCGCCGAACGGCCTCTACGAGCAGCAGGACCCAGACCAGCCGGACTTCAACCTGCGCGGCCAGTTCCGTACCGATCAGGATGGAAACTACGCGTTTCGCGCGGTGCGCCCGGTCGCGTATCCGATCCCGTTCGACGGCCCGGCTGGCGATCTGCTCACCATGATGGACCGGCATCCGTACCGGCCCTCGCACTTCCACTTCCGCGTGCGCGCGCCGGGCTACCAGGAACTGGTGACGCAGGTGTTCGACCGCGAAGACAAGTATCTCGACAGCGATTCGGTGTTCGCGGTGAAGGAGTCGCTGATCATCGACTTCAAGCCGGCGCCGTCCAGGGCGGACACCAAGTACGTCGTCAGTTACGACATCTGTCTCATCCCGGCCCAGGCACTGACCCGTCAAGCCGCCGAGTGACCCCTCCGGGAGCGCTTGGCGCGGCGCTCGCTCCGTTTTTGGAGATCCCATCGTAGACGTGCCCACCGTGCGGAAGCACAAGCTGTCGCAGACCTCGATAACTGCGCAGAACTACGTGCTCGTTCAAGTGCGTCTGGCCAACGGCGCCGAAGGGATCGGCGAGGCGGCGACGCTCGGCGGCCCGCGCTGGAGCGAGGAAAGCGTTGAGGCCATGAAGGCCAATATCGACGCCTATCTGGCCCCCGCGCTGACCGGGTCGCGGGCGGACCAGTTCGAGGCGGCCGGCAAGCGCATGGACGATGCCGCCAAGCGCAACAACGCCGCCAAGGCCGCGATCGAGACGGCGCTGTTCGACGCGGTCGGCAAGACGCTCGGCCTACCGGCGTCAGCCCTGCTAGGCGGCGCCGTGCGCGACAGTCTGCCGGTGCTCTGGACCCTGGCCTCCGGCGACCCGGCGCAGGAGGTCGAGGAGGCCGAGCGCAAGCTCGAAGGCCGCTTGCACCGCACCTTCAAGGTCAAGATCGGCTCCCTGTCGCCCGAGGCGGATATGGCCCGCATGACCCAGCTCGCCCGCGCGCTCGAAGGCCGCGCCGAGCTGATTGTGGATGCGAACCAGGCCTGGGACGAGACGGTCTCCGCGCGCTGCCTGCCGATCCTGAAAGAACTCGGGATCAAGCTGGTCGAGCAGCCGGTGCCCGCTTGGAACATCGCCGGCATGGCACGGCTGCGCGCCCGGTCCGACACGCCCCCGCTGCTCGCCGACGAGAACGTGTTCGATGCGCACAACATGCTGGCCGTGGCCAACGCGGCGGCGGCCGATGCAATCTCGCTCAAGCTGGTCAAGCATGGCGGGCTGCTTGGCGTGAAGCGCGTGGCGGCCGTTGCCGAAGCGGCCGGGATCGGGCTCTACGGCGGTTGCCTGCTGGAGAGCTCGGTCGGCGCCGCCGCGCACCTGCAGGTGTTCGCAACCTTCCGCGAGATGGCCTGGGGCTGCGAGCATTTCGGCCCGCAAATCCTCACCGGCGAGTACGTCACCGAGCCGCTTCGCTTCGCCGATTTCCATGTGCACTTGCCGACCGGGCCGGGCATCGGCGTTACGCTCGATCAAGACAAGCTGCGTCGTTACGCGCGCGCATAGGGAGGACGTCTTGCTCTACCACGTCAGGATGGATGTGCACCCGCCACACGGGATCGACCCGGCGCAGTTCGATCGGCTGAAGGCCGAGGAGAAGGCGCGCGCCGAGGACCTGCAGCGCCAAGGCACCTGGCTGCACCTGTGGCGCATCACCGGCCAATACTCGAACATCTCGGTGTTCGACGTGGCAGACCACAACGCGCTGCATGCGATCCTGTCTACACTCCCGCTGTTCCCCTTTATGCGAATCGAAGTGACGCCACTGGCGCGACATCCTTCCGAGATTAAGAAGACCGGCTGAACACCAACCTAAGTCTCCTCTTACCAGTGCCCCGTTGAGCTAAGGACGAGCCCTTGGCGGAGAACCTGTTCAAAATCGTCGAGCTCGTAGGCACTTCCAATAAGAGCGTGTCCGACACCACAAAACCTCCGCTGGTTTGAAGAGGTAGAGGTACGTGGCGGCATCTGAGAGGCTACCGTCCAGCACTTCCAGGTTCTCGAGGCGGGCTGACACCATTTGGGCTCGCTCGGCAGAAGATAAATACGGCGGCCCACACTAAACTAAGGGAGGATCAATAACTATGGGTAACAACCGACCAAGGACGGGCTTGCTGTCCACACTATGTGTCGCCGTCGTCCTAAGTACTCTTGTTCTTTGGGCAACACCAGGCCTTGCCTCGCCGTCATGCACGGCAGCCGACGCACAGGCGGCTGCGCCGTCTGGAATGACGATCGGACCGATCAGCGATCTGAACGCCTCCCTGCCGCCAGCTCCAACCGGCGCGGTGCTGGTGCCGGCATCGAGTATCGCCCCAGAGTATTGCCTCATTACCGGCACGGTCGTCACCAATCCAGCTACCATTAAGACGGCCAATTTCGGAATGGCTCTTCCACCTACGTGGAATGGTAAGTTCCTGTATTTTGGCTGTGGCGGATTGTGCGGCACGGTATTCAGCACGCTGCCGGTCACGACCAGCGGCGGGGGCGCGCCAGCGGATGCTCTTGCCAAGGGCTACGCCATCGCGGCGACTGACGATGGGCATGCCGGGGCGGCCTTCAATGGAAGCTGGGCCCTCATCTCACCAGGCGTTCCGAACACCGACGCGGTTACAGACTTCTTCTATCGCGCGGTTCATGTCGTTGCCAATGCAGGCAAGTCGTTATCGAAAAACTGGTATGGCGCCAGCGATCTTGCGCAGTCCTACTACTACGGGTGTTCCGACGGCGGGCGGGAGGGTCTGGTCGAGGCCTCGCGCTATCCAGCGGACTTCGATGGTTATGTCGCCGGAGATCCGTTCATGGACATACGCGGTGAAATCCTGGCGGGATCGCGGGCCACGCGGAACCTGACAAAAGCTTTGGATTCGTTCATCCCGGCCGATCTTCTCGCTGTCGTGGACAGCGCCGTCGCCGCGAATTGCGATGCGACGGATGGGGTCACCGACGGCCTGATCCAAAACGCCGGCAAGTGCTCGTTCAAGCCTGAAAGGCTCCTCTGTCAGGGCGACAATGCGACGAGCTGTCTCACCCAAAACCAAGTGGACACGCTAACGCAGTGGATATCGGCCGCGAGGAATCCCGACCAGCGCGTGGTGAGCTACGGATATCCCGTGAGCGACCTCAATGACGCGCCTGGCCTCAATTTGTTTGCCTGGGCGGAATCCGCTGGACCGCCGCTGAATATCAATGCGGCCGAACCTTGGGGCACCACGCCCAGCGCACAGCCTCCTGGGTGGGCGTTCAGCGACCAAATGCTTAAGTACTTTGTCTATCTCGACCCAGACTTTGATAGTGCTCACAACGCCCCGGTGGACTTCAATGGACTTGCAGATCCTGCGGCGGTAGCATTGATCGATCGTCGGACTGAGGCGGGCGACGGCGACGTTCCCCAGAAACTTGAACAATTCATCGGGCAAAACCGCAAGATGATCTTGTTTCACGGCTATAGTGACGGCTGGATCAACCCGTTTCGCACGATCGGATTCTACCAGGAATGGGCAAAGATCAGAGGCGATATCAGTGAATTGCAAGACCATGCGCGCTTGTTCATGGTGCCCGGAATGTTTCATTGCCAAGGGGGTCCCGGGCCGAACACGTTCGATACGTTGAAGGCACTGGAGCATTGGGTCGAGAACGGCATCGCCCCCGACAGCATCGTTGCGACAAAATATACCAATGATGACCAGACAATGCCGCCTCTTCGCACCATGCCGCTCTGCAAGTTCCCCCAGCAGGCGCAATATAGTGGAAGTGGAGATGTCAACTCCGCCGCGAACTGGTCATGCACTGCTAACCAGGATCTCCTTCAGGTCGGGCTGGATGGTGCTCTGGCGGGACAGAACGGGCCGCCACACCGTCCGGGGAAGCCTTGATGCCTAGGACCGGAAGCGAGCAAGGCATATTCGATGCGGCTGGCGCGGCATCCGTCTTCGATGGTGGGCGGACAGCTGCTCTCATTTGGCTGGGGCCTGGGCGCGGTGTTCAGTATGGCCGCCGTCCCCGCCCTCATGGCTGCCATCGCGATCTTCGCGAAAGGTCGGGCGGAAACGCGAACAAGCCTCGCGGCCTCTTACATGAACGCAGGGAGTAAAATATGACCAAGATGTTCCGAATTGCAATCGTCGGTGGTGGCATTGGCGGCCTGACCCTGGCGGTGGCTCTGCGCCAGCGCGGCATCGAAGCCGACGTATACGAGCAAGCGCCGGAGTTGGCCGAAATCGGCGCCGCGGTTGCGCTCTCGGCCAACTCCACCCGAGAGCTACGCCGACTCGGCGTGCTCGACGCGCTCACAGCCGTATCGACCGAGCCAAGCGAGCTTATCCATCGAAACTGGCGAGACGGTAGCCGCATCGCGGCGCATCCGGTTCATGAGAACATGAGTTACCAGGGGGTTTGTGGTGCACCCTACTACGGGATCCACCGCGCGGACCTCCAGCGCATCCTGAGCGGTGCGCTGGGCGGCGCCGGGCTGCATCTGGATCATAGGCTGACCGAGATCAGGGACCTCGGCGGCGCTACAGGCCTGAGCTTCGCCAACGGGCGAACGGTTGAGGCGGACCTTGTTGTCGGCGCGGACGGCGTACGCTCGCTCGTCCGCAGCTTTATCACCGGTCGTGACGACACGGTCTACTCAGGGACGAGTGCTTTCCGCGGAATCGTGCCCGTGGCGAAGCTCCCGACGCTGCCTGACCCCAAGGCGATCCAGTTCTGGATGGGGCCGGACGCCCACCTGCTACATTATGCAATTGGAGATGACGCTGAGTACGTGAATTTCTTCGCTGTAGTCGAGTACCCGAAGGTCTGGCCGCATGCCGACAAGTGGTTGGACTCAATCGAGCCGGGTGAGGCCGTGGCTGCATTCGAGGGCTGGCATCCGGCCGTGATCGAGATGGTCTCGCAACATCTGCCCGTGCGCTGGGCACTGTTCGGAACGCGGCCTTTGCTGCACTGGTATCGTGGGGGCGTGGTCATCCTTGGCGATGCCGCACATGCGATGCTGCCGCACCATGGCCAAGGCGCCAATACCACCATCGAGGACGCGATCACCCTGGCGGAGCTCCTGCCTGAGACGGCGCCGAATGGGCTCGCTTCGTTGTTCGCGAAGTACCAGTCGCTGCGCCGGGCCCGGACCCGCAAAATCCAGCGCAGCTCCTGGATCACCAATGCACTGCTGCATCTGCCGGATGGTCCGCAACTCGCGGAACGGGATCGGCAGGTGGGGCGGTTCTCGGAGGATTTCGGCTGGATCCACCAGTTCGACGCGCTGCAAACGGTCCGGGACGCGATGCAGACGCCGCTTCACTCCACCCCGCCACACGCCTGAGGAGGCCAATATGCAGCAAACGGAGATCGAGACGGCGTTCGCCGAACTCCTCGAAAAAATGATGGGTGTTCAACCGGCCCAAATGGCCCGCGACGAGCCGCTGGAGAAGCTCGGTGTGGACTCGCTCGCCAAAATCGACCTCGCCGTCGCGGCCGAAGACCGCTTCGGCATCGCCATCCCGGATGAAAACCTCGAACGGTTCGTGACGGTCGGCGACTTTTTGGATTACGTCCATCGGGCTACGGCATGAGCTCGATCGAGCGCGGCGGAGCGGCTGTGCGGCAGGGAGTAGTTCGTGAGTTTCTCGGTACGAATTGCCCACGCGGTGCCGAGGAAGCTTGTGACGGTCTGGTTGCATCGGGTTGCGGCGGATTTACGGGCCAGCGACTGGGCTGCAGCCAGCGCCGCCTGCCCGGCCGCGGTCGGCCTCAGCGGGACCCTCGCGACGACCTGTCCGGCGTCACTTGGCGGGCCTTCGCCGGAGCTTGGCGGCCGCGCGAATCGGCATGGCATCGTCCATGCAAAGGGGACTCTGCTGGCCAACCCTTCAGCTGGCGCCGGCGCGTCGCCCGCTCTTTGCTCACGCGGTCGGCACTCTCGGCGAAGACATGAAGTTCGCTGTCTGGTACGAGAGCCTCTGATCCGGTCGCGCGCCGGCAACTCCGGTGCGGGACTCAACCCCACAAGATCATGAAAGCGCGGCACCATTCCCTCGTGCCACAAGGGAGAACCCTATGAACAATCTTGCCAAAAAATCCGGAACGGAAGCTGACTTCGATGCTATCGTCATCGGCGCCGGGTTTGGCGGCATCTACATGCTTCACAAGCTGCGCAACGAACTCGGGCTGAAGGCGCGGGCGTTCGAGAAGGGCGGCGGCATTGGCGGCACCTGGTACTTCAACCGCTACCCCGGCGCGAAGTCCGACACCGAAGGTTTCGTCTACCGCTACTCCTTCGACAAGGACCTGCTGCAGGAGTGGAACTGGACCACGCGCTACCTGGAGCAGTCCGAAATCGAGAAGTACCTCAACCACGTCGTCGACCGCTTCGACCTGCGCCGCGACATCCAGCTGAACACTGAAGTGACGGGCGCGGTGTTCGACGAGGAGCGCAAGCTCTGGCAGGTGCGCACGAGTGCCGGCGAGGCATTCACGAGCCGCTACCTTGTGACGGCGCTCGGGCTCCTCGCGAAGAGCAACATCCCCGACATCCCCGGGCGCGACAGCTTCGGCGGCACCCTCGTGCATACCAACGCCTGGCCACACGACCTCGACATCACCGGCAAGCGGGTCGGCGTGATCGGTACCGGTTCCACCGGTACGCAGTTCATCGTGGCCGCCGCCAAGCAGGCCGGCCATCTGACAGTCTTCCAGCGCTCGCCGCAGTACTGCGTGCCGTCCGGCAACGGCCCGGTCGATTCGGCCGAGGTCGCTGAGACCAAGAAGAACTTCGACGCAATCTGGCAGCAGGTGCGCAACTCGGTGGTCGCCTTCGGCTTCCAGGAGAGCAGCGTCGAGGCGATGAGCGTTTCAGAGGAGGAGCGGCGCCGAGTCTTCCAGGAGAACTGGGACAAGGGCAATGGCTTCCGATTCATGTTCGGCACGTTCTGCGATATCGCCACCAGCCCGGAGGCCAACGCGGCCGCGGCGGCGTTTATCCGGTCGAAGATCAAGGAGATCGTCAAGGACCCGGAGACCGCGCGCAAGCTGACCCCGACCGGCTTGTACGCCAAGCGCCCGCTTTGCAACGAGGGCTACTATGAGACCTTCAACCGCGACAACGTCACGCTGATCTCGATCGAGGAGAACCCGATCGAGGCGATCACGCCCGCTGGGGTGCGCACGGCCGATGGCGTCGAGCACGAGCTCGATGTGCTGGTCTTCGCCACCGGCTTCGACGCGGTCGACGGCAACTACCGGTCGATGGACTTGCGTGGGCGCGGCGGGCGGCACATCAACGAGGGCTGGGCCGCCGGGGCCAGCAGCTACCTGGGCGTTTCCACGCACGGCTTCCCCAACCTGTTCATGATCCTCGGCCCCAACGGCCCGTTCACCAACCTGCCGCCGAGCATCGAGTCGCAGGTGGACTGGATCAGCGAGACCATCCGGCATGCGGAACGCTCGGGGGTCGCAACCGTGGAGCCTTCCCGGGAGGCCGAGGACGCCTGGACGAAGACCTGCGAGGAGATCGCCAACATGACGCTCTTCCCGAAGGTCGAGTCGTGGATCTTCGGCGCCAACATCCCCGGCAAGAAGAACACGGTTATGTTCTACATGGCCGGCATCGGCGCCTACCGTCAGCAGCTCGATGCCGTCAGAAACGACGGCTACAAAGGGTTCGTCTTCAGCTGAAGGGGTTCTAGGCTCTGCAACCGGCCACATGGGTAACACTCCAATTCAGTTTTGGAGGAGCGAACCATGGCCTGGCGGGTGGGGAGTGTGATGGACCAGCGCAGGAAGGATCGAACCGAATGATTTACGAGATCGCCGTCATCATGGTCAAAGACGGTTCGGAGGAGTGCTTCGAAGCCGCAGTAGAAGAAGCCGTCTCGCTTTTCAAAAGGGCCTCCGGCTGCCTGAGCATGCGGCTGGACGACCGTCGAAGATCACATGGTCGGTTTCCGACATTCGGCCGACTACCCGGTCTGGCGCAATCTCGTTGCCGACCACTTCGATGGCGCCCCCGTCGTGCAACACACCGAAGTCACCATTTCGGGTTTCTGGGGTCCCGAAACGATGGCATAAGCGTTCCGGTGGCTATCGTCCAAATCGGGCGTCCCCCTACACCGGCGTAGGGATTCCATCATGAGATTGTTCGTGACTGGTGCCAGCGGGTTCATTGGCGGTTCGTTCGCGGCCGAGGCGGTACGCCACGGCCATCAGGTCCGCGGGCTGGTCCGTTCGCCTGAAAAAGCGGATGCGGTTCGCACCTTCGGCATCGTTCCGGTCCAGGGGACGCTCGCGGACCATGCCCTGTTGGCCGACGAAGCGCGCGCCGCCGACGCGGTGGTCAATGCGGCGAGCAGCGACGATCGAGGTTCCGTCGATGCGATCGTGAGCGCACTCGTCGGCTCGGAAAAGGCATTCCTCCACACGAGTGGCAGCAGCATCGTCGCCGACCAAGCCGAGGGCGAGCCATCCGAGACGGTAATCAACGAAGACGATATCCCGGGTCCAACCGCCGAGAAGGCGGCCCGCGTCGCATTGGACCGAGCCATTCTATCTGCACCAGGAGTTCGGTCCGTCGTCTTGTGCAATTCGTTGATATTCGGCGACGCCCTCGGACCGAAAGCCAGGAGCGTTCAGCTTCCGCTCCTAATCGACTACGCCCGGGAAAGCGGGCATTCGCATTACATCGGCAGGGGTCTCAATCGCTGGTCAACGGTTCACATCGCGGATGTGGTCGACCTTTACCTGCTGGCGCTCGAACAGGCGGGCCCCGGGACATTCGTTTTCGTCGAAAGCGGAGAGGCTGCATTCGGGGAGATGGCGGCCACCATTGCCGACGCGCTGGCGCTTGGCGCCTGCGTTTCGATGACGATGGAGGCGGCGGAGCAACGTTGGGGGCGCCAGAGAGCGCTCTATTCACTGGCCTCGAACAGTCGCGTGCGCGGTCTTCGCGCTCGGGCACTCGGTTGGTCGCCCGAGCACCCGAACGTCCACCAATGGCTTTCGGAGCACCTTTCCGATCCAGCGAGAGTATCGGGAAACTAACTTCATCTTCTTCGCCCGGGCTCGTGCGAGGGATAACAGTCACCGGGTTGCAAACGACGACCTTTCCGCCTCGCGTTACTCGCATTTGGATGATCTTGTCCAGGGCGGCCTCGGTCAGCGGCAGTACCTCCTCGCGCTTGCGCCGTCGTTTCTTGGCCAGCAGCGGGTTCTTGTACACCACTAGCCGCTCGACGATGAGGATACCTTGCGGCGGGTGTCTTTGATCAAGCGGCGCGAAAAAATTGGGGAAGATGAAGGCGTTCAGCGCAACTTCGTAGATCATGAATCGCAACGTGCCGCGGTTGGTCACTGTCGCGATCATCGAATATGCAAAGCGTGTCGCCGGCCGTGGGAAAATGATGGGATTGAAAGCCGCCAAGCATCGCGACTTCGCCGAGAGGCACCCGAACAAGTCCCCATTATTTTGAACGAGGCGACTGACGCCGCCAACAACGCACCAACTGAGTGACGTGGAGGCGATGGTCGATGCGGCCGCGGGAGGACTTGGCCTCACGCAGTTGCCGATATCTATGGTGCGCGAACACATAAAGTCTGGCCGCCTTAAGACTGCCTTAAGACCGTCCTGAGTGACCATTCGTCAGTCGACGCGGAGGTCCATGCCATCTGGCCGCGACAGGCGCATCTAAGTCCGCGTGCGGGATACGTGGTGGATCAACTCGTGGCGTACGCCGCCAGAGGTCGGTTGAGTTGATCCGGAACGTCAATTTTGACCCTACCGCGCGTTCGAGAATGGCTAGACATCCTGATGCTCTCGCTAACGAGCCGGGCGGCCGATGAGATACCTCCGCGCCGGTGCCAGGACCTCGCCTCGTGGACCCTTGGCGCAAAGGAAGCTGCTTGCCTGCGTTCTATCGCCGCCCTGATACACAGGGAGTTCGGGATAGGGACAGATCGGTCGCTCGAGCGAAACCGTTGTGTCGCTAGCATCGCTGTAGCCGCGAGCCAACACCTGCTCAGGAGCATTCCCGTTTTCTACCCAATCGACCAATTTCAGAAGAATGTCATGATCTTCGTCGGGCTGTAGCACCGTCGAGTATGGCTGACCAAAATGGCCGAGCCCGGGCCCCCCAACGCAATGGTCCATGCCCGGAACAAGGAAATACCGATAGAAGTCCTGCGTCTGCGCAAGGCTGCCCTGTAACTTGATCGCGCGTTCATAATAATTAATCGCGTCTGAGAACGGCACGGCGCCGTCGTAGGTTCCGTTATATTGCATCAATTTGCCACCACTTGCCTCAAAGGCACTGAGATTGGGATCGTTTGCATTGAGGACGGTCGCGAGCGTCTCGTCCACTGAGTGCATGTCGCGATCGAAATCAAACTTTGTGTAATCGAAATCCGCTCCGAATGTCCAGTAGAAGGGGTAGAGCTGCTGGCTCGGCAACTGGGTCGGATCTCCTTGATAGGACAGGCCGAGCCCGGAGCTCTCGGCGCCGAATGGCATTGGCGGGTAGATTCGCTGGCCAGTCCTTGGATTGACCGGGCCCTCATATACGGTCTCCAAAGCGTTGAACTGGCTGTCCGTCAGGCAGGAATCGCTGATGGTTCCAGCGGCACACCTGGGCAAAGTCGACGGATCGAACTTGCACTGACGCGGATCGGTTAAGAACGGGTCAGCAGGGCTGCCGCCATCCTTTCCAGCACATGCGGCAACAACGCTGTTTGAGATCAACGCAAGCTGGCCAGCGTCGAATTGAGCGCCCGGTTGCTGAAGCGCCTTGAAGTTCCACACGAACATAGTGTGCAGATGCGTCCTGTTGTTCGCTGCCGCGCCGGCAATAATCCCGTTGTAGTCAGCCGGATACTGCTGAGCGAGGGAGATTGCTTGCTGCCCCCCGGTCGAGCAACCCTGGAAGTACGAATAGTTTGGCGGCCGCTGATAATAGGCGGCCACCACCGCTTTACCAGCGATCGTCTGTTCGTGGTTCCCGCGGTACCCGAAGTCTCTCCACCGTTCCGGGTGACCGACCCAGGTAACGCCGTCGGGCTGCGTTTCAGGGGGAGTGCCGGTTGGATGTGTCCCAAGATCTGTGTTGGCGACTGCGAACCCGCGCATGAGGCCCTGCGGGAGGCCAGTGTCGTACCGAACGAAGCCCGCTTCGCCGCCATTGCCGGTCGCCAGGAATCGTCCGTTCCAACCTTCCGCGGGCATCCAGATTTCGACGTTTATGCTCGAATCTGAAGTCGGCGTCATAGTGACGGTTACCCTGCAGAAATTCGGCAGGCCGGTGATAGGCGTAGAACCAGGCGGGGTAAAAGTACCGCCAGAAATGGTTTCGGCGGTATTCACCGTGCCGTCCCGGATCACCGTTTGAGTCAAGCTTTCGCACGCAACCGCCGCAGCATAGGATGGGCTACCAGCCGCATGAGCACTGCCTTCGTACCCTGGAGCTAGGAGGGCAATTGTGGAAACGCCGAGCGGATGGAGCGCACGCGCGAATTTGCGAACAATACCAGTGGCCATTGTGATTTTCCTCCCTGATGGCTTGGCGATCCGGCCGATGTACTTCGCCCTTGCCGGACCATATTTACGAAGTTGGGCGTCAAAGCAGGCTGAGACGATACCCGCGGAGGTGCCGGTGGTTAGAGTAGTCAACTTATGGCATCTATCGAGTACAGCATTTTCAGGCCGCCAGGCTGCCATCTCACTTATCCCCTCATTTCAAACCGCCTCGAAAAGTCCGCTGAACGATCCGCACTTCGATACGATCTCAGCGAAGCGGGCCATGAGCGGGAATAGTCTTTGATCCGGCATGGTCGGGA
>JBEKLE010000193.1:0-18087 GCA_050010355.1 Rhodopila sp. | reverse complement strand
ACCATTGACCTCGCGATCAGTGGCGCATGGCACGGGGCCAGTGTGGCAGGCTACGCCTTCACCGTATAGAACTTGCATCTACTACTCCTTGCCGGCTTTTCCGGCGCACGGGCAATCGGGTGCTGTAGCGCCGGCGACAGGAAGGTGTTGTCGACGATGGTTTTCGCCCCGGCCTCCCGCGCCTGTGCGGTCACCTTGCGAATGTCGACGATCCGCATCAGGGGATTGCTGGGGCTCTCGATCAGAACCAGACGCGGGGAACGCGCCAGGGCGGCCGCCACCGCCCGGTCGTCGCCGAAATCGATGAAGGCGACCTGGAACTGCCGCCTGGCCTGCCGTGCCGTCAGCAGGCGCCAGGTGCCGGCGTAGCAGTCGTGAGAGGCGATGATGAGATCGCCGGGCTCCAGAGAGCTGAGCGTGAGGTCGATGGCAGCGGTGCCGGTTGCAACGACCACGGCCCCAGCGCCGCCCTCCAGTTGAGCGATGGTGTCGGCCAGGGTATCGCGCGTCGGATTGGCGGAGCGAGTATAGTCGTACTGCCGCGCACGGCCGAAGCCTTCGAACGTAAAGGTGCTCGACAGATAGATTGGGGCTACGACTGAACCGAACGCGCTGTCCTGGCCGATACAGTTCCCAGCCGCGATGGTCTGCGGCGCCTTGTTCCTCGCCATCGATCCGTTCTCCTGGCGCGGGTCCGCCGCGCCAGTCCGCTTATGACGCAAGCCATGCGTCACGCAAGGATGGGTCGCTGGCGGTGACGGCGTCGTGCAGGTTGGTCGCCACCACCGAGAAAGAGTTCAGTTCGATCAGCGGGAGGATCGGCAGCTCCGTCTGGTCGCCCAACCTCCAAAAAGACATCTGCGAAGTCTCCATTGCTTACAGGGCCGGCCTCTGGGGATCGTGGATCCCGGCCCGCCATCCATAAGCTCATTTACGTACACTCTACCGTAGCCCGCAGCTATTACCATTTATATGCGTTATTTCAATCGGCAGTGCGCTGGTTGTCGCAGCCGTCTCCGCGAGACTGAGGAGGAATCGCAGGTCACAGACCACAAGCTAACCACCTAACTGGATGGCCGCCGCACGATTCGACAACCCGCGTGATATATGGATAATAGCGCTTCCACATAGTTGCTAACATTGATGCGCGTCGGCATTTCAGCGCGCGGGTGCGCAAAAAGGGAACTCCTCCATATGGATGATCGGAACAACATACGTATGCTCGGGCGTCGCCATCTGTTACGGGCAGGCGCAGTCGCGTCCATCCTGCCGCTTGGCTTCGCCGGCTCTCGCGTATTTGCTAGCCCTTTGCGCCCTCTCCCAGCGGATTTTCCGCTCTGCCATGGCGGTGGTGACTACACCCTGGCCGCCGCGCCCGTGCCGCCGCCAGCAGTGACCTCGACCGGCCCAGCCAAGAAAATCCGCTTCACCTGGAACCAGACGGCACTGTGCACCTCGGCTGTGCCGGTCGCCGTGGAGGCAGGGATCTTTGAAAAGCACAATCTTGACGTGGAACTGGTGAACTTCGGCGGCTCCACCGACCAGCTTCTGGAAGCAATCGGCAGCGGCAAGGCCGATGTCGGCATCGGCATGATCCTGCGCTGGCTGAAGCCGCTAGAGCAAGGTTTCGATGTCAAACTGGTCGCCGGCGTGCACGGTGGCTGCTCCTATCTCGTGGGATCGCGCAAAGCGGGCATCACTGACATCCTGAGTCTGCGCGGCAAGACCATCGGCGTAACGGATTTCGCCTCGTCCGATAAGAACCTTTATGAAATCATCCTGCAGAACCACGGCCTGGACCCCGACAAGGATGTCGAGTGGAAGCAGTATCCGCAGGAACTCATGGCGATGGCCGTCGAGAAAGGCGAAATCCAGGCCTATGTGGCCGGTGACCCAAACGTCTATTACCAGGTCAAGAACAGCAATGGAAATCTGTTCCGTGTCGCATCCAACGCCACCAATGAATTCGCCGACCGCACCTGTTGCGTGCTGGGTGTCCGCGGAAGCCTGCTGCGTGAAGACCCCGAAGCAGCGATCGCCGTAACCCGAGCCGTTCTGGAGGCGTCACAGATGGTGAATGCCAACCCAGGTCATGCCGTCGAGGTTGCCGACCATTACGCTCCGAGAAGCGCCACCCCGGCCGATCTGACGGAGATGCTGAAAAGCTACCCGTACGGCGAACAGCCGATCGGCGCCGATTTCCAGCGCCAGGTGCTGCTCTACGCCAACGAGTTGAAGCGCGCCGGTGTCCTGAAGCCCAGCACAGATCCGCAGCGTTATGTCAACCGGGTGACCGCCAACCTGTTGGCGTGATCAGCTGACTTGCTTGCCGGCAGGCGTACCAACGGAGTCGCTCATATGACGCAACGCTTCGGGATCTGGGCTCAGGTTTATGGCGCGTCCGGTTCTTTCTTCCATCCCCTGGACCCGCCGGACGCATCATGGGAACGTAACAAACGACTGATTCTTGAGGCCGAAGCGCTCGGTTTTGAATCGACGTTGGTCGCACAGCACGTCATCAACCCGAGGGACGATGAACGTGACCAGCTCGAAACCTGAACCGCGAGCACCGCACTTGCCGCGGTCACGAGCCGCATCGAGATCATCGCCGCCATCAAGCCCTACCTGTTCCACCCCGTGGTGCTCGCGAAGATGGCGAGCCAGATCGAGGAAATCAGCCAAGGCCGGTTCTCTATCAACTTGGTGAACGCATGGTTCAAGCCGGAATTTGAACGCGCCGGCATCGCGTTCGCCGATCACGACGATCGATACGCTTACGGACGCGAATGGATCCAAGTCTTCCGGCGGTTATTCAGCGGCCACCGGGTGAATTTCTCCGGCCAGCACTTCAAGATCGATGACTATCAGATTCGCCCGGTAGGACGGTATCGCGAGCGGCCGGTTATCTATGCCGGCGGCGAATCGGAACAAGCGCAGGCCCTGGCCGCGGATGCCGCCGACGTCTGGTTCATCAACGGCCAGCCGCCTGATGACGTGCGCCGCCTGATCGCGGCGGTCGCGGGCCGCCCCAGAATCGGGCCACCCATTCGTTTCGCCCTGTCGGCGTTTGTCGTTGTACGCGAAACAAACGCGCAGGCAGCGGAAGAATTGCGCTATCTGTTTAGCCTGGCACAGCAGGATGCACCGTTGCGGCAGGCGATGGCGGGACGAACCGATCCGAAAGCCGTGATGTTCAAGACCTTCGCCCGCAATCCCGCGTTCGGCAGCAACGGCGGAACGGCGGCCGGCCTGGTTGGCAGCTATGACACCGTTGCGGCTCGTATTCGGCATTTCGCCGATCTTGGCATCGAAACCTTCATGCTGCAGTTCCAACCGTTCGAGGCAGAAATGCGTCGCTTCGCCCAGGAGGTGCGGCCGCGCGTCGATCGATTGGCCCAGGAAGCTGCGTAGACGGGCGAAAACCCGCGACGCGATGTGACGCCACGCGCCGATCTCGCTATCACCGCTGGTGGGTCGCCTTTCAATGACCGGGGCACAGTCGGAACTTCCTGGCCGGCGTCGCAGCGCGGCTACGTCCCGGCGCCCGCCTGAACAACAGCGAGGGGTGCCACCAGACGCCGCGCGAAATCGTGTTCGGGAGCCCCGAACACCGTCGCCGGTTCCCCCTGTTCCACCAGCCGGCCCTGGTAAAACACCAGCACACGACCGCTGACGTGCTCGATTACGCCGACATCGTGGGAGATAAACAGCAGCGCCGTTCCCAACCGGCGCTGCAGCCCGGCAAGCAAGTCGAGCACCTGTGCCTGCAAGCTGGCATCGAGAGCCGACACAGGTTCATCACATACAATCAATGCGGGGTCGGACGCCAAGGCTCGCGCGATCGCCACACGCTGCCGCTGACCGCCCGACATCGAACGCGGAGGGCGTCGCGCCTAGGTCTCGTCCAGCCCGACATCGTCCAGCAGTTCGACGACCCTGGCGAGCCGCCCCCTGGCACCGCCGGTGATATTTCGCAAATTCCCGGCAACGATGTCCTCGACTGTGCAGCGCGGATCTTGCGGCCAACCAGGCAGATACCTGGCTGAGCACCTAGCTTGGCGCGCCAAGTAAGCGCGCGGCGAAGTCCTCAGCCGAAAGCAGCCGTTCGGGCGGCACCGCCCGGATGGGAAGCAGGCAGATAGGAGCGCCCCGCTCCATAGAGCTTCTCCCGCAGTACGCCTGGCGCGTAGCTACGCTTGTATCGGCCACGGCGTTGCAACTCCGGTACGACATGGGTTCCGAAATCGGCATAGCTCTCTGGCATCACCGCATAGCTCAGGTTGAGCCCGTCTGCGCCCGTCTGATCAATCCAGGTCTCGATCGCGTCGGCGACCTGCGTGGGCGACCCGACGAACAGCGGGCCACGCCCTCCGATCGCGTTGTGTTCAGCGAGTTCACGCAAGGTCCACACGCGATCGGGATCGGCCACGGTGAAAACATCAAGCGCGGAGGTGACGGCATTGTCCTTTCGTATGTAGGGAATGGGATCATCAAGCCGGTACTCGGAGAAGTCGATGCCGGTCTAACCGGAGAAGATGACGACGGCGGCTTCGGAGCTGACATAGCGCCGGTACTCCGCCAGCGGCCCCGTTGTTGGCACGGGAACTGGCAGACATCCACGAGCAGTATATCTGGCGGTTCCTGCGCGCTCAGAAGATCGACCTGTCCGGTCGCAAATCCTGGTGCCAAAGCACGGACCCTGACTTTGTACCGAAGGCCGCTGAAATCGTCGGGCTTTACATGGCCCCTCCGACCAATGCCGTGGTGCTTTCGGTCGATGAAAAGCCATCGATCCAGGCGCTGGAGCGCGCTCAGGGATACCTAAAACTGCCGAATGGCAGGGCAATGATCGGCCAGTCACATGATTACAAGCGGCATGTCACATCGACGTTGTTCGCCGCGCTCAACGTCGGCACTGGCCAGATCATCGGCAAGCACTACAAGCGCCGTCGCCGGGTCGAGTTCCGCGATTTCATGAACCGGGTGATCAAGCAATACGAGGGCAAGGAGATCCACGTCATCCTCGCCAACCTCTCGACCCACAAGCCGAAGCGGGATCTGTGGCTGGCGCGGCATCCGAACGTGCATCTCCATTACACGCCGACCCACGGTTCCGCTCTCGAAGCCTCCATCCCAGCCTAGCCAGGATTTTGCGCGGAATAGGCTTCGAAGGGCTCACCCTCGATGGCTGTCGATGGACGGCCATCAACTCCCACGGGTACGTCGCCGCGCAATGTGATGCGGTAGAGTTGCCGGTCGAAATCCAGGCTGTAGATGTCGCGCGGCGCCAGATGGGACGTCGTACGGTTGTCCCAGAAAGCAATGCTGCCCGGTTGCCAGCGGAAACGGACGGTATACTCCGGCCGGGTCACATGCTCCCAGAGCAGTTCCAGCATGTGTTGGCTTTCGCTCGGTGTCACACCTGCGATGCGTTTGAGAAATGAGGGGCTGACGAACAGGACGCGTTCTCCATTCTCGGGGATGACGCGTACCAACGGGTGCTCGCTGACCAAAGGACGCCGCTTGCTGCGCTCGACGAAGTCGGGCGTAGCGGTTTGACCTTCCGGGGGCGTGAAATAGTGTACACCGCGCAGCGTCTCCACGAAGCGGCGCACCGGCTCGGACAAACCCTTATAGGCCTCGGCGAGATTCGTCCACATCGTGTCGCCGCCATAGGGCGGGATATCGACACCGCGCAGGATGGAGGCAGCCGGTGGATTGACCGCGGCGGTGACATCAGTGTGCCAGCCGGTCCAGGGCCGGATCACCAGCTCACCCACCTGCCGCGCCTTGAACCGGTCACGCGCGATCGAATAGATTTGTGGATAGCCCTCGACGAAGCCGAAGACGGGATGCCCGACGGTGGGCTGGCCGAAAGCGCTGGCGAAGGCAATGTGCTCCTCATGCGTCAGGTTCTGACCGCGGAAAAATACCACTTTCCATTTCAGCAACGCGGCACTGATTTCCTCCACCACCCCTGTCGATAGCGGCTTGCGCAGGTCCACGCCTGCGATCTCTGCGCCGATATGGCCGGTCAGAGGCAGCACGGTGATGTGCTGTAGCTCGATGTTGAGAGCACCCGAGAGCGGCGCGGACGGGTTTTCATGACAGGTCCTCCTCCGGGACGGCCCGCGCTTTGTCTTGGCGGCGTCGCGACTGATATCGGCACGCGAGCGCGAGCCTCAGCCAACGTTGACTCCGAATAAGCCCTATGTCAAATTGTAGTTCATAGGAACATATGATATGATCAGGTAGATCGAATTTTATCGCGGATCAATCTGAAACTCACCACCCGCGCGACCGGATCTTCCATACGTACAGATCCCAAAGGTTTGTTGTTCCGTCATCCGTGCAATGCGCTCGGCCAACCACGCTCCGAAGGTTTCACCGACTATGGCTGTCCTGCTCCGTCGTAACTTGCTTGCGGGCGCCGCCGCGCTCGCCGCTCCGCGCATCGCCGTGGGGCAACGTGAACGCGTGCTGAAATTCATTCCACAATCTGATCTTGGCGTCCTCGATCCGATCTGGACGCAGGCCTATGTTACTCGCAATCACGGGCTGCTGATCTTCGATACGCTCTACGGCACCGACAGCAATTTCAAGGCGGCAATTTCAAGGCGATGCCGCAGATGGTGCAAGGCCATCGCGTTGAAGATGACGGCAAGCTTTGGTCTCTGGTCCTGCGCGACGAGCTGCGCTGGCACGACGGTGAACCCGTGCTGGCGCGGCACTGCGTGGCTAGCATCCGCCGTTGGGCGGTCCGCGACAGTTTCGGGCAGACGCTGCTTGCTTTCACCGATGAGCTTTCCGCGCCTGATGACAAGACCATCCGCTTCCGGCTCAAACGCCCCTTCACTTTGTTGCCTGATGCGTTGGGCAAGGCGGGTTCGAACGTCGCCGCGATGATGCCGGAACGGCTCGCCAGTATCGATCCGTTCAAGCAGGTGCCGGAGCTTGTTGGCAGCGGCCCGTTCCGCTTCAACGACAAGGAGCGTGTGCCCGGCTCCCTCGTCATCTATGAGCGCAACACCGCCTATGTGCCCCGTCCCGACGGCACGCCCTCGTTCACGACCGGCCCCAAGATCGTGCATTTCGACCGCATCGAGTGGCACGTGATCCCCGATGCCGCTACTGCCGCCGCGGCCCTGCAGACCGGCGAGGTGGACTGGTGGGAAGCCCCGACGCCCGACCTGCTGCCGCTGCTGCGGCGACACAAGGAACTGACCACGCCCGTGCAGGACCCGACGGGCTATATCGGCACTTTGCGTTTCAACCACCTGATTCCACCCTTCAACAATCCGGCGCTGCGCCGCGCCGTGCTCGGCGCGGTGTCGCAGGAGGACTACATGACCGCTGCGGCCGGAACCGATCCAGGCGCGTGGCGCGATAAAGTGGGGTTCTTCTGCCCGGGCACCTCGATGGCGAACGATGCCGGCCTCGCCGTGCTCACCGGGCCGCGCGACCTTGCGCGCGTGCGGCAGGAGGTGGCGGCCGCCGGATACAAGGCGGAGAAAGTCGCGCTGCCCGTGCCGACCGATTTTCCATCGCTGAAGGCGCTGGGGGATGTCGGCGCCGACGTCTTCCAGAAGATTGGCCTGAACGTTGAGTATCAGGCGGCAGACTGGGGAATGGTTCTGCAACGTCTGGCCAAGCCCGATCCGGTCGGACAGGGCGGCTGGAGTGCCTTCCACACCTATTGGTCGGGACTCGATCAACTCAATCCGGCTGTCAATGGCTCGTTGCGGGCCAACGGGCGTGCTGGCGGCCGCGGCTGGCCGACCAGTCCGCAGCTTGAAGACCTGCGCGACAAGTGGCTGGCGGCGAGCAGCCTCGCGGAGCAGCAGCAGCTCGCTGCTGACATTCAGCGTCAGGCGTTTGTCGACGTGCCCTATATACCCTTGGGTCAGATGCTTGCCGCCACTGCCTATCGCCGGGATCTGACCGGCGTGCTCGGCGGCTTCGCCTTGTTCTGGAATGTGCGAAGAACCGCCTGACGGCTTTTCCTGCAAGGAAGGCCGGCGACGGCGGGAGGTGGATCGCCCTCGAACCGCCAGCCCGAGGACTATCGCTAGCCGGAAACATTCCACTAGAGTTGAACGTTAGTAGACCTTATGCCCGGCTCTTTGGCATATTGATGAATGGACAGGACGCCTCGATAAAGAGAGGCTCAGTGGGTCACAATTCCACCCCTTGACGACGTGATAATAGGGTATATACGCTCACGACATGTCGATATGAGGCTTACTTCGTAAACCTCCTGGCCGCACCGGTTCGGCACGTCCAGCGCCGCCTCCTAACTCACCGACCGCAGGATCCCGATATGGCTCCGCCGAGACGCCTTCATCTGAACTTAAACTTCCTGTCGGTGGGCAGTCATGCGGCCGCTTGGCTTTGGCCCGGTAACCGGCCAGAGGCCTTCGTCGATTCCACCTATCTTCTGGACATCGCACGCGTGGCGGAGCGGGGCACGTTTGACGCAATTTTTCTAGCCGATCATCCCAGCATGCCCGACCGTTCGGATTTTCGCCCGTTCCAGGCGTTGGAACCCAGCATCGTTCTGACAGCCATCGCGGCCGCCACCCGGCATATCGGCCTGATCGCAACGATCTCCTCCAGCTACAACGCGCCGTACAACATCGCGCGGCGCTTCGCCTCCTTGGATATCATCAGCGGCGGCCGGGCGGGCATCAACGTCGTCACCACCGCCGACAAGTCCGCGGCATTCAATTTCGGGGCGGAGCGCGCCGCCGACCATGCCACCCGCTATGACCGTGCCATCGAGTTCACCGATGTCATCAAGGCGCTATGGAACAGTTGGCCGGATGATGCGCTGGTGGGCGACAAAGCGGCCACCCGATTCATCGATCGTGCTCGGGTCCACCCCGCACATCACCACGGTCGTTATTTCCAAGTACGCGGACCGCTGAACGTGCCGCGCTCACGCCAGGGACATCCGGTGATCGTCCAGGCCGGCGGATCGGATGACGGCCTGGAGCTCGCAGCGCGCCACGCCGAGGCTGTCTTCACCGCAGCGCACACGCCCGAAGACTCGCGCACCTATGTGACCCGCCTCAGGGCGCGCGCTGCGGCACTGGGACGGCCCCCAGGGTCCGTAGTCGTGCTGCCCGGCCTCGTCACCATCATCGGCGGCACCGAGGCCGAGGCGAAACGGCGGGAGGAGGAACTGAACGCGCTCGCGCCGCTCGAACAGGGCGTTGCCTGGGTCAGCGGCCTGCTGCAGGTCGACGCCACGCGCTATGATCTGGATGCCCCCTGCCGGACAATCTTACCGTGCCGGCGGACGGCATGACCACGTTTGCCCGCGGCGCGCTGACCCAGGCTCGGCGCCAAAGACTCACCTTGCGCCAACTCATCCGATCCCAGGCCGGCGGTGGCAGTAATCACCGCGCCATCGTCGGCACGCCGGAGCAGATCGCCGCATCGATCGAGGATTGGTTCCTCAGCGGCGCCGCCGACGGTTTCAACCTGATGCCCGACGTTCTGCCGTCCGGCCTTGAAGCTTTCGTGGAGCACGTCGTCCCGCTGCTGCGACGGCGCGGGATTTTCCGCGCATCCTACGAGGGCCAAACGTTGCGCGACCACCTTGGGCTGGCCCGCCCCGGCTGGGCGCCGCCCGCCGGCAACGAAACGGTGTCCGCGGCGTGAGCTCCTGCCACTGCCCTCCAGCGGCTTCTTCCCAGTGCCGCCTTAATCAATGCCTGATGCAAATGGAGATGGACCATGACCGTAACAGCCATCTTTGATAATGGTCGACCGAATGCAGCGACCTTCGATCGGACAGTCAGTGTCGGAACGCTTCGTAATGCCCTGGCCGACGGGGCGGAGCTCGCGCTGCTCGACGTCCGGGACAACTTCGTTCACGCTCGCGATGGTCATATTCTGCTCAGCGTATCAGCCCCGTTAAGTCAGCTTGAGATTCGTATCGCAGCGCTGGTGCCCCGACGCCAGACGCGGGTGGTCGTTTACGACGGCGGCGATGGCATACTCGCGCAACGCGCTGCTGTGCGTTTGACCAACCTTGGCTACATCAATGTTTCGGTCCTGGACGGGGGAACGCAGGCTTGGCGCGCGGCCGGTCATGAGCTTTTCACCGGCGTGCACGTGATCGGCAAGGCATTCGGCGAATTCGTCGAACATCGCTATAATACGCCGCATCTATCAGTGCGCGACCTCAAGGAACGCGTGGATGCTGGCGAGAACCTCGTCGTTCTCGATAGCCGTCCGGAGCCGGAATTTCGCAATTTCAGCATTCCAGGGGCGATCGACCTGCCGGGTGCTGAACTCGTCTACCGCTTTCGCGAAGCCGTGCCAGATCCGTCCTCATTGGTCGTGGTCAACTGCGCCGGCCGCACCCGCAGCATCATCGGAGCCCAGGCGCTGATCAACGCGGGGGTTCCGAACAAGGTCGTCTCGCTCGCGAACGGAACGATGGACTGGCTGATCGAGGGATGGCCGCTGGACACCGGAAAGACCAATTTGCCGCCGCGGCCGAGCGGTGCGGCACTGGAACAAGCGCGCGAGGCCGCACGCCGGTTGACTGCACGGTTCGCCATCCGTCATATCGATCACGGCACATTGGCGCGCTTCCAGAAAGAGGCGGACACCGGACACCGTTCGCTGTACCTGCTCGACGTCCGCACGCCCGACGAATTCGAAGCGGGCCACCTTTACGGATCACGCTCTGCTCCTGGTGGGCAACTTGTGCAGCAGACTGGCCAGTGGGCCGGTACCCGCAACGCCCGCCTGGTGTTGATCGACGACGCTGACGGCGTGCGCGCCGCCATAACCGCGTCGTGGCTGGTCCAGATCAACTGGGGTGAAGTCTATGTGCTGGACGACGCCCTGGCCGAAAGTCTGGTGGTCGGTCCCGAGGCCGAACCAGTCGCCGCGCCGAAGCCAAGCGTCTCGTGGGTCGATCCGGCGACGCTGAACGATATCCTTGCAGCCGGCGGCACGACCGTGATCGATCTCGACACCAGCCTCGCCTATGAGGCCGGTCATGTTCCGAACGCACATTTCGCGATCCGCTCCCGCTTGGAGACCGATGTTCGTTCCTTGCCCGGCGAGGGCTGGCTGGTGCTGACCTCCTCCGACGGAACGCTCGCGGCCTTCGCTGCCGCCGATCTTGCCGCACACACCGACAGGCCGGTCTATGTACTGACAGGGGGAACTGCTGCCTGGCGGGCAAGCGGCTTCGAGATCGAGACCGGCGTCGGCCAGCAGATCCATCCGTTCGAAGACGTCGCCCGAAGCGCCTACCAGATCGACGGGGATCGCTTCGCGGCCTTCCGCGAGTATCTCGATTGGGAGATCGGTCTCGTTGCACAGCTTGAGCGTGACAAGACCACGAACTTCCGGCTGTTTCCGGCCGCCACATGAACGCGATTGTTTCTGGCCTGGCCAGAGTTGCGCCGTCGCGGCAGACCAGCGAACCGAAACATGATGCCGGTCTGATCGATCTCAGTCCGCAACCAAGCCTCGCCCGGCGGCGCGCTGCCCAGGCGCGTTGGCACCGCATTCTGCTGCGGGCGGCGGTGCCTCTGGCGATCCTCGTGGTATGGCAGTTTGCATCCAGCTTCGGCCTGGTGGCGCCGGAGGTATTGCCCTCACCCAGCGACATCGTGGCCGCCTTCGCCGAACTGCTGCGTCTTGGTGACCTCCAAACCGCCCTGCCAATATCGCTCGGTCGCGCCCTGATCGGTCTGGCAATCGGCGGTGGGTCTGGGTTGGCCATCGGCCTGTTCGCCGGGCTGTGGCGGATCGGCGAGAACATCTTCGACGCACCGTTGCAGATGCTGCGGACCATTCCGTTCATTGCCCTGGTCCCCTTGTTCATAACCTGGTTCGGTATCGACGAGCTGGCCAAGCTGATGGTGATCATCGCCGCAACGATCTTCCCGATGTACCTGAACACCTACGCCGGAGTACGCGGCGTCGATCCAAGGTTGATCGAGGCGGCCTCGATCTTCGGGCTGAGCCACCGGCAGACGGCTTGGCACGTCATTCTGCCGACCGCCTTGCCGTCCATTCTGGTCGGCTTGCGCTATGCGTCAGGCGCTGCATTGCTGGCGCTGGTCGTCGCCGAACAGATCAATGCCAGTTCCGGCATCGGTTACATTCTCAACAATGCCAACATGAACCAGCGTTCAGACATCATCATCGCCGGCATCCTGGTCTACGCCACGCTGGGGATCGCCATCGACCTGCTGATGCGCCTTCTGGAACATCTGGCGCTGCCATGGAGGGCAAAGCTTGTCCTCGCCTGATCATGCCGTGGAACTGCACCAGGTTCGCCGGATCTTCGGCGAGCGCGCCGTTCTCGACGGTTTCGAACTGACGATCCGGTCAGCCGAATTCGTTGCGATTCTCGGCCCATCGGGCACCGGCAAGACTACGTTGCTGCGTCTGCTGTCAGGACTGGACCAGGCCGACGGCGGCACAGTCCGCGTCGCCCGTCGGCGCTCCGTCGTGTTCCAGGAACCGCGGCTCGTTCCGGCCAAACGCGTATGGCAGAACGTCGTGCTCGGGCAACGTGGTCCCGTCGCGCGTCAGCGTGCGGTGATGGCGTTGACCGAGGTTGGCCTCGTCAATCATGTCGACGCTTGGCCGAGGACGCTGTCCGGGGGTGAAGCGCAGCGTGTAGCCCTGGCAAGGGCGATGGTGCGCGAACCGAGCCTGTTACTGCTGGACGAACCGTTCGCCAGCCTGGATGCATTGACCCGGATCCGGATGCACGAGCTTGTCGGGCAACTTTGGCAGCGACACCGTCCAGCCGTCGTGCTGGTTACGCATGACGTTGATGAGGCCATTCTGCTGGCGGATCGGGTGATCGTGCTGTCTCACGGCCGCGTGACCCTGGATCTGCCGGTTGCGCTCCCACGTCCGCGCGGACGCGCCGGACTGCAATTTGCTGAATTACGCGTCCGTCTGCTGGGCGAACTTGGCGTTCTGGTCCACTGACTCAACAAAGGTGCTCGACATGCCCATTTGCCGCCGCCGTCTGATGACCATGGCTGGGGCAGCTACGCTTGCGGCACCCTATGTCCGTGCAGACGAACCGAGGGTTAGGCTTATCGTCGGCACGCAGGACATCGCGCTGCAGGAAACCGTCAACGCCTCGAAAGTGCTTGATGGCAGCCCATTCGATCTGCAGTGGGCGACGCTGCCAGGTCCCGCGGCCCAGCTCTCAGGACTCTACTCGAAGGCGATAGATGTCGGCCTGATGGGCGATACCTCCCTGATTATCGAGCAAGGACGGGCGCGCACCGACTGGACCGAAAGCAACCAGCCGCTGCAGATCGTCGCTGGCTGGCGAAATCTGGACCGAGCCTATCCGCCGATCATCACGGCTGTTCGGACCGCGGCAAATATCGATACACTGGCCGATCTGCGTGGCAAGAAATGGGCCTTCAACTTCGGCGGCTTCAACTATCTGCAATATGTCCTCACGAGGATCAAAGCCGGCCTGAAGGTCAGCGACATCGAGCCGGTACAGCTTGTGGACACCAACGCTGCCGCAGCGGCCTTCAATAGCGGCCGCACGGACGTGTTCTCCGGCGGCCCGGGACCGATTATCGAAGCGCTGAACAAGGGGAGTGCGCGCACCCTCATCATCAGCGACGATCTTGGAATCCCGTCTCTGTCGGTCTTTACTGCGCGCGCGGACGTGCTTCGCGACGACGCCAAGAGCCAGGCACTGGCGGATTTCCTCAATCGCGTGCGTCTCCACTGGACATGGTATGCCGACAACCTGGGAGCAGTGGGGCGCATCCTTGTCGAGAAACTGAAGCAGACACCGGACAAGGCAAAGTACTATGCCGCGTCAGGCGCATCCGTGTTCCGTCCACTCGACGATGACCTGGTACGGCGTGAGCAGCGAATCGCTGACGTGCTGTTCGAATCCAAAGACATCAACAAGAAGATTGACGTGAACATCGAATTCAGCCGCCGCTTCAATCAGGCGACTGTCCAGGCCAGTTGAGCGTCGCCCTACAGATCGATCCGAACGCGCGGTCAACCTAGGCTGACAGACTCAATGGCAGATACCCCAACCGCCAGCAACCAAAGCGGCCAAAGGGGGGCTGGGAAGGTCGTATGTCGCAACAATCCGGCGGGTGTTGCCATCCACCGCGACAACAATCGGTGGGTCAAGGATCGGAAGATAAAGGGTGCGGCTGTCCGCGGTCACCGCGCCCGCGGCAGGCGCGCCAGGTAGCGTGATCTCATCCACGAGGTACATCTTGTCGAGGTCATACACGAGCACGCTGCGCCGAACCGCGCTCGGCACAAAGGCGATGCTGTCAAGCCACGCCGTATAGACGCCAATCACGCCAGCGGCACCCGGCAAAGCAACCGGATCATCCAGACGATTGGACCGGAACACCGCCAGTGTCGCCTCGATATCGTCGGGAATGAGCAGATAGTTGCCGGTTCCTGACGGGAAGATACCCATTGTTCCAGGTCCGCCCGCAACCTGTGCGACCGCCCTGCCCTGCTCTGGGTCAAGTACGCTTATCGGGCCGCCGCCCCGCGGCCAAGCCAGCACCTGGCGTCCGTCGGGCGTTCTGGCGAGGGCGGCGACACCGTCAGGCGTGGGTTGGAAGGTGGCAATCTCGTGCAACAGCTTCGCTTTGGCCACATCGACCACGCCGACGCCGCTGAGGCCCTCGGCCGCAATATACAGCGCCGTGTCGAGATCGCCAAACATGACCTCGCGCAGCGGCGGCAGGCCGGTGATCATCGTGACCCTGTCTTGACGTTCTTCGCCGAGGTCGATCAGCGCGATCGTTCCCCCTGCGAGATCAGAGGCCGCGACCAACTGCCCGGTCGTGCCGACAGTCAGCCGGTCGACTGCGGCCGACAGCGCCACCGTGCGAGTCTTTCCAGAAACGACATCCAACAATGACACCGAGGCGGATTGTCCGTCGGTGGCGATCAGGGTTGCCGTATCCCGGCTGACTACAGCCTGCCGGGCAACAATACCGGTGTGCAGACGCGCGGCGATCCGATCGTCTTCCGTATCGATAACGGCCACGTCCGGCGCCGTGGTGCTTGGGACGTAGACATAGCGGCGAATGTCGAACAGTGCCGGTTCGATTGTTGCTTGTGCGCACGTTGGCGCGCCCACGCCGATCGCGCACGCAAGACCCGCCAGCACGTCTCGTCGCCGGCCGCGAAGCGATGCTCGCATCATCCGTATGCCCCTTCGGTGATCCACGCGGCACGCTCAGGCGGTTAGCAGGTCCACCGTGATCTTGTTGGTGAAGCGGACCGGATCGGTACTGGATTTAAGAATGCCGACATCCTTCAGATCGCGCGCAAACGAAAGCACCTGCTGACGGAACTCTTCACCGGTCGGGCAGCCGCGATGCGCGTCATAGGGATAACTCCCCAGCATGGCACGAACGTCCTGCGGCCCGGCGACAGTCGACGGCGCGAATTCCTGCGCGGTCTTCACGGCGAGGTCGAGGTTGCTGTCGACCAGCAAAGCTAGGCCTCGACCATCGCGCGGGTCAAGGCCGCTGCCGCCGGCCGGTTGTCGCGAACCAGCTTGCCGCCCAGTGCCAGCACGCAGCACGTCCGCTGGCCAAGCTCGCCGCTGCCATTGGCGGCCAGTTCGAACAGGTCGCCCTTGCTGCGCTTGACGGCAAAGTAAACATTCGGATGGTTGTCGACGAACGCGTCGATCTCGCCCTTCTGGATGGCGATCGGGAACAGGTCGGCCGGATACTGTTGCCAGGTGACATCCGTCTCGGGGTCAATTCCCGCTTTCTTGAGCACCGACGAGTAGAGGAACCGGGCGGGATTGCCGAGATCGGCCAAGCCGATGCGCTTGCCGCGCAGGTCCGCGATGGCGGAGATGCCGGCGCCGTGTGAGCCGATCAGGTAGGAGCATCCGGCATGAACGCCGGCGCTAAACTTTACATCGAACCCCGACTCCAGCGGTTTGATGAAGCGCAGGATGTTGTTGGAGGTTGCGTCCCCCTTGCCGAGCGCGACCGCCTCGAGAATGGCCGAGGTGTCACTGCCGACATTGAGGGTTTCGACTTCCAGTCCATGTTTCGCGAAGATGCCTTGGCGTTGGCCCAGCCCGACGACGACGAGGCACGGCGAGGTTGGGGTCCAAATGAAGGTAAGTTTGGTCAGCGACTTTGTGATCGCAGGTGCCGCCAGTTCGGGCGCCACCGTCTGAGCCAACACACTGTGACCCGCCAGCACGAGGGGTGTAACCATCCCGGCGTTGCGCAAGAAACTTCGTCGGGCAAGGATATGCCGAGGCATCTGATTTGTTTTGACAGGCGCTCGGAAAATCTGGGTCATGCAGCGCTTCCCGGTGTGGTGGTGCAATACGACAATCAGTAAACTGTCAAACAGTTTCACACGATCGTATAGCGGTCAATTTGTAATCACGCTCCCGATGAGCCTAATTCGATGAGATCGGCCAACCTCACGTGGATCCCGCCTCCGCCCAGCAAGTGGCCTTATCCAGAAGGGGTGTCGACAGGATGCCGAAAAGAGCAGAGGCATTCTCCAGCCATACGAACAAAGAGTAATATTTACTTCAACAAGCTAAGTCTTCATTCAGTATTGACAACACTGGCCCTCGGCGCAAATGAATCGTATCAACGTTTGGGATGTCGCAGACCATGCCTCCGGACAAAGGTCCCACAATCCCACAGGGGCCAGCCTTACCTAAAGGCGTCGCGAGACGTCGCCTGCTTGCGCTGGCGGGCAGCCTGATTGCCATCGCACCGGTACGGACCGGGGCTGCCAACGCGCCTTGGCCGGCGCAAATCCCGACCGGCACCGCACTGATCGTCGCCGATCAGAACGAGGTGTTGCAGACTCTGATGTCCGCCTCCGGTCAGCAGGCAGGGCTTGGCAGCAAGGTGACATACGCCAATTTCCTGGGTGGCCCTGCCATCCTCGAAGCGTTTCGCGCGGGCGCGCTCGATCTTGCCACCGTCGGCAACACGCCCCCGATCCAGGCACAGGCCGCCGGCGAGCAGATCCTGATCGTGGCCGCACTGCAACTGTCGGGCTCGGATTACGGCATCGCCGTCCGACCCGGACTCAAACTTGCCCGCCTTGAGGACTTTCGCGGTAAGCGCATCGGCTATGCCGAAGGCACGGCGCGCCAGCCATTCGTGCTCAACGCTCTGAAACAGGCGGGACTTACACGCAACGACGTGACTTTGATTCCGTTACGGTCAGCCGATTTCCCGGACGCCATTCGCAGCGGCCAGGTTGACGTCGCCGCCCTGAACGAGCCGCATTTCTCCCGCTATCTCGCCGATTACGCGGACCGAGGCGCCAGCGCGCTTCCGACTTCAGAGGTTGCACGGCTGCCGCGCGGCTTGTCCTATCTGTATGCCGGCGATGCGGCACTGCGAAGCCCGGCCAAGACAGCCGCCGTCGCCGACTTCGTTAGCCATTGGATAGCCGCTGTCCGATGGTCCAAGGCACACCGCGACGCGTGGGTCGAAGCCTATTACGTAAAAGGGCAGCAATTATCGTCCGCAGATGGAATCAGGGTTGAGGACGCGGCCGGCGAGGTCACCTTCCCGTTGCTGAGCAGCCTGATCGACAGGCAGCAGGCGATTGCCGACCTGATTTACGACGCTGGCGACCTGCCCGCGCGCCTGGACGTAAGGCAGGAGTTCGACTTTCGATTCGACCAAGTCTTCACAGCCAATGCCTACTAAGCCGCCGTCCGGACTGCAGACCTCATGAGCCGCCACGTGCCCCCGCACGCCCTGCGATCGGGTGCCATCGCCCCATTCCCACAGACGTCAACAGGGCCGGCGCGCCGAAGCCGCCGGCGCCTTGTGACCAGGCGGTTGCCACCCGGCGGCATCCTTCTTGGTCCTCTGATTCTAGTTGTGCTCTGGCAGGTCGCATCGATCGCAGGCTGGCTTTCACCGAGAACTCTCGCGGCGCCATCAACGGCGTCACCGTGATCCATCCGTCTTGCTTCCGCTTCCGACTGATCCGGACGAGCTGATTGGCTGGCATGCCGGCATCCAAGGTCCGAAGCGCCTCGCGCATTTCGGCTTGGAGATCGGC
>JBEKLE010000192.1:0-12722 GCA_050010355.1 Rhodopila sp. | reverse complement strand
ACAGCCGTTGAGCGCGGTGGGATCACGACCTCGATGCCATCTCTGTGCGCCGCAATCGTCTGGTAGGTGGGTGCACCATCATACGCACCGTCCGCCGTTATCTGGCCAATCGGATCGTCAATCTGATCAAGCAGCGGCCCGACCTGGGACGGATCGTCCACATCCTGATCGGTCAGCGTTTGCGCCACGATCATGCCGCTGGCGGCATCAACCGCCAGATGCAGCTTGCGCCACGTACGGCGCGATTTCGCACCATGTTTTGCCTCCAGCCATTGACCCGCTCCGTAGACCTGCAGCCCAGTGCTGTCGATCAACACGTGCAACGGACCGTGTGGCGCCCAGGCCGGCTGGATCGCCGGCAAGATCGCCGTCCGGCGGCTGATCGTGCTGTGATCCGGCGCTGAGATCGTCAGGCCCATCAACGTCAGCACCGACGTCATCAGGCCCTCGGTTTGCCGCAGCGCCAGCTTGAACGCCGTTCGCAGCATCAAGCTGGTCTGGATGGCTGTGTCGGGTATACCGAGCCTGCCCGTCCGGCCCAGTGGTCTGCCAGCATTCCACCTTGAACGACATCTTCGGAATGTGGTGACGACGATCGGCGTTGTGTTTGTGCGGCATCGGGGCGCTCGAACCAGAGAGGGACGAGCATCCTACCATCCCTCGAGCGGTCGAGTGCACCAACACTTATCGCCACCGATGGCTCACGAGCTTACGTGTTGCAAGCTTTGCCGGCAGTTGCAAGAAGGTGCCGTCGCCGAAGCGTTGCAGGCGATATTGATCTCGACCTCGACAAGCTTCAGGCGATCGCCCCATGGTTTCGGTCAGAATTGAAACCCGTTCAGAAAGCCGTGCGTTATTATGATGCCGCAGCGTTACTGCTGCTTAGCCGGTTGGCAATTCTTCTCCCGAACACGATAGATGGCTGTTCAATCAGCCGGTTGCAAAGTTCGGCCAGAGCAAAAGAGACGCCTACAGCAATAGCACACAATATAGGAGGCGGAAACTGATGAGCACCAAGGTGAATTACTGCAAGAAGTACGGGAACATGTAAGAGATACAAACTGTAAGAAATTCTACCAAGCCACACCCAAATCACACCCTCTAATAAACGGGAGGCAGTCGTCGACGAAATGCATAGCGAGACCAACAAAACTGAACCCAGCCCTGGAGCCAACGAGTCTAGATTATAATTCATGGGGGCAATAAGCAAAATGAAGGCTAATAACCATAACACGATGACATACGAATGTGATAGGGATCTGATGATTTTTGTCACCTCGCTAGCTCGTATAGCGAGAGCGGCTCCCGCAACAAAGAAACACACATATCCAATAGAGAGTTCAATTGTATATGCGATCGGATTGGCCAGCGGAAAGCCGAGTGCAATAGTACTCACACCGATCGTAACCGCAATCGTCCACCAAAAACGATAATGCAGCAGGATCACAAGCAGGGGAAAAATAACAGATATCCTCGTCTCATGAACTAGACTCCAAATTGGCGAGTTGAGCGTCGGAAATTCCGGGATTCCAGACATCAACAAGTTCAAAACAAGATAACTGGGAGTGGGAGTGTCGGTCCAATTCATAATGTTAAACCAGTCACTGGCAGATGGCACGGGCTTTGGATCAACGCCGATATACAGGGCTGAGGCAAAGAGCACAGCAAATAGGAACGGTGGAAGGATTCTTGTCGCCCTTTTGATAATATACGAGGCGTAACCACTTTCCTGGCGCTCGCTCAAGTAGAGCACGAATCCACTGAGCACAAAAAATAACAGTACTGATGCACGTCCTGCAACTAAGATGCGTAGCGGCGTGTATTTCAATACAGAGAGCGGACTCAGCCAAAAATTAACAGACATGATCGCCGGATGAACGTAGAAGCCAGGCTGGCTATCGGCCAAGTGCGAAAACATTACGATTAGAGCCGCGAGCCCTCTGAGTCCGTCCAATGACTTTATGCGCATCGGCTTAACTCGATCGCTAAATTCATCTACTCGGTTGCATTCGGATAAAATGGCTGTGGGGTTAATGGACATAACATTCCAGATCCATCTGTTAGAAACCGCTGGTTCGACCAGGAGTCTGAGGCGGACCCCATCGGTTGGACAGGTAGCGGCCCGAGTTAAGAGAGATTCTGACCCATTGCAGGTTCCCCGGCCCGTGCGGGGATTACTGGAGCTATACTTAGCTTATTATTTGAACCAATGAAAGCCTTTTCTTGCTGTTGTTGGGCCTGTGGATATGTGGTCAACGTGCTTACGTTGTCCACATATCCATGGGCCACCCCGGTGAAGACCTCGCGTGGCGTCCGGTATCCGTGAGTCTGATGAGGCCGTTCGTCATTATAGAAGCTCAGCCACGCGCCGATCCCGGCCCGCGCCGCCGCCGGCGACCCGTAGGCCTTCAGGAATATCTCTTCATATTTCAGGCTCCGCCACAGCCGCTCAATGAAGATGTTGTCCAGATATCGCCCCTTGCCATCCATGCTGATCCGCACCGCCTGGGCTTCCAGTCCAGCCAAAAAATTCGCGCTGGTGAACTGTACGCCCTGATCGGTATTAAAAATTTCGGGCCGCCCGTGCCGCTCCATGGCCTCCCGCAGCGCTTCCACGCAGAAATCCGAATCCATCGTGATCGACACCCGCCACGACAACACCCGCCGGCTGAACCAGTCCATGACCGCCACCAGATACACAAACCCCTTCGCCATCGGCACATAGGTGATGTCAGCGCACCACACCTGGTTCGGCCGATCGATGAGCAGACCCCGCAGCAGATAAGGGTACACCTTGTGCGCCGGATGTCCGAGACTGGTATTGGGCTTTTGGTAGATCGCCTCGATCCCCATCACCCGCATCAAACGCTTCACCCGCTTGCGATTCACCACGAAACCGTCACGCCGCATCACCGCCACCATCCGCCGGGACCCATAAAACGGGGTCTTCAGAAACTGTTCGTCCAGCCAACGCATCAGGCGCAGATCGTCCACGCTGACCGGCAACGCCCGGTAATACAGCGTCGAACGGGCAACTTTCAGCATCCGGCACTGTACCGCAATCGGCAGGTCCGGTTCGGACCGCTCAACCAGAGACAGCCGAGCGGCCGGGCTCAGGCACCAGACCTTTTCCGAAAAAAATCCCGCTCCACCGTCAATTCGCCGATTTTGGCATATAGCAACGCCAGTCGTGCCTCGTCCGCCGCCGACGGGCCAGAGGGTTCCGCCGCGTTCCGGGCAAACAGCGATGGCACACCGTCCAACGCAGCTTTCTTCCAGGCATGGATCTGGCTCGCATGGACACCATATCGGCTCGACAGCTCCGCCACCGTGCCATCCTCGCGAAGCGCGGACAGTGCTACCTTGGCCTTGAAGTCAACACCGTGTTTCTTTCGTACATTCGCCATCGTTTGCCCTTTGCAACCACGCCAGTTTAAGGGCGAGAGTCTCTCTTAGCTACCTGTCCAGTTTTCCGGGTCCACCTCAGTCGGGGGATTAAGCGACGGAGAACTCTCACTGGCTATCGAGTGTGTAAGGTATCGCTGGTATTGCCCACTGTCGAGCGCGTCTCGGGTGTAGCGCGACAATTATCGATCTCGCTCTACGACTATGAGTGGCATCTAAAGTACCACGACTCGCCGCGTTGGTGCGCGAATAGACCGGCGGTTGTGTTTCCCCTCTCGGCTTGCGTGTCAGGGCCTGTGCGGCTGAGCGGAACAGAAAAGTAGCATAAGGCTACTCAAAAGTCCCATGCGGAAGTAGGGTTCCTGAGCGGCCTGAGACCGCCGTTCATAACGGTGTCGGGCAGCGAGAAGTCGTACCGCCCAAGGAAGTTGAGATGGCGCCAGATCAGCGGGGAGAGGTGGGCGATGTCGTCGTTGCTGACCTCCATGCCGTCCGACCTGACCTGGCGGATGGCCTCCTGCATGTAGATGGCGTTCCAATGCACGACGGCATTGAGCGCGAGGCCGAGGGCGCCGAGCTGCTCTTCCTGTCCCTGCTGGAGCGGACTCCTGATTTCGCCGCGCTCGCCGTGGTGAATGCGCCGGCCGAGGCGATGGCGCAGTTCCGTGTGGTTGAGCTGGGTCAGGATGCGTCGGCGGAACGCCGCGTCGTCGACGTAGTGAAGGATTATGTGGAATACGGCCGGCAAGGGAAAAATCCGAATTCGTGATGGGAGTTGCGTATCCCGGCCGGACCGGACCGGAACTCTGAGCGGTTATCACGGTGCTCAGGCCGGTCAAAGGGTGGGTGCTCGCCATGCTCGTTCCGCCCGCGAAGAACGGGCGGCCCTGCGCGTGGCTCCGCTCCCGCCGCGCAAGTAAGCGCGGCGCCTTTGACCAGCCTTGCGCTCCGTGACGTGCAGATGGTGTCGGGACGAGGGGCGTCCCGACACCTCGACGCGCGCTCGCCGCGCGGCGTCGAACAAGGGGCTGGGATAAGGAACTCGAAGAGAAACTGACAACGCTGACAGAGCTCGTCAAAACGTCCGGGCCTCGGATGCCAAAGGCAGGTACTGGCGCGCGCAGCAGCGGTCAAAAGCGCCGCGTTCTTCACGCGGCGGAAGCAGAACCACGCGCAGCCCGCTCCTTTGCGGCGAGCATGGCGAGCACCCACCTTTGACGGCTGCGAGCACGCCGGTGGGTTGTCGCAGGGCGAGGCGAAGACAGCCCCCCTTGCCCCTGCGCCGGTCTCTGCCACACTGCACACCGTGACGTCACGGAGGATGGGGGATGGCATTATCGGACGCGGAGCGGGCGGCACGCTACCGCGAGCGGCGCAAAGCCAGCGAGAAGCCCATCGTCGTGCGCTATCGCCGACCGGCGGACAGACGCAGTAGGGCCAAGCAGTGGGACGATGCGGTCGATACCCTGCTGGGCATCCTCGACGGGTATCAGGAGTGGCGGGACAACATGCCGGCCGGAGTATCGGACAGCGCCACGGCGCAGCGTCTCGATGACGTGCTGGCGCTTCGTGACCTGGTGGAGCAGCTACAGGGCGTTGACCTTCCAAAGGGCTTTGGACGGGACTGACCTCCCCGTGAACTGGAAAGGATCACGACCGCTTCGCAGCCCTGAAACTCGGCGCCATCAAACCACATGCCGTGCCGACTGACGGCTTCGAGCACCGTGGCACGCATTGACGATACAAACGGGTCGGCAACGGAGTAGGGAATTTTCAACCGGCACTTCTGGGGAGATTTCAACCGGCATTGACAGAGGATATCTCCATGTCGCGTTGGGAGTGGACAGAAGAGGTACTTGCAG
The DNA here is from genome assembly GCA_050010355.1 of Rhodopila sp. GTDB lineage: Bacteria > Pseudomonadota > Alphaproteobacteria > Acetobacterales > Acetobacteraceae > Rhodopila. Next base: position 7,455 of record JBEKLE010000192.1, on the reverse strand, counting down.
CGAGTTCGCGAGGCGTCGGGCCGGCCGGCGTCGGGGTATCTGCCAAGCCCCCAAGCAATCGGTTGAGAGCCTGGCGGTCCTGTTCGATGGCAGCACGTTCGCCATCTGTCAGCGGAATCAGCGCCAGTCTCCGGTCAACGTCCGCCTTGGCTTCAAGCATCTGCGCCTTGCCGCTCGGCTTCGGAATGTAAAAATCGCAGCGTGCGCAAGCCATTCTGTGCGGACATTGCTCAAAGAACGTATAGCTGCAGAAGCCGTGGCCAAGGTCGTAGTGCTGCCAGGGTTCGCCCGCGGCGGCGGCGCCGGTCAGCACCGCCTCGCGGTCGATCAGCACCTCAATGGTGCGCACGTTGCGGGCGAAATAGCCGGCGTCGGTATAAGCCTTGGTCAGCGTGTTTGGCGTGATCTGGGCGTAGTGCTGGGTCGTTTCGGGCGAGCGGTGCCCGAGCCAGGCCTGCAACTCGAACAGGGTCATTGGCTCTTTAGCGTTATAGAGCTGGCTGGCGATGGTGGCACGAGCGCGGTGGCTGGTGATTCGGCCGCGGACGTCACTCGGCGACACGCCCGCCTTGCGACAGAGCATCGGGATGATCGTGGCGTTGATGTATGTCTTGGCGACCGGGTAAGCACGACACGCAAACAGCAGGTTCACCGCTTCACCGGTCTTGCGGTCAAGCAACGGGGGCTGGGCGGGTCGCACCCTCTCCCAGGCCTCGATGGCGCGCCCCAGCAGGGGATCGACCGGCTTAGTAAAGGCCGTACCTGTTTTGTGGACGGGAACATCGAGCAGACAGACCCGCGCTGTCGGGTCGGCGCCGTCGCCCGGCTGCCAGCGGATACAGCCGACGCGCAACCGCAGGATCTCGTCGCTACGCTGGGCGGCAAACAGCCAGGCCAGCCCCAGGGCACGCACGAGTTCGATGGGGTATAAGCGAATGCCGGCAGCCGTGAGGTCATCGGCCCCGAGATTGAGCCCAGCCCACAGGATCTTGGCCCAGATATCGTCGGCGATGACCCGCGGCTTGGGTCCGATCAAAGCCAGCACGCTACGCGGAGTGGCGAGCGCGGACGAGGGATCGAATCGGCGCGTGCACCAGCCCCATTCCTGGCAGTCGCGGAAAAACGTCCGGATCGCTGCAATGTAGCCGGCGACCGTGGCCGGGGCGAGCCGTCGCCCGATACGCTCGGTCAGGGCGACCTTGCGCTGCGCGTAGTCTCCAATGCCGGTACGTGTGACTCGCGCGACCCAGGCAGCGCAGGTTTCGCGCGTCCAGTCCACTGGCGAGGTGATTGCGGGCTGCTCCGCCGTCATCCACCGTCCGGCCATGGCGAGGATGCCACGATGCGTGCGACGCACCACGGGGGTGAGCGTCGAGGTCTCGTTCCAGCGCTCGACCCACGCCATCCAGTCCGCGGGCGCCCCCTGCACGGTCATGGGCCGGCCCTTGTGCGGCGCCGCCGGTGGTTCCGCGAAGCCCAAGGCGGCCACGGCACGATGGATGGAGTGGAATGTGCTGCGGCGCCAGCCCATGCGCGGGTCGCTGAACAGGCGTTGCAGCGCTTCCGTGGTCAGGTCCTCCAAGCGGGCGCTGCGATTGACCAGAAGGGCCTGCACCACGACCGTGCGCAATCGCTCGTCCGTGCCAGCTCGGCGATAGCCCCAGCCCTCGAGTTTCGAGAAGATGGCGTCCAAAACGGCGCCGACCGCCTCGCGGCCGAACACACGCTCGACGAGCGCGATACGATTGAAGCTGCCCAGCCGGTGAAAGGCGCCAAAGTCACAAAGCAGGTAGCCGTAGGCTGCGACATAGGGGCGCACCGTCTGGTCCACCCAGCCCGGCCAGGGACGCGCAAAGGCATGCCGGTCCTCCCCGATCAGCCGGACCCACGCCTCCTCCGGCCAGCCCCAATAGGCAGTGCCCTCCTCCATGCACCGAGACAACACGAGCCCAGCCGCGTCCAGTGAGGAACGCCGGTGAAGCTGGGTATCCGGCCGGTCACGCACCGCGAGGCGCGCAGCATCGAGCGGCGTAACCAGGCGCTGGATACTCCGCCACTGTGGCAACGCCGGATCGTGGCTCCTGCGCCGGCGAAGCTGCCACCCCAACGACGTAAGCGCCTCCCGCTCGTCCGGGGACAGCGCCGGGGTACGGTCGAAACCGGAGATGTCGAGGAGTGGCGCCCGGGTGGTCATGCGTGTCCCGCCGGCTCAATCGCGGCCAGCATGGCGACGCGCCACTCGTGGATTTGCGCCATGCCATGCGCAAGCTTGGCGGAGAGCTCGCGGCCGGAAAGATGAATGTATTGTAGCGTCGTCGCTGGGTGGCGATGTCCGGCAAAGGTGGCAATGGCGTGCAGCTCCCAGCCCGCGCGGGCAAGGTCAGTCAGGCAAAGATGGCGCAGCGTATGCGTGCCAAAGCGCGGCACGCCGGCGGTGAGCGCGATCCGCCGGATCACCTTGGACCAGGTCCATGGCGTCAGCGGCTTGGCACAGTTGCGCCGCGACTCTGACAGGAACAGTGGCCCGCGCGCTCGGCTAATCTTGGCCCGGTGCGCAAGATAAGCGCGCAGCAGTTCACCAGCGGTCGCTGAGTACGGCACCATCCGCTCGCGACGGCTTTTGGTGGTTTCGGCTCGGACACGCAGCAACCGATGCCCGGGATCGATGTCGTCGGTGCGCAGGCTGCACAGCTCCTCGCGCCGCAGGCCCGCGTCGTACCCGAGGGCGAGCATGGCGCGGTTGCGGATCGGTTCGCGCCGGGCTGCTTCCAGGATGGCGCTCCAGTCCGCCTCGTCCGGGATCCATGGAAGTCGTGCCTGCCGCGGCACCAGCCCCCGCCGATTATCGCCCGTGCTGACGCCGCGAGCGTAGCGGCCACGGCCAACTGGGTTGGTGTTGCGTAGCCCAGCCTCGACAAGATGATCGTAAAACAAACGAACGGCAGTGAGCCGCTGCTGAATGGTGGCATTGGATAGACGAGGGCGTACGGAGGAAGGAAGGCTGACGTCAGCGCCCCCGTGTCGCGATGGACGCTCGGTTAGGTGGCGGACGAAGCGGGCGACGTGGTCGCGCCCGGCCACCAGCGGGTCGGCCGCCGAGGCCTTGCTGAACACCAGATATTCTGACAGGCCGCGCGCGTAGGCGTCGACCGTGCGGTGCGCAAGGCCCAGGTCGGCTCGCATGCTCAACCAGGCGAGTGCCGGCGGCACAGCGGCCAGTGCTGGCCAGCGTTCTTGCAGCGACACGGATGAGGTCATGCTTCCTCCCAAACCGGCCGATATTGGACCAAGGCTGATTCCAAGTAACATATATGTGGACGGTCTTGGCGATCCTGCCGATTTCGGAGAGCGCGCGCGCCAGGGTGGTCGGTTTGTCCTTCACCTGAAGGGTTCGCGTGATGCCGGCCGCCTTGAGATGCCCGAGTTTCAGCGAGCCAGCGAGGCGGATGAGATCCGGCCAGTTCTCGCGGATCAGCGCAAGATTGATTGTGCCTTTGCTGACGCTGTTGAACGGGCCGTAATCGGCCTTGCGGTCGATCCGCCACAGCCTGGCGTCGCCGAGGTCGGCGAGGCGCGGGCTGAACTGGTAGCCGAGCAGCCAGAACAGGCCGAACACCGCATCGGAGTACGCGGCGGTGTCGGTCATGAATTCGACCGGCTCCAGTTCGGTCTCCTGTTCGAGGAGAAGGGCGAGCAGCACCAGGCTGTCACGCAGGGTGCCGGGGACGACTATGCCGTTCAGGCCGCTGAACTGGTTGGACAGCAGGTTGTACCAGGTCACGCCGCGGGACTGGCCGAAGTACTTCGGGTTCGGCCCGGCATGGATGGCGCTCGATGGCGCGATGAGGCGCATGCCGTCCGCCGACGCGACATCGCCGGAACCCCAGATTTTGGCGAGCGGCAGCGCGGCGTGGGCGGACACGATCAGCGCGCTGGCGGCCGCGATGGTTTCGGGGCGGACAAAGTTCTGTCTGACCCAGGCCAGGCGCTCCCGCCGGAGTGCTGGGACATCCTGCCGGCTGACCGCTTCGATGCCGATATTGCAGGCTTCGGCGACCAGCGCGGCGCAGAGGCTGGTCTCGAAATGCTCTACCCTGGCCTGCCGCTCGCTGAGATGGGTGAAGGCCTTGGCAAATCCGGTGCGCTGCATGATCTCCAGGAACAGGTCCGGCATACCGGCCTTTGGCATTCTTCCCTGAACGGCTGGCCGCAGGGCGCGCAGGCTTTCCGTGTCCTCCAGCCGGTCGAGCGGCGTGACGACGATGCGGGTCTTGCCGTCCACGGTCTCGAAGCGAAGATCGGGGTTGCTCGCGGCCCGGTCAGCGACGGTGCGGTAGGCGCCATCGATCAACTGCGACAAGGCGGCGATCTCGGTCCCGGCATCCAGCGAGCGGTTGAGCGCCCGGCAAACCACCAGCTTGGATGCCTGCCATGTCGCGCCGTCCAGCATTCCGCGCCGCGGGTCGCCGTACCGGGTGCCGGGGCTGGCGAAGATATCGCGTCGCTTCACGGCGGCCCGCCATGCGTCGATGACCGCGAAAACATAGGCCCTGGAATCGGCGACGCGGCGTTCCGCGTCGAGCACATGCTGCTGCCAGGCTTTCGGGACTGCCGCTGTCGGCGCATCGCGCATTTTCGCATGGGACCAGTCGGCGATTTTCGCGAGGTAGCGGATCGCTTCCTGCACGGCCTTGCCGCCGGGTCCGGCATCCATTTCGAGCCTGCTGGCGATGTTGAAGAACAGGCGGCGCGCCCTGCGCCAGCGGGCCAGCAGCTCCGCATAGGGCTTGGCGTCACGGGGCCTGGCGATCGCATCGACCTCGGCCATCGCGGCCACGAGATCGTCGCGGGGAAGCCGCTCGAACAGGGCGTCGCGCCATTGATCCAGCGGCAGGGCGTTCTCTTCAAAGACCAGCTTGGCCATGTCACGCAGCAGGATGGCGGCATCATCGAGATCGCGCAGGCTTCTCAGCCTGGCCTTTTTGTCGGCGGCTTCGGCATCCTTGACGAGATCGGTGATCAGCGCCTCGGCCAGTTCGGCGGCGTCATCCTGCGCTGCCGCTTCGAGCGTATGGAACAGCGCCGCCACGGTTGCCGTCCGTCGCGGTTCTTGAAGGGCGGCGATCGCGGACGGCTTTCCCGCGCGCGCAACTCGCGCCAGCCGCTCCAGTGTCGCGGCCGGAACGCCCCTTGGTGGCGATGGCCGCAGATCGAACGCGCGTATGGCTTCGAGCCTGTCCAGATGATGCAGGAACTCGCCGGAGGACCGCTGGGTCGGCACGGTTCGCAGGGCGTCGAGCGCAGCGAAGCCGCTTTCGTTGCCTTCATCGAACAGCTTGGCAATGCGCTCGCGCTGCTTATCGTCGAGAGCCGCAATAAGACGCTTCCAAAGACGCTTTTGCGCCCGGTCCCGGATGCGGCCGACAAAACGTTCGAGGACGCTGACGCCCGGCAACAGCACCTTGTTGACGACAAGCCAGGACGCCGCGCGCTCGATCAGCGGGCCGGGGTGGTCGTCGCCGCTCCAGCACAACGCATAAAGCCATCGGGTCAGACGAAACCGGGCAGGTCCGTTGTCAGCGAATTCCGTGAAGCCGTAACGTTCTCGTATTATTACAAGATGCCGTTTGCGCTGGCCCCCGAGGTCGAAATAGCCCTTGAGGGAAGGGATCTCCTTCAAGCCAAGTTGGCCGCCCAGGAAAGCCGTGACAGGACCGGGGATTTCGACATCGGCGCCGGGAAAGACGCCGATGCATCGTGCCGATCCCAGCATGAGCGCAAAGCCGAGGCGGTTGTGGTCGCCGCGCAGCCCGTCGGTGATCTCCCGGTCGCTTCGGTCCAGGTGGAAGTACCGCGCCAGCTGATCCGGCAAGGGAGCGGCGGCAAAATTGGCATAGCGTTGCCGCTGCTCGTCGGACAGGTGGCGGGTGGGCATATCGTGCGGAACTTTAGACTTTTGCGAAGGGTCAACGAGGCACGGAAAACACGGGGCATTTTCCTTGCAAAACACCTATGCGGAAGTCATCATATTTGCAATATGTTTTGCAACACCAGGGAGGCACGCGCATGAGGCTGGGGTATGCCAGGGTCTCGACCGGGGATCAAAGCCTCGACGGCCAGTGCCAGCGCCTCTCGGCGGCCGGATGTGAAAAGCTGTTCGAGGAGAAAATCTCCGGCGCCACGCGCAACCGCCCCAAGCTCAAGAAGCTGATCGAGCACCTGCGCAAGGATGACATCCTGGTCGTGACCCGCCTCGACCGCCTGGCCCGCTCGACATCCGACCTCCTGCGGATAGCCGAGCGCCTCACCGAGAAAAGCGCCGGACTACAATCACTTGATGAGCCATGGGCCGACACGACAAGCCCGTCTGGCCGCATGGTCATGACGGTCTTCGCAGGCATCGCCGAGCTCGAGCGCACCCTCATTATCAGCCGGACAAACGATGGCAGGGTAGCCGCCAAGGCGCGCGGCGTTGCCTTCGGCCGGCCAAGGAAAATGCGGCCGGACCAGCAGCAAGTGGCCAGGGAACTCGTCCGCGACGGGAAATCGATCAGCGCCGTCGCCCGGACCTTCGACGTTCACCCGGCGACGATTTACCGCGTCATCGAGCGATAGCGGCCTTATGCTACTTTTCTGTTCCTCTCAGCCGTCAGCGGGTCCGGGCGGAGTCCGGCATGCCGAGACCCGTCATCCGGTTGAGCACATTTCCCGCGACTTTCACCTCGGTCCGTTGATTGGGTAGACTCCGGGCGTGAAGTCGCCAACCGATGACGGTCTTGTAGCGAAACATCGCCGTCTCAACCAAACTCCGGCGATTATAGCCCGAGCTTCGCTGCCAGCTCATGCGTCCATAGTTCGCAATGATCGTGAGATGTTTGTCGCGCTGGGTGGCTGTCGTTTCATCTGCAAGGGCCGTTATCCGGGGCGGAACGATGACCGCCGCTTTTGGGTGACGCTCGGTAACAGCGTTATAGACGACCTGGCCATCGTACGCTCCATCTGCAGTCATCGACGCAACGTCGACGTCGATCTGATCAAGGAGGTGTGGCAATCCCGCGATGTCGCCGACATCATCGGGCGTCAATTCCACCGCGACGATTTCATGCGTATCGGCATCGACACCGAGATGCAGCTTGCGCCACCGGCGGCGGGACCGTATGCCGTGCTTCCCTCGGTCTGTCGCAGCGGCTGGTGGAATACCAGGCGGAGCGTGAGGCTCGTCTCGATGGCAATTGCCGAGTAGATCGGTTGACCACCCCGCTTTCCGGTGGCCGGTGCCTGCCATGCCGCGATCGCCTCCTCGGTAATCCACACGGTCAGGCTTCCGCGCCTGATCCGAGTTTGACACCTGAAATCGGAATGTGACCTATTATCAGCAGCCTACGGGCAGGAAAAAAGTCGTTGGCACTACAGATGCGCGGTTCTCGGGATTTTCTCCTGCTTACGGATGGGGCG
>JBEKLE010000191.1:0-11603 GCA_050010355.1 Rhodopila sp. | reverse complement strand
GGCATCGGCACGGTGACGCTGCGCCCGGTCAGTGCGCACGATATTGCGGCCGGGCACGCGCTGCTGGCCGCCGCGGGCGGCGTTCTCGTGGCCGAGGACGGTGTGCCGGTGAGCTACGGCGAGCAGGGGGACTGCCGGCCGTTTGCCTGCTTCGGCGGGGCGCCGGCGGCGGTCGCCACACTTCGGGCACGGAAATGGCGTGGCAGCAGCGAGCCTCGGCGGGAGCCCAAGGTTGTGCTGAACTGGCCACGGGTGGCGGAGGGTCAGCGCTTCGACCGAGCGCTGGGGTGCATGTTGGGGATGGTTATCGGTGACAGTCTGGGGTCTCAGGTTGAATTCCAGTCCGCCGATGTGATCCGCGCGGCCTATCGCGGCGGCGTGCGCGATCTGGGCGACAGTCCGGTGTGGAAGACGCTGGCGGGTCAGCCGACCGATGACTCGGAACTGGGGCTGACCCTGGCGCGGAGCCTGGTGCGGAGCGGTGGTTACGATCCTGAAGACGCCGCTTCCGCCTACGGGCGATGGTATGCCAGCGAGCCGTTCGACTGCGGCCATTCGACCCGGCTGGCGTTCGCGCCGGCGGCGAAGGCTCTGACCCACAAGGGCCGCATCGCACGCAACAGTGCGGACCGCGGCAGCCAGAGCAACGGGTCGCTGATGCGGATCGCGCCGATCGGGTTGTGGGCGGCTGATCCGGACGAGGCGGCCCGAGTCGCGAGCGAAGATTCTGCGTTGTCCCATCCGCATCCGGTTTGCCGCGCGGCCTGTGCCGCGTTCGCCGCCGCGATTTCGGCCGCGCTGTCCGGGGCCGACCGGCGGGGCATGATGGAAACCGCGCTTCACATTGCTGACGCGGCGGGCGCGGCGGCCGCTCCGGTTGGGGCCGCCTTGCGTCAGGCGGCTGCCGGGGTTCCGCCTGGGGATTTCCAGCACCATATGGGGTGGGTGTTGATATCCTTGCAGAACGCGTTCTTCCATCTGGCGGCCGGGACGGCCGTGGAGCCGGCGCTGATCGAAACCGTCGGCCAGGGCGGCGACAGCGACACGAACGCCGCGATCGCCGGTGCCCTGCTCGGGGCCGCTGACGGCCGGGCGTCGCTGCCGATCCGGTGGGTGATGCCGGTGCTGACCTGCCGCCCCGATCGAGGGCTGCACCCGGCGCGGCCCAGACCCGATGAATACTGGCCGGACGACCTTCTCGACCTGACCGAGGCTTTGCTGCTAAGCCGCGCGCCGTCATGATCGAACTCGACTACGCCAGACTGAACGCGACTCCGGTGGCGACAACGCCGTTTCCGCATGTTGTGGTGCCGGGATTCGTGCCACCTGTCAGCCTGGAAGCGGTGCTGGCGGACCTGCCGCCGCTTGGCAAGCGGGGATCATTTCCGGTGGACGCGGTCAATCTCGGTCCGAACGCGGCGGCGCTGATGGAGGCGATGGAAGGCCCGATGCTGCGGGCCTCGATCGAGCGGCTGTTTGGGCTGGATCTGCACGGCTCGCCTACGATGGTGACGCTGCGCGGCTGGACCGGCGAGCGGGACGGGCGGATCCACTGCGATTCGGTGGCGAAGCGGGTCACCGTGCTGCTTTACCTGAACCGGGAGGCCGATGCCTGGAACCGGCAGGAGGGGTGCCTGCGGCTGCTGAGGGGGCCGGATGACCTCGAGGATTTCGCCGTTGAGGTGCCTCCGGTCAACGGGACGCTGCTGGTGTTTCCGAACGGGCCGACGACGTGGCACGGTCACCGGCAGTTCGTGGGACCGCGCTACAGCGTGCAGCTCAATTACATGACGACGGATGACAAGGCGCGGAGCGAACTGCGGCGGCACCGGATTTCGGCGTTTGTGAAGCGGCTGACGCGGGCGGCCTGAGATCGGTTCAGGCCGGCGCAGTCGCGAGTACCGTATGCCGGAGGACGCCTCCGCTTTAATACCAGCCGGCGTTTAGCCGACTGGTATGCGGGAAGGGTTGGTGTGGCGGCTGCCCGCAAAATCATTGAGATACCCGCCGGTCGACCGTCGTGTGACAGAGTCGGTCTTTCGGCCGGCTGGTATAACCCTCCTGCTTTGCTACTTTCGTCCGACGAGCGTAACACCAGCCAGGTTTCTGATGGGCCCGACGTGAGCCAGCCGCGTCCTGATCGCCTGCGGCAACGCAAGCAAGAACCTCTCTATCCATATGACAGGCACTACGGGCAGGTCCAGGCATCGTCCTTTAATACTGAAATGCGCCCGAGCCGACCGGAATCCAACCTCACGGAACATGACGGCCAATGAACCATGATCATACTCATGCATATGGAAGCCTGTGGGTTCATATCCGAAATACACCGAGATATCATGCGGGCCGGTCAGCCGGCTCGGGGTAGAGCAAATATAAAGGCCATCGGGCTTCAGGATTCTGTAAATTTCCTGCAACTGTTGCTTCGCATCTTCAGGATGAAGGTGCTCCATCAACTGATTTGAGTATACGATATCTGCGTAATCTGTCGGCAGACTGAATTCTACCCCTTTTGTGTGCACAAACTGGAAATTGGCTGGTGCTGTCGTGTGATCAATCAGCACTGAAGTTACGTCGATGCCGACCGCTTTATTTACGAATGTCGCGACGGACCGGGTAACGGCGGCGTCCCCGCATCCAATCTCAACGAAGACGGCAGTTGGTGACAAATAGGGCTTCAGGAATGCCACTTGACTGGCGGTGTTCTTGTGTCGTTTCGCTGGGTCCAATTTGTGCTGAGGATGGTCCGGCAGGCGAGCGAACAATTCACCATACAAATCGCCATACAGGGCGCCTCGTTCATCTGGCCTTGACGTCCGAAGTCGCGCCGCCAGTTCACGTTCAACCTCAAAATGCGCGCGTAGCCGGTCGGGCGAGCGCGTCTCTGTGTTGACAGAGCGTAGTCGTTCAATATCGGGCCGAAATGGCATCAGTGTTGCCTTTCTGAGTTACTATAGTGACAAGGCGCATCGCTGGGCGCGGGTCATTTGTCCACACATGTGCACAGAAACGCGTCGGCGCGACTAGTCCAATCCGCGGCCCCGGCGGCCAGCAGACTTAGCTGGGCCAACCGAGCGCGCAGGGCGTCATCTACGCGCAATCGTGTCATGGCTGCATAGATCGCCGGCACCGAGTGACCGTTCACGACCAGTCCGTTCTCGTCATCGCGCACTGCGTCGACGCTGCCGCCGTCTTGCCCGGCAATCACCGGCAGACCGCACCCGTTGGCTTCCAGGAATACCAGCCCGAACCCCTCGGTGTCGCCGTTCGGTAAGCTTCGGTTAGGCATCACGAACACGTCGCCGAGGCGGTAATGGTCGGCCAGCTCGTGCTCGGCCACGCTGCCGGCAAATTCCACCGCATGGGCGATGGAAAGTTCCGCAACCAGCGCGCGGAGCTCAGGCTCGTAGGGGCCGCTGCCGACGATAAGATAGCGCGTCGCGGGATGTTCCGGCAGCAGTCGAGCGAAGGCACGCAGCGCGTGGTCGACGCCCTTCTTCTCCAGCAACCGGCACACGGTGATGAACACGAACTGCCCCATCAGGCGATAGCGACTGATCAGCTCCTGGTTGCGCGGCGCTGGGTGGAAGCGCGTTGTATCCACGCCGTTTTCAATCAGCACGATGCGCCGAGCCTCGCGCTCGCCAAGCAGCGCCAGCACCGCGCGCTGGGTAAAGCGGCTGACGACGACGATCTTACTGACCGCGGACAGTGCGCGGCGGCGACGTACGAAGTCCGGATCGTACGGATCGGCGGTTGTGATCTCCTCGCCATGTACATAGACCACAGTACGTATTCCCGGGACATAGCTCAGCAGTTGGAGGATCCAGCCGCTTGCCAGCAATTCGCCGACGCATACTGTGCGGATCTGCTCGTGCACCAACAGCGTCAGCACAGACCAGGCCAAGCGGCCGCGGATCAGGAGGTCCTTTGCCATAAATGCAGCTTTATTTTTCGCGCCGCGCCGTACGCCAACGGTTGTGCGCAGCAAGGGCAGCCGCACCACGCGAAACCGCGCCATGCGGTCGTATTCACGCCAACCGATCATTGGCAACGTATCAGCATAGCTGAGGCGTGGCGCCAGCACCAGGATCCGTCCCCCTGCATGGCGCGCCAGGTTGGCATAAACAACGCCGGAGCCGCCAAACCCCGGCGGGAAGTTGTTGGTTATCAGCAGCACCTTGGCGCTCATGCGGGGCCGCCGAGCAGGGCCGGCATCTCGGCCAAGGTAGCGAAGACGAATCCGGTATTCGCCATGGTATCAAGGATCGCCGACAACCGGTCGTAGAACATGTGAAGATCGTGCTGGCTGCGGACATACGGGTTACGCCCTGGGCACAGCGACGAGCTGTGGAAGCTCAGCGAGAACACGCTTTGGCTCTGGCGGCGGCGGCGGCGCAGGAAGCGGCGCATGGCGGCATAGTCGTTGCCTTCCGGCGACAGGGTGATGCGTTCGGCGCAGCGTAGCCGACTGAGCAAGGATGCGGCCCGCCGGAGGGCTAGCGCCGGCGCTGCCACCGCTTTGTACAGTCGCGGCGCCAGGCCGCCGCTCCAGCCAACCACGCTGCGGCATAGAGGCATTTCCAGCAGCGCACGTTCATTGCCGAACCAGAACGGGTTGCAATCATAACCCGAGAAGTCCGGGCCGCCTTCCGGGCCAAAATCAGTGCGCGGTGCCAGGCTGGTATCGACGGTAAAGTTATGTTTCTCCAGCAGACGGGTCGTCGAATGGCTGAGACCATAGCGGCCGGCACGGAAGGTGACAGGCATAAACCCGAACATCTCCCGGAACTTGTCCATCAGCTTCACCAGCTTGCGTTCCTCAACTGCGACATCGAGGTTGCCGAGATAGGAGGCTTGGCCGGCCGGCCCGTCGAACGGCGGCGTGACCCAGGGGTGCAACTGGATGCCCATGTCGCATTCGCCACGCTCGTGCTGGCGGCGAATTATGCCAACCACGGCGGCGTTCTCGAGTACGGGATACGTGAGCAAGTAGGTTGGTCGCAAGCTGTAGGCAGCGATGATCCCGCGTAAATCGACGATGCGTCGCATACACTCGGTTGAGTAGCCAGTGCCACGCACCGGCTGGTCCCAGTCGAAATCCTCTTCCGCATCAACGGCAAGGCAACAGATGGGACGTGCGGGCGCATACACCTGCGGCCGGATGTTACTGAACAGGACGTCTCTGCCGTGCAACGAAGATGTCTCTTCCGACAACTGTACCCCCCGTGGTACAGGTAGATGTCATGCAGGCTGGACCCTTGACGGTCGGCACCGTTGCAACGAAGTGCTGGTGCCGGTATTGTTGCGTAGAGCGGCCGAGCGTGAGGACCTCGCATCCGGCCAATCCTGTCGGGAGGGTGATTGTGCAAGCGTCGTCTGCGTGGAGCCTCAAGGCGCAGCCGCGTCGTTCAAGAGATCCGACATGTCCGTTCTTCCTCGGTGACAGCGACCCCTGAGAGGGGATCGCCGCATTCGTATATCATAGGCAGGAAATGAATAATGGAAAATTTCGTTTTGAATTGCTAAAAGACTTTCGTTCGATGAACGTCGCCTTGGCCCGGCTTGTCGCCGCCGCACTGCGGGAGCTTGGGTTTCTGCCCGTTACCAAAACAGACCCGCTAGGGAATCGCTATGAATCAATCATGCCATGACGGGGCGACATCCCGGAGGGCGCCACAGCGTGGAACGAGATCCTTGAGTCCTCCCGGTTTGGATGTCGATTTGCCTTAACCTTGTTTTTTCGCGCGCGACTTTCGACCGGATGCGGTCCGATACGGATCCCTGGTTGCTAATCCCGCAACTGTCCAGAAAGCCCAAGATCCCCCCCCGGCCGATCTGAAGAGAAAGCCTTCGCATCATGAGCGCCGTCCGTCTTCCGCATAAACTTGCTGCTCCACTGCACAATTTCCGTATCGGCGGGATCGAGAACACGCCCATCCTGGAGGCGGAGGCGACCGGGCTGATGTACGTCAGCCAGATTTGCCATCGCGATGTGCGGTGTTGGCTGGTTGCGATCAAGTCCGTCTCGGCGGCGATTGGAGCCGGCGAATTTACAGTGCTGGACGATGGATCGCTTACGGAAGAAGACCGTGAACTCCTGCGCCGGCATGTAGGCGGCTTGCGCATCTTGCCGATCGCCGGGGTTCCAAGGAACGGATGCCCCGCTGGCGGCACCTGGGAACGACTGCTGGCGCTACTTGAGCTGGCTTCAAGCTACTATGTTGTGCAAGTTGATGCTGATCTGGTGGCACAGTGCCCACTTGGCGAGGCGACGTCCGCAATACGAGCAAATCGGGGTTTCATCCTCTCGGGTGAACGAGGCGTGACTGTCACCACGGTCAGGCAGGCTGCCGAAAACGCGCGGCAGATAACATTCGATCATGTGCAGTTCGCCGCGGAGCGGCTCCTCGATCACATGCCGAAGGCCGAAGAACTGCGCTACGTACGCGGCTGCTCGGGCTTCGCCGGTTTCCCGCGTGGCGAGAACCGTGCCACCGCTGTGGCATTCTCAGCGTTCATGCAACAACACCTGGGTGAGCGGTGGAACGTATGGGGATCGGAGCAGGTTACATCCAATTTTTTGGTCGCGAATAGCGGGCCTGACCCGCTGGTGCTGCCATGGGTTCGGTTCCCGGCGTTTGGTTGGCAAGGTGACATCAGCCAAGCGGCGCTCATCCACTTTGTCGGAACATACCGCTACGAGGGCGGTGTCTATACTCGTTTCAGCAAGGCAGCCATCCGGCGGCTCTCAACCAAACCATGATCGTGTGAGGAGCTTTGCTCCGGCTCCCCCGCGACTGACGCCGGAATGTACCACCCGTCCGATGCCTGCCGCTTCACCCACCCCCTTTGTTGGAGAAGGCAGGCGTGAGTTCTCGCCAGTGCGACGGACCTCCGTCGGCTGCGGCCGATAGTGCCTCGTACCCTGACCGGCTACCACGACCCCGATCCAATGCTGCAGGATTGCGTCGTCTCGATGGATCACGCCACCATTTTGTCGGTCGATTCTGCCGGGAGCGCACAGGCTGCGGCCCGCCATCGACGGAAATTGTTTGCGCGGGAAGGTTGCTATTACGGATCGAACCATGCCATGACGTACCCGTAAGCCCCATGACGCAATTGGGACCGGTCGGACGGACTTTCCCGCCCGCATAGCGTTCGCAGCGGGTCCGGGCGTAGGGAGGGTCGTCGAATGGAAGCGCTGCTGCTGTGTCTCGATGTTGGCGTGTTGATCGCCGTCTTCATGTGGGCAATCAAGAACAGCGGTGCGAATGGCCCAACGACCGGCATGTTCCGGTTCACGAACCGCTTGCCCGGCCAATCCCGACCGGCGGCCCCCATCGCGCCGCCAAATGGGCCGCGTTGGCGGTCGTTGCGGTAGACGGCGATGCGCGACACCATGTTCCTGGCCGCTGTTATTGCCATCATTCCGATGGCGCTGGGCTGGCCATACATTTGCATTTCGTTCTGGGCGTATGTGTCACTGCTCGACCCCAACAGCTTCCTTTACGGCATCGGCACAATGGTGCCCTACGCCAAAGTGGCTGCGGGTATGACCTTGTTGTCGCTGCTCGTAAGCCGGGAGAAGAATGCATTCCACTGCGACCGGACCACCGCCCTGGTCCTGGTATTCCTGGTCATAGCGGCGTTGTCGCAGTTTACCTCGCTGGCGGATGCGTCCGTCGGATGGGATATCCTCGACAAGCTCTGGAAGATCGTTGCGCTCAATCTGCTCGTCGTCTGCTGCGTGCGAACCCGGTTGCGAATCCACGTGCTGCTGCTGACCATTTGCCTCGGCGTCGGTTTCAACGGCACCGGCGAGGCGCTGAAGTACCTTCTCTCTGGTGCCGCCCACAAGGTCGAGGGCGTTCCGAACTGGGGTGACAACAATCAGGTTGCTCTGATCGTGCTGATGACCATGCCGATCCTTGCTTATATCCGCGAGGTATCGGAAGCGCGGCTGCTGCGGCTGGGCGCGCTGGCTGGCATCATCCTGTTCGCCGTCTGCGTCATTGCCACAACGTCTCGCGGGGGCTTGGCCGGGCTTCTGATTCTGGCGCTGGCGGGCATCGCCACGACGCGTCACAAGGTCCGCTATTTGGCGGCAATGCTTATCGCCGGGATGGTGCTGGTTCAGACCGTGCCGGAGAGTTGGACGCAACGCATGGACACGATTCAGTCCGCGGATCAGGACTCATCGTTCATGGGCCGGGTGATAGTCTGGAAGCTCAGTACGCTGATCGCGCTGGATCATCCACTGCTCGGCGGTGGCCTGCACGCGGTGCAGTCGCTAAATGTCTGGAACGCCTATGTTCCCAGTTTCGGGAAATTGTCTTTCATCCCCACCGACGCGCCGGATCTCTCCCCGCACGCCGCCCACAGCATCTACTTCGAAGTGCTCGGCGATACCGGTATTCTTGGGTTGTCAGTTTTCCTTGGGATCATGGCAAGCTGCTTCCTGACCGGCTTCCGGATCAAGGCGGCGGCCCGAAATCGACCCGACCTGCAATGGGCCGCAAGGCTTGCAAGTATGCTACAGCTCAGCCTGCTCTCTTTTCTGTCTACGGGTGCGCTGCTCAGCGCCGCCTATCACGATCTGGTCTTTCTTGTGGTCGCGTTGTTCTCGGCGGTGAATGCCGCCGTCGCGGCTGCGCCGAGCGTTCAGGCGCCGACAGATACCGTGCCGCAAGTCGCTGGCTGGCGGGCGCGTCGGCTGGATGTGGCGCTTCCCCGGTGGCGGCTCCATTCGTTGCCTCGATGAAATCGTCTTTGCGGTTGGGGGCTCGTTCGGCAACCATCGTCATGGCTCTCGGTTCCGGTGCCGCGGGCGTGACGGACGTCTTACCGCAACGTCCGGATATGCCCGACCGACGCTCAGCGGCCCGGGCACGGCCCCGTTGTGCGCCGGATAACCAGCCTGGCGGGAACCGTCTCAAGGACGCCACGCCGCGCCTCTTCGGCCGCATCGTCGTCGAGGATCAGGCGCAGGGTTCGACGGATCATCTCCGGCACATTCTGGTCGAAGCTTGTCAGTTCGTATGCGGACCACGCGGCTATGCCGATATTGTCGTACCCGAGCAGGCGCACGTCGTCCGGCGATTGCAGGCCGGCGCGGCGGAGACCGTCGAGCAGGCCGAGCGCGCTGAGGTCGTTGACGCAGGCGACGGCGTCCGGCCGCGGGTCGGCCGCGACGAGCCGGGTCGCCGCGGCATGGCCTGCTTCGTAGGAGAAGTCGCCGGGCAGCACGAGGGGTTCGGGCTCGCGGAGCCGTTGCAGTTGGTGCTCGAAGCCGGTTTGGCGGTCCTGGGCCGCGGGGCTGTCAGGCGGACCGCCGACGAAGGCGAAGCGGCGGCCTCCGGCCTCTCGCAGGTGGTCGGCCGCCACGGCACCCGCCTGCAAATTGTCCATTGATACGCAGGAGACCCACTCGGCGCGGATGCGGCCGTTGAAGCAGACCACCGGAATGCGAAGGTCGGACAGTGCGTGGGCGGTTTCGGTTGACAGTACGGCCAGGGAGCTGACCAGCCCGTCGACGCGATAGCCTGCGATGCGGTCGAGCACCGCGTCCAGCGCGTAATCGTTGTCGATCTGGATCAGCACCACCTGCTGGCCGGCATCCTGGAGCGCCGTGGCGAACTGTTCCAGCACCGAGGCGTAGAACGGGTTGGTGATTCCGCCGACCGCCACGGCGACCAGGTGCGAGCGGCTGGACATGAGGGCCTGCGGCAGGAAGTTCGGCCGGTAGCCGAGCTTGCGGGCGGCGGCCAGTACTTTCTCGCGGGTTGCTGCCGACACGCTGGCACCTTCCGTGTAGGTGCGTGACACGGCGGACTGCGAGACCCCGGCCAGCCGGGCGACGTCCATCGAGGACACGTAGCGCTTCTCGATCATCCCGCTGTGCTCCTCTCTACACGCTCTCGTGGGCCGAATCTTTCTCGTTGATGAAGTCCTGCGACGGTTTGCATGGCCTTGCAAGCGCTGGCTTGCGACCCTAGTTGCATGGCTATGCAAGGGAGGATCCGCGAAACTGAACGGAGCCACGCATGCCACTACCACCCTGCCTTCTCCCACACACGCCTGACCCCGCCGTGGAGCGCTGGCGCCTGCGGATCGGCATTGCCGGGATCGTTCTGACCATCCTTTACCTAGTGCTGTTGCCGCTGTTCGCGTCCTGACAGCCGGCCTCCTGGCATCTCGCTTTTCTATCAAGCACTTCGAAAGGAGACAGCTATGTCTCTGCCACTGTTTGCCCTGGCGATGGCTTCTTTCGCTATCGGCACGACCGAATTTGTTATCATGGGCCTGCTGCCGAATGTGGCGCAGGACCTTCACGTGACCGTGCCACAGGCTGGCTATCTGGTTTCAGGATACGCGCTCGGCGTCGCACTTGGCTCACCACTGGTCGCGATCCTGATCGCACGGCTGCCGCGGAAGTCGGCGCTGACCGGGCTGATGGAACTGTTCATCCTCGGTAACCTCGGCTGTGCGCTGGCACCGGACTACCGGATGCTGGTGCTCGCCCGTGTTGTGACATCGCTGGCGCACGGCGCGTTCTTCGGAATCGGTTCGGTGGTCGCCGCCAGCCTGGTGCGGCGGGAGCACCGTACTCGGGCGGTCGCGTTTCTGCTTGCCGGGCTGACGCTGGCCAACGTGCTTGGCGTGCCGCTCGGCACCGCGCTGGGCCAGGCCGCGGGCTGGCGCACGACGTTCTGGGTGGTAGCGGGGATCGGTGTGGTTGCCGCGGGGGCGATTGCGCTCGCCTTGCCGTCGGGGCTGCGCGGGTCTTCGGGCGCCCTGGGGCGCGAGTTCGGCGCGCTGCTGCACTGGCGGGTGCTGTCTCCGATGCTGATCAGCATGCTCGCCTCGGTCAGCCTGTTCAGTGTTTTCACGTATATCGCGCCGCTGCTGCAGGACGTGGCCGGCATCGCGCCACGCGCGGTGACCTGGGTTCTGCTGCTGTTCGGCGTTGGCCTGACGGTGGGTAATCTGATTGGCGGGCGCATGGCGGACTGGCGGCTGGTTCCGTCGGTCACCGGCAGCTATGCCGCGCTGGTGCTCGTGCTGGCGGTGTTTGCCTACACCTGCCACTTCCCGGTTCCGGCGATCGTGACCGTCGCGGTGTGGGGTGCGCTGGCTTTTGCGCTGGTCTCGCCGTTACAGATATGGGTGGTCGACGCCGCCAGGGATGCTCCGAACCTGGCGTCGACTCTCAATCAGAGCGCGTTCAATCTTGGCAACTCGATCGGCGCGTGGGCGGGCGGCAGCGTTATTGCCGGAGGCCTTGGGTATGCCGAGCTGCCGTGGCTCGGGGCGAGCGTGGCTGCCGCTGGGCTCGGCCTGACTGTGATCACCACCATGCAGCGGCGGCGTGTCGCGGCCTGACAGACGTAACTCCAAACCGAGGAGACAATCATGCACATTCAATCGGTATTTCTGTTCGACCTCGACGGCACGCTGGTGGACAGCGTCTACCAGCACGTTCTGGCCTGGAAGCAAGCGCTGGATCAGGAGGGCATCGATCTGTCGGTGTGGCGCATCCATCGGCGGATCGGCATGAGCGGCGGGCTGTTCATGAATCAGCTTCTGCGCGAGACCGGCCT
>JBEKLE010000190.1:0-15448 GCA_050010355.1 Rhodopila sp. | reverse complement strand
CTGCCAGGCGGCAGCGGAGCAAAGCGGCATGAGCGGCGAGATCGACTGTGCATGCGTCGGCTGCGGTGCGACCTTCTCGGCGCGTCCGACCGGCGGCCATCGTCTGGTTTGCGGCGACAGCACGACGGGGGTCGCGGTCGACGCGGCGCTCGCCGGCGCGCAGCCGCATCTGATGGTGACGGATCCTCTGTATGGGGTGAGCTACGACGCGGATTGGCGAAACCGGGCGATCATGGTCAAGGGCGAGCAGCGCGGCGAGCACGGATCTCGGGCGACCGGTGTGGTTGAGAACGACGGCCAGGTCGATTGGTCCGGGGCCTGGGCGCTGTTTCCCGGCGCCGTAGCCTACGTCTGGCATGGCGGGCTGCACGGCGCCGAGGTGGCGGCCAGCCTGGCGGCGAGCCGGTTCCGGATGCGGGCGCAGATCGTCTGGGTGAAGACGCGGCCGGTGATCTCGCGCGGCGACTACCACTGGCAGCACGAGCCGGCGCTGCACGTCGTCCGGGAGGGCGAGGACGACCATTGGCGGTTCATCCCGGAGCACGAGATATCGGACTATGCCGTGCGGACCGGGTCGACCGGGCACTGGGAGGGTTCGCGCAAGCAGTCGACGGTCTGGTTCATCGAGCACATCAAGTCGGAAACCGGGCATTCGACGCAGAAGCCGGTCGAGTGCATGAAGCGGCCGATCGAGAACAACTCGGCGCCTGGGGACGCGGTCTACGAGCCGTTCTCCGGCTCCGGCACCACGATCATCGCCGCCGAGATGACCGGCCGGCGCTGCCTGGCGATCGAGTTGAAGCCGGCATACGTTGATGTTGGGGTGTTGCGCTGGCAGAACTTCACCGGCCAGCAGGCGGTTCTGGAGGCGTCGGGGCGGACCTTCGCCGAGACCGCGGCGTCGCGGTCGGCTCCTGCCAAGCCGGCCCGGGTCAGGCGCCTCGAGCGAAGGTGGCGGCGTGAGGCGTCCTGCCGACATCGAATCGCTGGAGGGCGTCGTTGTCGGCGCCAAGCCGAACGCTACGGTGACGATGCCGGCGGCGTGGGTGCGCGCGTTGCTGGCCTATGTGCGCGAGTTGGAGGCGCGGGCTGCGGTTGATCCGGCCGATCTGCGAGCAGCCGGATGACCACCCACATCTCGCCCGGCACCGCGACCGCGCCGCGGCACCAGTTCGACACCGACCGCAGGATGGTTTTCACGTCGCGGGGGTCGCCGAGTTCGCTCATGCGGCGTGCCAGCGCGGACTGCGACAGTCCGAGCTGGTCGAGTTCGGCGCGGAACGCGGCGCTCATGGCGCGCCGATCCGAAACGCGTGGAGGATCTCCGGCAGCCGGGCGATAACCGCTGCGAGGATGCCGCCGAACACGGTAATGCTGGCGGTCAGTGGCAGTATCCAACGCTCGCGATTGAACTTGCGCGCTTCTGCCAGCAGTTTGACGTTCTCAGCGAGGTCGCGGTCGATCCGTGCCAGGACCGCACGAAGGTCGATCGGGTCACGAGCCGGTATGTCGCTCATAGCCGAACCAGTAGCGTGGCGATGGCGCCTCCGGCGCCAAGCAGGGCGGCGGCGGTGGCAATCGCGGACATCCAGAACTTATGGTAGCCGAGGTCGAATTCCTGCCGCTTGAGGGCTGCGTCGGCGGTCAACTGGTCAATCCGGGCGAGCCGCTCGCGGACATCCAGGTCGGTCAAAATCGCGTCGCTCATGGCTCAAGCCTCCGGGGTCGAGTAAGCGAGGATGGTGATGTTCTCGCCGTTGGCGGCGAGCCACTTGTCCATGGCTGCCTGGGTCTTGAAGACCTTGCGGCCGGCGGTCGATTTCATCCCCTTGAGGAAGGCGATCTCGGTCGGGGCGAAGGTGGCGGCGGCTGCGTCGGTCATCGGGGCGTCCTTGGTTGGTAGACGCACCATGCTCCTACGAAATAGTTTCGTCAATCGGAAATACGAAACTATTTCGTGACAATGGCCCGGTAAAGTCGGGCCCGGCCTTGTCCGTGTGGCTCAGTTGTCGATGTGATCCCAGCCCTCGCGGTCGGTCACCGGGTCGTAAAAGAGGCGGAGCTTGCGGCCGGGCTGGTGTGACTCGGCGGTGAATTCCACCACCAGTTCGACCGGGATTTTGGCCGCGCGGGCGAGCCGGACCGTGTTTTTCCAGGCGACGTCGGGGTCGATGTCGTCCATCACTTGGCGCTCTCGGTGCGCAGGAAATACCGGGTCGTGCCGTCGACCTTGCGCATCTCGTGCGGGATGCCGGCTTCCTTGGTGATCAGCTTCATCTGGTGCGACCAGCTCGCGAACTTCCAGCCGGTGATCGCGTACAGCTCGGTTGACGAGGCGCCCTCGGGGCGGCTGGCTGCGGCGGCGATCAGGGTGCGGGCTTTGCCTGTCACCGCCGGTGCCGGGGCGCTGGCGGGCTCGACGTGGGCCTTGGGGGTTGTGTCAAGCTGCTTCAGCTTCGCTGCCTTCGCGGCCTGCTTGGCGGTTAGTTCGGCCGGCCGGCGCTCGACCGCGGCGGCGGCCTTCGGCGCGGCGGCTTCGGCGACCTGGCGGAAGGTTTCGTCATTCTCCCGGTCTGCCTCGGCCTCGGCTTCACGCGTCGGGGCAGCCTTGGCGGAAAACAGTCGGGCGTTCAGTTCGGCGCGCGTGGGCTTTGCTGCCGATGCGGCTTCGGCGGCCAGGCGCTCGTCGTCCTCGATCTTGTCGCCGTATCCGACGTCGGCCGGTGTCCAGTTCGGGTCATCGGGCAGCGACGCATCGGCGTTCGGCGCGAATTTGGCGTGCACATCGGCCATGATTGCCGCGGCGACCGGCATAGCCTCCGGATAGGTCGTCATTGGGGGTGCATCGTCCCTGGTCATGTCCACCTGGGCGGCGGCGGTCGGGATCACCGCGGCGATCGCGTCGGCCGGCGCGACCTCGATCTTGGCCAGCAATGCGAGCAGCCGGCGCGCGCCCTTCTGGCGGTTCTCGAATTTCTTCACCGGTGTGTCGGTGTGGTGGTTGTAGACGGCGGCAAGCTGCGCGGGTGTGAGGCTCTCAATCGTCGCGGTCATGTCATAAGTCCCTGTTAATGCAGGCGGTTCCTGCTGCAAGCACACACGCGCCAGAACCGCCGAGCACGCAACACCATTCTTGGAACACAACGAAAATGTCATCACCGCCGCGCAAACCGCTCCCGGCGGCTGTCGTCGCCCGCTCGGAGCGGCCTTCAGGCGACGTCGCTCGCAAGCCTGGCAAACCGGCGTATGTGCCCACCGACAAGGACCGCCGCACTGTCGAGGCCATGATCGGCGTCGGGATCACTCAGCCCGACGTCTGCGCCGTGCTGGGGATCACGCTGCCCACGCTGGGCCGGCATTTTCGGCGCGAGTTGGACACCAGCTACACGAAGGTTGTCGCCCGCATGCGGGTGAAACTGATTGCCAGGGCGGAAGCGGGCGATGCGCTCTGCCTGGTGCATGTGAACAAGGTGCTCGGGTGGAACGATCGCCTGATCGTCGTCGATGGCGGCACCGAGGTTAATCCAAAGGAGCTATCGGACGCCGATCTTGAAGCGCGGCGGCGGCAGCTTCGCCGCCGCCCCGCCGTGGTGCGGGCCGAGAAGGCGTCGGGCACTCTGCACTGAAATAGCGGTCTGGTTCCTCGCCGCTATCCGTCCGGTGCCGCGCTGGCTGCTCTGCGGGGCGGGTGCGGTGCCGGGCGGTGCCAGGGGCGATCGCGGTTTCGACAACGCGGCGCGCGTGGTCAAACGGGGTTCACCCTTTTCCAGCCGGCTTGGCCGCACGCAACCCCATCTCCTGGCGGAAAGCCTCCAGCTCCTTATGGATCAGGTCCATCCGCCGCAAATCCCCCGGCGTTTCCTCAATGCCTGGGTCCAGTATCGTCATAATCGAAGCGAACAGATGCTGCGCGCCACCCATGAACGCATAACGCATCTCGTTGAGTTGGACCGGCGAAGCGTCCAAGGGAATAACGTGCAACCGCATGGCGATCCAGCCGGCCTCGATCAGCCTGCCCTCGTCAGCCAGCCGCCGTGAGAGCTGTTCAAGATACTGTCTGTCAGCCATGCCTCATCCCGCTTCGCATGGCTATTCGTTAGTTGACGACGACGATTGAGGGCCAGGTTCCAGGTGCTGGAGCGGCCGTCCGCCAAATGGCGTGTGGTCGAAGTCTATCCCGGCGCGTCGCAGCATCAGTTTCAGGTCTTCCATCCACGCCGTTGTTTGCTCGCCGAAGTCCGAGAGCTGGCAGATCGTGTGCATGGCGCCCTCGACGCGGCGTTCCGTCTCGCGCCTTCCCGTTTCGGATTCCTTTGCTCGGAAGCGAAAACCCAAAGGTAGCGAACGGTCCTTGCGCAATGCCAACCAGGCCGCGTCCATTTTGTAGGAAAACACGGCTTCCTCGGACGAGACCAGCATGACGGCGCCGGGAAAGTCGCAGCGTTCCATCACGGCCCTTATTTCGTTCAAGGCTGCCTGCAGCTTGGGGTCGTCAACTGGACGGTCGTTGATCACTGGTCTCTCCATTTCAGTCGCACTGGAAGGCAATCATGCCACTCGACGATACCGGCTCGCGGACAAAGCCGAAACTGGTCGCTCTCGGGGACGCACGCACCGAACTCGATCGCGCCTTGGCGGCTCTGCTGCCGCGGGCGAAGACGGTCCGGGACAAGCTCGCACTGGATTACTGGGCGGCATCGGAGGCCGCGCGGCTGGACGACGCATGGCGGGAAAAGGCCAAGCGCGGTGCGGTGGCTGGCGGCGTGTTGCCCGATTACACCGCAAACCCGCTGCCGGTCGGGACGTCGGAGACGGTGTATTCCAGCCCGCTGCTGACGATCGGCCTCAAGGTGGTGCGGCAGGCTGACCGGGTGAACGTGGCGGGGCTCGTGGCCTATCTGGAGCAGGCCGGGGTCAAGCCGGCGCTGCTCCGGCGGGCGGTCAAGCGCAACAGCGAGCAGTTCGGCGGCGCGCACATCTTCACGGTGCTGCTCCAGCAGGCGGCCGCGGCGCCAGCGGTTACGTCCGGCCGGCGAGCAACTTCGCCGCGCGTGGCGTCAGCATGACCGATGTCGCAGGAGTCATTGCCGACCGGAAACCCCGGATCGTATCTTGGTTTTCCTGCGGCACGGCCAGCGCCGTCAGTACAAAATTGATCATCGCGGCGTATTCCTCAACCCATGATGTCGCGGTCGCGCGCTGCGTTGTCCCGGAGGAGCACAGCGACAATCAACGCTTTGCCGGCGAGTGCGCCGATTGGTTCGATCGGCCGGTGATCGAGTTGCGCAGTGCCGAATATAGCAGTTGCACCGATGTATGGGAGCGACGGCGGTATATGTCTGGGACGGCGGGGGCGGTCTGTACTGTCGAGATGAAGAAAGTCGTGCGCTGGGCCTTTGAGCGCGACTGGAAGCCTGACCTTCAGGCGTTCGGCTACACCGCTGATGAGACCGATCGGGCCGATCGGTTCCGCGCACAGAATCCGGATGTGAAGCTGGTCACGCCGTTGATCGAACGCGGGCTATCGAAGCAGGATTGCCACGCTATGGTTACGCGCGCCGGCATCGAAATTCCGCGGATGTATCGGCTTGGGTTCAATAATGCCAACTGTATCGGCTGCGTGAAGGCACAGAGCCCGGCCTACTGGAACCACGTTCGGCGCCATTTTCCGGACGTGTTCGCTGCTCGTTGTCGCCTCAGTCGTGAGCTGGGCGTGCGGCTTGTTAAACTGACCAGCGGCAACCGCGAGCGCATTTACTTGGACGAACTGCACGGGAGTGCGGGGACCGGCGAAATCCAACCGGCGATGGATTGTTCGCTGCTTTGCTACATCGCCGAACAAGTGATCGCCTGATGGCGCAGCTCCCATCATCACCGCCCGGTGCTGGCGCGCGTGCCGGCATCCGTCGAATAACCGGTTTTTGAAAAGGAATGGTCCCATGTCCGACGTCGAGCCTCCCCCCGCTGTTCCCCCGGTGGTGGTCGAACCGCCGCTCACCGCTGCCCCCGTTGCGGCACCAGGCCCGTCGTCGGCCGAGTTCGCTGCGCGGATTGCCGAGGCCAAGGCGGAACATCCCGAACTGGCGGAGCACGGGATCATGAAGTTGCTGCATGAGATGCACGCCGAAATGCAGCGGCTGGAGCACCGGCTCTAATCCATGCCTGACGGCGGCCGCATCGCGCGGACAGCGCGTCCTGTGGACGACGCAAAGCCGGAGCACCCGGCGGTGACCGAGTATCGCATGCTCACCGAGCAGCTTCGCCGGCGTGAGTGCCGCCGCAGCTTCCTTGCCTGGTGCATCGAGGCGCTGGCGCCGTTCGGGCAGACGCCGGCGGCGCACCATCGGCTGCTGATCGCCGAGCTGCAGGCGGTGGCGGACGGCGCGGTCGACCGGTTGATGGTGTTGATGCCGCCGGGGTCGGCCAAGAGCTTCTATGCGACGCGGATGTTTGCCGCGTGGATGCTGGCCCGCCGAAAAGGAATGAAGCTGATCGGTGCGAGCCATACCGCTGAGCTGGCCGACGATTTCAGCGGCAAGATCCACGACGTGATCACCGAAAACACCGAGATGCTAGGCTATGGGCTGCGCACCAAGGCGCTCGGGCGGTGGCAGACGACGAACGGCGGCGAGTATCTCTCGGTTGGGGTTCGCGGCGCCGTGGCCGGCATCCGGGCCGACCACGTGACGATCGACGACCCGGTGAAAAGCCGCGCCGCGGCGGACAGCCCGGCCGATCGTAAGTTGGTCTGGGATTGGTTCAACGGCGACCTCGAGCGTCGCTTAACGCCGCGCGCATCGATCGCTTTAGTTATGACGCCATGGCACGAGGCGGACCTCGCCGGCGAGCTTCTGCGGACTGAGCCGGAACGCTGGCGGGTGGTACGTTTGCCGGCCGAGGCCGAGGCAAACGACATGCTGGGTCGCGCGCCTGGTGAATGGCTGTGGTCGGATGACAGCTATGGTTACGGTGCCGAGCTGGCAGGCATCAAGGCGGCGCTGTCGGCGCGGGGTGCGGCCCGGGAGTGGTCGTCGCAGTACCAGGGCCGTCCGGTTCCGGACTCGGGGGACTACTTTCGGCGCGACTGGCTGCGCGCGGTGCCGTCGCTGCCCCCGCGCAGCGCTCTGCGGGTGTTCGGGGCGTCGGACTACGCTGTGACAGATGACGGTGGGGACTTTACTGTCCACATCGTCGTCGGCGTCGACAGCGACGATCGGCTCTACGTGCTGGACCTGTGGCGCGGCCAGACGTCGTCGGATCAATGGGTCGAAGCGTTCTGCGACCTGGTGATCCGTTGGCATCCGATGGGCTGGGCGGAGGAGACGGGCCAGATCCGTGCCGGCATCGGGCCATGGCTGGATCGGCGGTCTCGCGAGCGTCGGGCGTTCGTGGCGCGGCAGACGTTTCCGACGCGCGGCGACAAGAGCGTGCGGGCTCAGTCGATCCGGGGGCGGATGGCGCTCAACGGGCTTTATGTCGCGGCTGACGCGCCGTGGCGGGCGGACTTCGAGGCCGAGCTGCTGTCGTTTCCCGCTGGCAAGCACGATGATGTGCCAGATGCCCTTGGCTTGATCGGCATGCTGTTGGACGTTCTCCTGCCGCCGCCGCCGAAGGGTGCTGAGCCGCCGCGCGATTCATGGGACGCCGCGTTCCGGCGCTCACGTGGCGAGGACGATACCGGCGGTTGGCGCGTCGCCTGACCGGGCTGGGCGCGCCGGTGGCGGGTGGCTCTCGTGGAACCGAGCCAGCGTGTCCAGCCACGTCGCGATCGGCTCTGGGATGGCGGCGCCGGCTGCCATCCGGCGCACTTGGCGCTCGTCGATCTGGAGCATGGCGGCGAGGCTGCGCTGGCTCCAGCCAATTTGGTCCAGGCAGGCGCGGAAGTGGTCGGGGGTCATGCGTCGAGTTTCCGCGCGATGTCGGTCAGCAGCGTCTCCATCCGGGTGATCCGCGTCTCGATGTCCTGTAGCTGTCCGGTCTCGACAGTCAGCCGCCCCTCGATCCCGTCCAGCCGCCCCTCGATCCGCGTCAGGCGATCGGTGTGTTCATTCAACAGCACCGTATGGCCGGCCTGAATTTCGGCAATCCGCATGATCGCGCGCTCATGGCTCGCCTGGCCGGCGAACAGATTGGACATCCGGCCTTCAATGCCGCCAAGCCGCGCCTCGACCGACGTCAGCCGCCCGCCGACTTCGCTTTCCAGCAGTTGTGCCGATGCAACGGCGGCCTCGGCGGCGATCTGCGCTTTTTGTGACGCCAGCACGATCAGCCGCCAGTCGGTGTTGTCACTCATGCTGCTGCTTCTGCGTTCATCGGTCGTGGTGGATGCTGCTGCCGATCAGCACGCCGATCAGCAGCGGGGTAACGAAGTCGGAATTGGCTGTGCCGGCAGGCATCGGCACATTCCGGACTTTCCACCCTATGGTGAGGAAAACCCCGACCACGATGACGATCAGCATCGGCGGCCACACGATGCAGATCAGCAGGGTGATCGCTGCGGCCGGAATGCCTATGGCGCTCCAGAATGCGATCCAGGTGATCATTCGAAGGCAGGTTGTAAACGCGGCCAGTCTTTTGTTCGGGTGGTCGTGTAACTGGTCGTAGATGACTGTTCCCGCGAAGGCGGCGATGCCGCTCAATGCGATAACGCCAACGACATCGCCTGCGAATTGACCGATGCTCATGCTGCTGCTCCGGCGTCGACGATGCGTGTGGCGGCCTTGCGCACCAGGGTCTTGCGTGCGCGGGCTTTGGGCACGTAGGCGCCGCGAACCTTCTTGACCTCGATGCCGAGCCAAACGTGGGCAAGGTCGGCGTCGCCGGTTTCTTTGACGCGATAGAGTTGGTTGCCGCTGGTTTCGATGATCATGATCCGGGTGGTCCCTGTGATGCTGGCCGGGGCTGATCCCCTTGCCGATGACGACGCAATAGACCGCACTCTGCGGACAGTCCAGCGTTGTTCGTTGATCAACGGAAACGTTACCCCGAGGGAGGATAGTCCTGTCGATATCGCTGTCCGCCCGCGCGCCTCCCGGCGCCTCCACGCCGCCCGCCGGCGTGTCTCCCGACGCTGCCAAGGTCGACGCACCGACGCCGTGGCCGGGCGACGAGGCTGAGCTGCTCGGCCGGCTCGTCCGCGAGTTCGAAGACTCCGAGGAATCGTCTGCCGATTCCCGGCACGAGGCGGAGCGGTCGCGCGACTTCCACGACGGGCGGCAGTGGACGGCGGAGGAGGCGGCGATCCTGCGCCGGCGTCGCCAACCTGTCGTGTGGAACAACGTCATAGGCCGCAAGGTCGAGCTGCTGCGCGGGCTCGAGCGTCGTGGCCGGTCCGACCCGGAGGCGTTCCCGCGCAATCCTGTGGACAACGTTCGGGCCGACGCGGCGACCCAGGCGCTTCGGTATATCTCGGACGAGAACCGCTTCGATGTCATCCGGTCTGCGGTCTACGACCAAATGCTGGTCGAGGGGTTTTCAGGTGCCGAGGTCATCGTCGAGGAGCAGCAGGACGGCGATGGCTACGACGTCGTCATCAACCACATTCCGTGGGAACGGCTTTATTACGATCCGCACTCGCAGCATCCCGCATTCACCGACGCTATGTATCTCGGGATCGTCATCTGGATGGACCGTGAGACGGCCGAGGACATGTATCCCGGCTGTGAGGACATCCTGTCTACGACGCTCGAAGAAAGCCGGTCCGATACCTACGACGACAAGCCGCGGGCAACCTGGGGCGATTACCGACGCCGCCGGGTCCGGGTTGCGCAGCACCATTGGAAAAAGCGCAAGGATTGGTGGACGGCAACATTCACCAAGGGTGGCTTCCTCGAGCCGCCGATGCTCTCGCCGTATAAGGACCGGCACGGCAACGCCACCTGTCCGCTGATCCTGCGGTCGGCGCGCATCGACCGCGACAACAACCGCTTCGGCATCGTGCGCGACATGGTCCCGTTGCAGGAGTCGATCAACAAGCGGGAAAGCAAGCTGCTGCACGCGCTCTCGGTCAACCAGATCATCATGGAGGAGGGCGCGGTTGCGGACGTCGACCGCACGCGCTCCGAGGCTGCCAAGCCGGACGGTGTTATCGTCAAGAACCGTGGTTTCGATTTCGAGATCCACAAGGACCAGGCCGAGATCGCCGGGCAGTTCGAGCTGCTGCAGTATGCCGTCGCGCAGATGAACGTCATGGGCGCGAACGCCGCGATGGCTGGCAAGGATCCGCGGGAGCAGTCCGGCCGGGCGATTATCGCGCAGCAGTCTGGCGGGCAGATGGAAAACGAGCCGATGGCGGACAGCCTGCGGCAGTGGACGCACAAGGTCTACGAGGCCTGCTGGATGCGGGTGCGCCAGTTCTGGACCGGTCCACGCTGGATCCGGGTGACCGACAGCGACAAGAACACGCAATTCGTCGGCCTCAATCATCCGGTGACGATTGCTGATCTGCTCGGTCAGTTGGATCAGACGTCGCCGCTGCCGCAGCAGCTCCAGGCGCTGTCGCCGCAGGATCGGCGGGCGGTCCAGATCGGGATGCAGCTTCCGCCGGGCGATCCGCGGCTGCAGACCGTGGTGCGGATCGAGAACGACATCGGCGACATGGATTGCACCATCACGGTCGAAGAGGGCCCGGACAATCCGACGATGGCGGCGGAGCAATTCCAGCAGATCATGCAGCTTCCGCCGCAAATCCTGATGCAGTTTCCGCCTGAGTTCATCATTCAGGCGTCAACGCTGCGCAACAAGGCGCAGCTCGTCAAAATGCTCGAGGAGCATGCGCAGACGCAGGCGCAGGCTGGGCAATCGCAGCAGGCGAATGCGGCGGCGCTGCAGGCTGCGCAGGTGGCGAAGGTGCAGGCCGACGCGGCTGACAAGCAGGCGCAGGCGACGCAGAGACTCCACGAGATTGCTTTGGACCACGCTGGGCAGCCGGGGCAGGTTGCCGATGCGCAACTGGATCGGATGACCAAGATCCACGGAATGGCCCTCGATCATGCCGCAGCCCAGCAGCCGCCGGACGGTCCGCCGGATAACGCCATGATGCCGCCTCCTGCACCGCCACCGGATCCGCTGGCGGTCCGGGCGCAGGGGCACGACCAGGCGTTGGACCGGGCGAAGCTCGGGCTTGCCGCGCAGGCGCAGGTGCATGGACAGGCGCTCGACCGGGCGAAGCTGGGTCTGGCGGCGCAGGCGGCGATGCGGTCTCAGCAGCCTCCGGCGGGGCCTGCGGGCGGTGTTCCACCGCCGGTGCCTTAGCCGGTGTCGGACACGCTCAATCCGCTGTTCGGGGCGTCGGATGCGTCGGCCATCGGCCAGCGGGCAAACACGTTGCTGCCGAGCTCGGCGCCGTGTTGGCGCCCTGCTGCTCGCTGGCGCGCCGGCGATCGCCCAGACCACCACCGGTGCCGTCGGCCAGACCAACGGCGGGGCGATCAATCCGACCACTTTCGCCAACAACTCCGACACCGCTGGCTTCAGTGATACGTCGTTGACGCCGTCGCTCGCCGTGCCGTCGACGTCCACGGCGCAGGCGACCTGGCAGGTCGGGAACACGCCGGCGACGGGCACGCTGATTACCACCCGGTCGACGGTCATCACCGCCTGCTCCGGGACCACCGGTCCTACGTTGCCGGCGGTGCAACGTTATACGGCAATTGTCATCATGAACCGCTCCGGCGGGTCGTGCCTGATTTGGCCGTCGGTCGGCGCCACGGTCGAGACGGCGCTCGGGACCAATGGGGCGGTCAACGCGCCGTTCACACTTCTAACGAATACTGATGTGACCTTCAGACCCGTCAGCGCGACTCAATGGCTCCAGTAGGAACCCTAGGCCAACCCGAGAAACACGACCAGGGCGCGATTGATCGCAAGCATGGTCGTGTCGTCCACGCTCCCAATCACGGCGCCGATCTTTGCACGCGGCGGGCTGGTCGCCTTGTCGATCTGAACGTAGCAAAGTTTCTCCAATCCATTCGGCTCGCTGGGCGCAACCTCGATACGGAACAACGGTGCGTCGACCTTGGTGCTGGTGAACGGCAGCACCGTGACGGTGGCAGTCGTGGGACCTGCCATGTCTGCCTGGATCACGACAGCGGGTCGCGGTTTGCCGAGCCCGCCTGGCAGGACGACCGTCACCACGTCGCCGCGCTTCAAGGTGATTCGTCCAAGCCCTCGACACTCAGGGCGAACCAGGCTTCATCTTCCGCCCGGCTCTCATCGGTTTCCGCCTCGATGATGTTACGCATCTGCCGCTGATACTCTTCAGCAAAACCCGGCGCTCGCGTGTCGGGCACCCAGATCTGAATCGGGCGCATTCCCATCGCCCGGAGTGCATCCCGCCGCCGCTTAACGCTCGCGCTACTCTTGGCCATAACCTACATGTAGCACGTCGAGCGCTTACCAGTCCACTCGCCCCTCGCGGTGCTCCGGGATGGAGCGACGAGGGCCGCCGCAGCCGGGCGGATCGTAACGGGCTGCCGGCGCCGAGCTGACATCGGGCAAAAGAGGCAAATCACACATGGCGAAAGAAACTGAGTTAGAAGACTTCCTCGATCCCGAGGGGGCCGAGGCGCTCCCGGCTGATGCGTCGGTGGCGTCAGCGGCCGAACCGGAACCGTCCGGCGAGGCCGCTCGTGAGCCGGTCGAGGGTGCGAAACCTGGTGACAAGCCTGGTGACGTAATAAAGCCGGACGAGGCTGCGACACCCGAGCCGGAGGATGTCACCGGCCTGAAGTCCGCGCTGCAGGCGACCCGTCGCGAGCGGGCCGATCACAAAGGTCGGGCCGAACGCCTCGAGGGCGAGATGGCGGCGCTGCGGGCGCAGCTCGAGGCCGCGCAGAAGCCTCCTCCTCCGGAGCA
The DNA here is from genome assembly GCA_050010355.1 of Rhodopila sp. Lineage (GTDB taxonomy): Bacteria > Pseudomonadota > Alphaproteobacteria > Acetobacterales > Acetobacteraceae > Rhodopila. Next base: position 2,593 of record JBEKLE010000190.1, on the reverse strand, counting down.
CCGCCCCGAGCCGGTCGCCGTGCCGAGCCCGCTGGAGGATCCCGCGGGCTACCACGTCTATATGCAGCGCCAACTGTTCAACGAGCGGCTGAATACGTCGGAGGCGATGCTGCGCTCGCAGCACGACGACGCCGACGTTGATGCCAAAATGGCGGTGTTCAAGCAGGCCGCCGATTCGAACCCTGCGCTGCGGTCGGAGTTGACCCGGCAGGCCAATCCATACCGCTGGGCTTATCAGCAGGCGCAGCGGCTTATGGCGATGGAGGAGATCGGCAGCGATCCGGCGGCGTTCCGGACCAGGGTCGAGGCCGAGATCCGCGCCAGGATCGAGGCTGAGTTTGCTGCCGGCACGCCAGCGGTCGCCGGCGCGCGGGTGCATCTGCCGCAGAGTCTGGGCACGGCGCGATCGGCTGGCCCGCGCAACACGCCGGTCATCAACGTGGCCGAGGATTTCGCCGACATCCTGGCGCCCCGCCGCAAATAGCTGCTCAAAGGGTTCTCAAATAATGACCATCACTGTTGTCGATAGCACCCGTCTCGGTAGCGACGAAGTTTTCCTGTTGTCGGAAACCGTTCCTGGCGGAACGGTTTACATGGTGGCGAACCAATCCGGCCTTTCCGGTTTGACCGGCGCCGGTTCGACCTTCGTGCCGATTTCGGCTGGCGGCCTGCAGCGCACTCTGGCGTTGACCAGCGTGAAGACGGATGCCGGCGTACCGGTGACTGCGGCGCCCTCCGCGACCACCTTCGGCATCGCGCGCACCGCCGGTGCCAGCCTCAGCCTGTTCGGTGCCACCACCTCCGGCGCGGCCACCGTGACCACCAAGGGCATCTGGGAGTTCAACCTGCCGGACAGTTACGTGGCCGGTGCGGCGATCCCCGTGGTGGTCGACGCCGTGGTGCCGACCGCGGCCGATGTCACCGCACTCGCCACCACGATGACGCTCGCGGCCTATACCGAGTCGCCACTCGGCGCCGAGGCCGCGCTGACCGTTACTTCGGCGCTGGAGATACCGGTGACCACGGCTGCGCCGCTGGCGTTCACCATCACCGGCACCGGCCTGGCGCCGGCCCAGCGCGTGGTTCTGGAGTTGACCATGGCCGTCACGACCACCGCTGGGGGCGCCTCGTTCGGTCAGGTAAATTCGGTCGCATACCAGGCTTAAGGGTCTGGCAATTCCCGCCGCCGGGGGCCGCAAGGCAACGGGCGCACTCCACCCTGAGAGTCGGTTCGGGTCCGAGACATCGCCGCCGGATGGTTGCCGGGCGTTTGCCTAATGAACTCCCCGATCCCTTCAACGTTATTCGGAGGCTATACTTATGACTGAAATGAATGTCACCCCGGCTAGAGCCGGCCTAACTCCGCAAATCTGGGACAAGCAGTTTTTTGCCGAATACATCCGCGCCAACCGCTTCAAGAAATACATGGGCACCGACGAAAACGCGATGATCCAGGTCAAAGACTCCCTGACGACGAAAAACGGCGACACCATCACCTTCGCGGCGGTCCGCCGGTTGGTCGGCTCCGGTGTCACCGGCAACACCGTGCTCGAGGGCAACGAAGAAATCCTCGATCAGCGCTCGATGAAGCTGACCGTCGCGCCAATCCGGCACGCCGTCGCCGTGTCGGAGTGGGACGAACAGCGGTCGACGATCGAGCTGCGGGACGTCGCCAAGACCTCGCTCAAGAACTGGTCGATGGAGAAGCTGCGCGGCGACATCATCACCGCGCTGTCGAGTGTTGGCACGGTCAACGGTGTCACCATCCCGTATGCAACCGCGACCGCGGCGCAGCGCAACGCCTGGCTCGCGAGCAATTCGGACCGGGTGCGGTTCGGGCATCTGGCGGCCAACTTCTCCGCTGGGGTCATGGCGACGGCGCTGAGCACACTCGCCACCGCGACCGACAAAATGAGCGGTGCCTTGCTGTCGCTGTGCAAGCGGCAGGCGCAGACCGCTTCGCCCCATATTTTCGGCAGGCGCAGACCGCTTCGCCCCATATTCGCCCGATCATGACGAACGACACCAACGACGAGGAGTGGTTCGTGGCGTTCATGCCGAGCCTGGTGTTCCGTGACTTCCGCACCGATCCGGAGGTCATCCAGGCCAACACCGATGCGAGGCCGCGTGAGACGAAGTGGATGGAGAATCCGATGTTCGCCGGCGGCGATCTTGTCTGGGACGGGATGATTGTCCGCGAGATCCCCGAGCTGCCGGTGCTGGTCGGAACCGGGGCGGGCTGCGACACGGCGGCGTCGTTCCTCTGTGGCGCGCAGGCGATCGGCGCCGGCTGGGCGCAACGGACCAAGACGACAACCAATGTCCGTGACTACGGATTTTTTAATGGTGTGGGTATTTCGGAGACGCGCGCGATCGGAAAACTGGAGTTCGGCCGAGATCCCGCAGTTGATACTAATTCCTTGGTCGACCAAGGGATTCTGACCATGTTCTCGACCGCGCAGGCCGACGTTTAATACCAACTCGCCTAAACAAAGACTCGCCCATAGGAGGCACCCAGTTGACAGCATGTCCGTGGTTCGATTCGTTACGGCGAACGGAATTCGGACCAGGGGACGGGATGATGGGATCGCCG
>JBEKLE010000189.1:0-11606 GCA_050010355.1 Rhodopila sp. | reverse complement strand
CTCATCGCCGCCATCACGTCGTCGAACTGCGTCACGTCACCCCGGATGACCCGAACCTGACGGCCAAGATCGGCGAACGAGGTGGCGTGCGGATTGATATCCATGCAAACGACCTCCTCGCCCTGCGCCGCAAGCAGCCTGATGACGCGAAGCCCAATAAAACCCGTGCCGCCGATTACGAAGACCGACATGGTTGTTCCCTTCCCGCTGCGTTGTTGTTATGCGGGAAGGTAGACCAGGCAGAAAAATCAGTCACTCCATAACTCGCTGTCTTTAGTCCGCCCGGACCGGCTCGGTCTGCCTGCCGATCGTTGCAAGCCGTCCCGGCTTCAGGCGGCCGAGAGTATTGGATGAATGATCGCCTCGATCGCCTGATCCAAACTCCTCGCGGTAGCTGCGTTCTGGCGAAATGACACGATGACCGCCCCACTGCCCGACCGCACGATCCTACCGGATGCGGTTCCGCCAGTCGACAGAACCACCTCCACCTCGGTGCCGGCCGGCGGGGTGCTGTCACACAGCAGGGCGACGCCGCCGCGCGAAATATCCCGCACCATGGCGGTCACATCAGCGTATCCCGGCACGCGTAGCTTTACTCTGGCACCACCGCCCGGTATTCGCTCGAAGGCGCGGCGTTCGGCAGCATCATTTCGTGTCATCAGCGCGAGGAACTCGTCGACCTCAACGCGCAACGTATCGGCGGTATTGCCGACTTCATCAGCCGCGGTCAGCACGGAGCGGCTGGCAATGTCCCCTCGTTCGGCGATCGTCAGCACTTCCGCCATTACATGCGTGACGGCGTTGGTAGCCACAGTGACCTGCTGGACGTTGCCGTTGATCTCCTGGGTTGCGGCAGCTTGCTGTTCCACCGCCGCGGCGATCGCGACGGCCACCGACGAGACCTGGCCAATCGCCTTGCCGACCTCGCGAACCGCCACCGCGGCCTCACCGGTAGCCGTCCGTATGGCGACGATCTGGGCGCTGATCTGCCGCGTCGCGTGGGCGGTTTGGCCGGCAAGCGACTTGACCTCCCCGGCGACGACCGCAAATCCGCGGCCAGCCTCACCGGCGCGGGCAGCCTCGATCGTCGCGTTCAGCGCCAGCAGGTTTGGTCTGACCGGCGATCTCGGTGATCAACCGAACCACATCGACGATCCGGTCCGCCGCGTCGGTCAGCCCGACAACTTTTGCGTCAGTCTCCGCGGCGCGCTCCACCGCTTCGTGCACCGTCACCGTGACATGCAAGACCTGCCTGCTGATCTCGTTGATACTCGTCGCCATTTGATCGGCTGCCTCGGCGACGGCGGCGAGATCGCGCGACGATACGCTGGCGCCTTCGACCGCACTGGAGACGCTTTCGCGGGTTTGCGACGCGGCTTCCGACATTTGCGTAGCGGCGGCGCGCATGTCGCCAGCCGACTTCACAAGTAAACCCATCACGCCGGAGACCGAGGCGCCGAAATCAACGGTGTGGCGATCCATGGTGGTCTGGCGCCGGTCGCGTGCCAACTGTTCCTGTGCCGTCGCCGCGTCCGTCAGGCGCTGGTTCTCGATCGCGTTCTGCTTAAAGATCTCGACCGCCTGGGCCATCGTGCCGATCTCGTCGCGCGGCCCGAGTGCAGGAATTACGACCTCGGTATCACCGCCGGCGAGTTTGGACATGGTGCGAGTAATGGCGACGACCGGGCGGCTAATGCTGCGGGCCATGAACAGGGCCGTGAGGACGCCGCCGGCGAAAGTCACCGCCGTTGAACTCACCAGCATCCAATAGGAGGTCCGCCCGACCGCCGTAGCGTCCTCGGTGAAATCAAGTCCCTCTTCCTTGGCGCCCTCGACCAGGATGTCGAGCTTCTCTTCTATTTTGTCGCGTAACGTTGCCTGCTCCGGCAGCAGGGCTGACAATTGCTCCGGCCCGGCCGCGACCATTCGCTTCATCAGGGTGTCCCAGTCGGCCAGCAGCCGCCTGACGGCGCCAACCATTTCGGCGCCGCGGCCACCCGGGAAGCGTTGCTCAACAACCCCCAAATCCAGACCGATGGTCGCTTCCATAGCCATGATCGCCGGTTCCTGCTGATGCAGCCCGGCGCCTGCTCCGCCGAGCGCCGCCATCACCAGTGTTCGGTCGGCGCGTTCAAAGTCGACGGTCGCGGTCAGCGCAAAGCTGCTCGCCGTCAGCGGATGATCATAGAGCTCCTTGGTAAGCGCGCTCGTCTTGTCGATGACCGAAGTCGAGTAGATCCCGGTCATTGCGCTGACCACGATGACAAGCAGAAAGCCGATCAGCAGTCTGGTCCGAATGTTCATTGCACGTCGACCTGCATCTTCATCAGTGGATGGATCGCGCACTGCACCGTCGCCTTGCCGGCATGATCGAAGGTTATGGTCGTGGATGCTCCAGGCTTCTGCTGTTTCAGATCGAACGCCATCCCAGGCGTGTCGGAATAGACGTTATGGGTGACCGGATCCTTGTTGGTAAAGGTCACCGTATCGCCCGTTTTTATCGTCACCGCGGTTTCGGAGAAGTTCTTCCCCTCCTGATAGACGGTGACATCGGCGGCGTGTGCGGGGCCAAGCGCTGCGATCATCAGGCCTGTCGAGAAGACACAAACATCAAAGCGCATTGGAATACTTCCTGGAGTGTAAAGGCAAAGCGGCGGCGCCGTGCTTTACTCTGCGGCGGCCTGCGGATTGGGTAGCGCTGGCAAAATGACCGGCGCATTGGTGGCGGTGAGGGTGCAAAGAAAGGCCACCAGATCGTGCTTTTCCGCTGCGGTCAGATGCAGTGGCCTGATCTCGTCAGAAAGGCTCGGCCGCTCGACACCGCCATGATCGTATTGGTCAACCACATCGGCGAGCGTGGCGACGGAGCCGTCGTGCATGTACGGCCCGCGGCGATCCGCATCGCGCAAGGTCGGTGTCTTGAAGGCATGCTGCATACTCTCGATCTTCAGCCACTCACCGCGACCGATATCCTTCAACTGGTTGCGGGTTTTTGAAGGCCCGCGACTGTGGCTGTAAGCCGCCTGCGATCCACCCGACACCAAACCCCCCGCCTTAGGCATGGTACGCGATAGGCGCGGTCATCGCGTGTGGTGGAATTAGCTGAGCGGTATTCGACCGCCAAGCCGGTGATCGGCTTGCCTGCCACCGCTTACGTCACCGTGCTGCCTGCCATGTTTGTCATTTCCGAGGAAGCCGCCGCCGAGATCCGCGCCGGCGGTTCCCCGGCATCACCGACAACGCCAGAGTGCGGGCCTGCGCCCGGACGGAGTCAGGCACGCAGTCCCCGGCTGATCCGCCGGGCCAACGATCTGGGTGACGTCTCCATAGCCCACCTGCTCCCCAACGCACCACGTTTGTCCAACGGAGCTTTCTGCGGCGGCTTTGCGCCGCACAAACGCTTAATTCGTTATCCACCAAGGACTTAATATTGAGGCACATATGATGAGATTAAGGCATATATGATGTAATATTAGGCTAATAATATGTGAGGTCTGCCTTGTTGCCAACATTTTGTACGTTTGGGAAGGGAATGCGCCAGTTCCGGGCCAACCGCGTGATCGAGATCAATGCCCGGCACGCGCCTGTGGCAGGATGATAGCTGATAACCCGTTAACGCGTTCATCGAGCGAGCGCGGCGCTGAGGTCAGCTCCCATGCAGGTCATCAAGGAAGGCAACGGCAACTACTTCGAGATCCTCCGGCGCCAGGATTTTTCCGACGTCACCTACCTGCTTGAAGTCCGCCATCCCCTGATGGCGAAGGCCGCGCACCCCGGGCAGTTCGTGATCGTGATGTCGCACGAGCACGGCGAACGCATTCCCCTGACCATCGCCGATTTCGATCCCACGGCCGGTACCGTCACGCTGGTGGTGCAGGCAGTCGGCAAGACCACACGGGAAATGCAGCAGACCTGCCAGCCCGGCACGTGCCTGCATGCGCTGGTCGGGCCGATGGGCATCCCCACGGATATCGGCACCGCGCGGAAGGTCGTCTGTGTCGGTGGCGGCCTGGGGGTGGCACCGATCTATCCGCAGGCACGCGCCTTCAGGCAGGGCGGCGCCTACGTCATCGGTATCCTCGGCTTCCGCGACAAAGGGTTGATCTTCTGGGAAGACAAGTTCCGCGCCTGCTGCGACGAGGTCATTCTGTGCACCGATGACGGTTCGGCGGGGCTGAAGGGTTTCGTCAGCGACGGCCTCGGCCAAGCCCTCGCTGCCCACCCCGACATCGACGAGGTCGTCGCGATCGGTCCGCCGGTGATGATGCAAGCCTGCGCCGAGACCACAAGGCCGCTCGGCATCAAAACCATGGTCAGCCTCAACCCGATCATGGTCGATGGCACCGGCATGTGCGGCGGCTGCCGCGTGAAGCTGGGCGACCAGGTGAAGTTCGCCTGCGTCGACGGGCCGGATTTCGACGGCCACCTCGTCGACTTCGACGACATGATGCGTCGCCTGCGGCGCTACGCCGAAGAGGAGCAAGCGGCCGTGGCGCGCTGGTCGGAAAGCTGCCGCATGGCGAACCTGCAACCGACATTATGATCTGGCCTGCGGGCATGCCTGCGAGCCCGCTTCGCGGCGCCGCGAGTATGGCTCCGGACTATCGAATTCCCGTTGTGCCTGCCTGGGGTTATGGTGATGGCGAAAAAGCGGACGATACGATCGATACCACAGCAGAGAACGCCGGTCCGTGAACAGGACCCTGTCGAGCGGGCGCACAACTTTGCCGAGGTGAACTGCGGCTACACCGAGACCGAGGCGCTGCGCGAGGCCGAGCGATGCCTGCTCTGTCCTGAGCCGCTCTGCGTCGCGGGCTGCCCCGTCGCCATCGACATTCCCGGCTTCATCGAGCGCATCTCAGCGAAGGACTATCACGGTGCCTACGACGCGATCGGCCGCACCAACCTGCTGCCGGCGGTGTGTGGCCGGGTCTGCCCGCAGGAGACGCAATGCGAGGGCCGGTGCATCGTCGGCGAGTCGCTCGAACCGGTGGCGATCGGCCGACTCGAGCGCTTCGTCGGCGACCGTGCCATCGCCGAGGGCTGGGCCAACCTGCCGCATATCGAACCGAGTGGACGGCGCGTCGGCATCGTCGGCTCCGGCCCGGCCGGCATGGCCTGCGCCGCCGACATGGCCAAGGCCGGCTGCGAGGTGACCGTGTTCGAGGCGTTTCACGAACCGGGCGGCGTACTGCGCTACGGCATCCCCGATTTCCGCCTGCCCAACGAGGTCATCGACGCCGAGATCGCCAACCTGCGCCGGCTCGGCGTGAAGTTCGAGTGCAACACCCTGGTCGGGCGGCTGTTCACCATCCCGCAGATGATCGACGAGATGGGCTTCGACGCCGTGTTCATCGGCACCGGGGCCGGCTATCCCGCCATGCTCGGCATTCCCGGCGATTCGCTGAACGGCGTGCTCTCGGCGAACGAGTTGCTGACGCGCTGCAATCTCATGCGCGGACGCGACTTCCCCGCCTTCGACACGCCGATCCCGCTTGGCAAAAATGTCGCGGTGGTCGGCGCCGGCAACACCGCGATGGACGCGCTGCGCGTCTCACTCCGCCTCGGGGCGCAGAACGTCACCTGCATCTATCGTCGCAGCAAGGCGGAATGCCCCGCCCGCGCCGAGGAGGTTCATCACGCCGAGCAGGAGGGCGTGGTCTTCAAGTGGCTTACCGCGCCACTGGAGATTCTCGGCGACGACAAAGGCAACGTGCGCGGCATGCGCTGCATCGCCATGACACTCGGCGAGCCCGATAAGTCCGGTCGCGCCCGACCGGTCCCGGTTGCCGGCAGCGAGCACGAGATCGACTGCGACCAGGTGGTATTCGCCATCGGCACCAACGCCAACCCGATCATCGGCCAGACCACGCGCATGCGCCTCAACAAGTGGGGCTACATCGAGACCGATGCGGAGCAGGCGACGTCGATGGCCGGCGTATTCGCCGGCGGCGACATCGTCACCGGCGCGGCCACCGTCATCGAGGCGATGGGCGCAGGACGCAAGGCCGCGCGCAGCATGAAGGTGTATCTCGGTATCCGCGAACCCGGAGCCGAGCTTGCCGCCACGACGATCTTCGGCATCCCGGCGAGTGAGCGCAACTTCGCGCGCATTCGTTGTGAATGAACATCGGCACCGCGTTCCGCGTGGTCATCCATAATTCCCAGCCCGAGAACAGGCCATGAACAACGTCATCCTGCAGCAGCGACCAGCCGCCCGCGACAAGACGGTGACCACGCTTGCCGAACACATCGTCGAGGTGATCAGCGACTCCGGGGAAGGCGCGCAGCGTTGCGGCCAGTGCCTGGGCGCCATTGCCGCGCGCGCCGGCTACGGCATATGGACGGTGGAGATCATCCCCGCCGAAATCCGCCCGCCGGCACGCAGCGTCGCCGGCGCATCCGGCAACCGCATTCGCTTCGGCACACGCCGCATTACCAACGGCGGCAACGAAACCGATCTGGCGATCGCCTTCAACGAGCAGGTATTGCTCGGTCGCGTGCGTGCCGGCGAGCTGAAGCCGGGCGCCACCATCCTGCTCGAGAGCATGTGGCGGGAGGATCGCAACAAGGCGATCGTCGCCTCCTACACCGGGATTTACGACCAGCTTGTCGCGACCGGCTACAACGTGCACGAGGTCCCGATGGAACGCGAGTGCCACGCCATCGTGACCGACCCGCGGCGCGGCAAGAACATGTTCGCGCTAGGCATGCTCTGCAACATCTACAGCCTCGACATGCAGCTTGCGGCGGAGCAGGTGGCGCTGATCTTCGGCAAGAAGGACCAGCTTGTCATAGACACCAACGTCCGGCTGCTCGAGGCCGGCGCTGCGTGGGCTGAGCACAATCTCGCCTTCAGGTATCGCATCCCCGCCAGGCGCCCGACCGAACCGCAGATCGTGGTCAACGGCAACACTGCCCTGGCACTTGGCATCCTCGCCTCGGGCATGGAGGTGTGCGCCATGTACCCGATCACGCCGGCGACCTCGGCCTCGCACTATCTCAGTGACGTGTTCGAGAAGGTCGGTGGGATCGTGCACCAGGCGGAAGACGAAATCGCCGCCTGCGCGTTCGCCCTCGGCGCCTCCTACGCCAACAAATGCGCGGTCACCATCACCTCCGGCCCCGGCTATTCGCTGAAGCAGGAAGGCATCGGGCTGGCGGTGATGGGCGAGATCCCGCTGGTCGTCATCAACGTGCAGCGCGGCGGCCCAAGCACTGGGCAGCCCACCAAGGTGGAGCAAGGCGATCTGCTGACCGCCATGTTCGGCAGCCATGGCGACGCGCCCAAGGTGGTGATGGCCGCTGCCACCATCGAGGACTGCTTCTATTCGGTGATCACCGCGCGCAAGATCGCCGAAACGTTCAACATGGTCGTGGTCCTGCTCACCGATGCCGCCCTCGCGAGCTCGCAGCAGCCGATCCCGCGCCCGCAGTTCCACGAGACCTGGCTGGCGCCGCCGGCCGATCAGAGCAGCGTGCCCGACGGTACCAGGCCGTATGACTGGGATCCGGTCACCGGCCTGGCGCGCCGCATCATCCCGGGCCAGCCCGGCGGCATGCACACGCTGACCGGTCTCGCCCATGACGGCCAGAGCCACGTCGCCTATGACGCCGACATCAACCGGCAGAGCATCCACGCCCGCAGCCGCAAGCTGGCGGCACTGCAGAAGACACTGCTGCCGCCTCCGATGTTCGGACCGGACAGCGGCGAGTTGTTGGTGATTGGCTGGGGCAGCACGCGCGGCGCGATCGAGGAAGCGGTGGAGCAACTGCGCGACGAAGGACATGCCGTATCCTCCATCCACCTGATCTTCCTGCAACCGATGGCGTCGGGCATCAAGGAGATCATGTCGCGCTTCCGCCAGGTGATGACCATCGAGGGCAACTGGTGCGATCCGCCTGACGATCCGCTCATCGACGCAAGCAACCGGCGCTACACCGCGCTCGCGATGCTGCTGCGCGCACGTTATTTGGTCGATGTCGACTGCTGGAGCGAGGTCAAGGGCCAGCCGATCAAGCCGGCGCTGATCCGGGCCGCCATTCTCCGCAAGCTGCAGACGCACTGAAAGAACCCCGAGCATGTCCAGCTCCGCCATGGAATGCCTGCTGAGGCTGCACGACGAGCACTACGAGCTCGAGGACTACCAAAGCGGCGTGCCGCGCTGGTGCACCGGATGCGGCGACAACGCCATACTGACCGCGGTGCAGCGGCTGTGCCGCGACGAAGAACTGCCGCCGGAGAAGACCGTGTTCATCTCCGGCATCGGCTGCTCCAGCCGCTTCCCGCACTACATGAAGACCTACGGCCTGCACGGCATCCACGGCCGCGCCCTGCCGATCGCCGAGGGCGTCAAGATGGCGCGGCCCGATCTCAGTGTGTTCGTCAACACCGGCGACGGCGACTGCTGCAGCATCGGCGCGGCGCACTGGATCCACGCCATCCGCTACAACATGAACCTGACGGTGATGCTGCACGACAACCAGATCTACGGCCTGACGAAGAAGCAGGCCTCGCCCACCTCACCGATCGGGTTGACGAGCGCTACCACGCCGCGTGGCGCCTGGCTGGAGGCGCTTAACCCGCTCACTGTCACCCTCGGCGTGCAGAACGTATCGTTCGTGGCGCAGGTGGTCGACTGGATCCCGGACGTGCTCTACGACGTGATTGCAGCGGCATTCCACCACAAGGGCCTCAGCTTCGTGCGCATCCTGCAGCGCTGCCCGGAGTGGCTGCCGAAGTTGTTCGAGCCGTTCGTGCAGGACCCGTCACGCATCAAGCTGCTGCACCACGCGCGCGGCCTGTCGATCAGTCCCGGCACCGCGAAGATTTTCCGCACGCAGGAGGAACACGATCCGCGTGACCTTGACCGCGCGCGGATGATCGCCTCCGACCACGATCCGATTCCGGTGGGCATCCTCTACCAAAACCCGGACGTCCCCTGTTACGAGGATGTGCGCCACGCCGGCCAGCTCCGCTCGCCGGAGCTGATCAGGAACGGCCTCGAAGCCGAGTTCGACAAAGTTACGATCTGGCCCCAGGGGGGGGCCACGGAACACCGGACCGGACGCCCCCCGCGCCACTGCGGCCTGACGCTGGCCGACATGCAAGGCGACAGCATCATGCAAGCTGCACATCAAGCACAGGTGACGTTCTACCTGACCGGCCAGGGCACCGGCGACGGCCTCGATGCCGTAGCGGGGCTCGGCCTGCGTCCCGCGCTGCTCGCCGGCTACCGCGACCTGACCGAGCTGCGCTACGACTTCCCGCTGGTGCTACTGCCCAATGCCAGCGACGCTGGCGCGGTGCGGTCACTCACCGAGTTGTTCGACGCGGCACTCGAGGGCGAGGTCGTTCCCGAACGCCTGCGCCACCACGCCGAGCGCATGGAGCGGGAGATGCGCCGCGTCGCCACGGCGGATGGGGGCGGCACGTTCGCGACATTGTGGCAGACGGCAGCGCAGCGCCTCACCGCGAGCCCCGACGACGGTCTTGCCGACAGTCTTGCGCACCTGCGGGCGAAGTTGCCGGCCGATGGCGAGGTAGTGGAGTGCGACGCCGCCCTGCCCGGGCGCTTCTTTTCGCACGCCGCGGCCGCGATTCACCGGCGTAAGGCGGGGCGATTTCATGCCCATCTGACCCGGCTGACCCTAAAGCTGTCCGACATCCTGCGCGCCGATTTCGCCCGTTCCGCCGCCGGCCACAGCGCGGAAAGTCTGCGCGCCGCGATCGGCCAGCCGCAGGGGCAGGCGTTCGATTTTGCGGTCATGTCGCGCATGCTGGCGAGCGTCTCTCCGCCTTCTCTCTTGCCGGAAAGCCGCCGCGAGCGCATCCGCTGGCTGCTCTCCGTCCTGCAATCGCAGCGCTTTTACCCGCCGCTGCAGAAAGCCAACGCGCCGCCGCAGGCGCTGCCCGAATACGGCTTCGTGTTCGGCAGTTGCAGCGAGGCGCTGGAAGCCTGGAACGAGCGGCTGCCAAGGCTGGTGGAGCTGATCAAGGCGATGACCATCGCCGAACTGGAGGTGAAGGGCGAGTACCGGGAGGAGAAGCATGACGCCCTGTTCGCCAACTTCGGCGCCAACAGTGCGAGCGCTGCGGAGCTGGGATTGTTCCCGGACTACCAGGTGCGGCTCGATGCCCGTGGCCTGACCCCGGTGGAGCTCACCCGGGTCCTGGATGCGCTTGCGGCCGGGTTGCCGCTGAAGATCCTGCTGCAAACCGACGACATCCTGGTGCCGCTGGCCGACGACCCCGAACGGGCCTCGCTCGGGCTGTCTGGCCGTACGCTCGCCAGCACCGCGGTCGCACTGGGTGAGACGTTCGTGTTGCAGTCCACCGGCTCGAACCTGCCGCGTCTGCGCGAGCGGCTATTCGCCGGACTCGCGGGTCCCGGTCCGGCGCTGTTCTTTGTGTTTTCCGGAGCGGGCGGTCACGCTGGCGATATCCCGCCCTATCTGGTCGGCGCGGCGGCGATGGAATCGCGTGCCTTTCCGGCCTTCGTCTACGACCCCCCAGCGGGGGTGGACTGGGCCACCCGCTTCAGCGTTGCGGGCAACCCGCAGCCGGAGCAGGACTGGCCGGTGCACCCGCTCGCCTACGAGGACGGTGACCATCAGAGCGTCGCCGAGACCGTTGCCTTCACGGCGGCAGACTTCCTGGCCTGCGACCGGCGTTACGCCACGCATTTCGCGCGGCTTCCGCGCGCCGCCGGCTGCGGCCAGATGGTGGCCGCAGCCGAGGCCATCGCGCATGGCACTGACCTCACGACCGACCGCGTTCCGTATGTGCTGATGGTCGACGCCGGTAACCGGCTGCATAAGGTGATGACCGACAACTTCATGATTCGCGAGGCGCGGCGTATCGGTGCGAGGTGGCGCAGCCTGCGCGAGCTTGGCGGGATACACAATTCGCATGCCGAGCGGCTGCTCGCTCGTGAGCGGGCGGCGTGGGCGTGGGAGCAGCAGCGCGACATCGCCACAGCACCCGCGGTCGCGGAAACGGTAGCGCCGGCGGGTGCGCCGGAGCAGATGGCCGAGGCGGTCGCAGCCGAACCTGAGCATTCGTCGGATGAACCTTACATCGAGACCGCGCGTTGCAGCAGTTGTAACGAGTGCACTCAGATCAACAATAAGATGTTCGCGTACAACAGGGACAAGCAGGCCTACATCGTGGATCCGGCCGCCGGCACCTATCGCCAACTCGTCGAGGCCGCGGAAAGCTGCCAGGTCTGCGTCATCCACCCCGGCAAACCGCGCAATCCCGGGGAAGCGGGACTCGACGAGTTGCTGAGGCGAGCCGAGCCGTTCCGGTAAGGGCCGCTGCCAATACCATGGCGCCGGAAGGTGACGATCACCTTTCGTGCGCCAGTTCCCAGCGATCAGGCGACCGCCAAAGTCTCGAGCGCAACAACTCGCGCTCAAAGATGAATTCCTTGGGCAGCCGGTCGAAGAAACGGTCGAACAGTTCCTCGTGGGCACGCGCCTCGAGAGCATGCAATTCTGTGGGGTTCGTTACGCCGCCAATGCGACTGCTTCATTGCCGTTCGCGGGGCGGAAGCCGGGATAGCGATGACGGAAGGCGTCCTCGAGCGTATCGTTCAGCACCG
>JBEKLE010000188.1:0-11622 GCA_050010355.1 Rhodopila sp. | reverse complement strand
GGCTGGTAACCACCGTCTTCGAAGCCAGGCCGCAGCGCCTCAAGGATGTCGCCCGCGGCGACCAGGTCCAGCTTCAAGCTGTCCACGCCGATGATCCGACCCTCGTTGCGATAGAAGTCCACGGGGTTGAACGTCACCTCCCGCTGGCCGGTCGCGCTGATCTCGATCAGCCGTCCCCGCGACGCCAGGCAAGCCACCGCCGTTCGAAACATAACGCCGCCCACGGCATCGAACACCACGTCTGCGCCGCGGCCACCGAGTGCGTCACGCACAGCGGCGGCGGTATCCGCGACGCCGGCAATGAAAGCGTCCGTTGCCCTTGCGATCGCCGAGTCGGGGTGTGGGGCCGACAGGTCCACGCCAATGATCTTGGTTGCGCCCATGCGCCGGGCGATCTGGGCAACGGCGCTGCCGACGCCGCCGCTCGCCCCGATGATTGCGAGTGTCTCGCCGCTGCGCAGGGCTGCCGCATCCAACAGGCCGCGCTGTGCCGTGAGGTAGTTCACGCCGACCGAGGCAGCCTGGTCGAAACTCAGTGCCCGCGGTTTGCGGCGCAGGCTGGCGACGGGAACGATGATGTACTGCGCATGGCTTCCGTCGACGGTGAATCCGGCATTGCCGCTGCCCCAAACTTCCACGCCGATCCAGGCATCTGGCCCGGCCTCCACCACGCCGGCGAAATCCCGTCCCGGAATGCGCGGCAGGGTGGTTTGCGACATGGCACCCGCCACGTTCTTCACGTCGCTCGGATTGACCGACGCGGCTTCGACTCGGATCAGAGCCTCGCCGTGGCCCGGCGTCCGGAGAGGAACGTTTACGACCGCCAGCACATTGGGCGCGCCGAAGCGGGAGAATGTGGTTGCTTTCATGGGGTCACCTTGTTCCAATTGTGTGCGTCTGAATTGGTGGCCCTCTGACGGCCCCGAAATAGACGATGTTGGACGCCTATCTTCCGATAAGTGGAAACATAAGATGCCGGACATCGTCGCTTTATGGCGTTGTTCCCGGCGATCCCGTTGGCCTCGTCCACCATGGCCGGACTGACATGCGACAGTCCTTGCCAATGTCCTCGAAGACATCGTGTCGGTACATGGAGCCACTGCTGTGGTCGAACGGGTATGCGACCATCCCAAAGTCTACGAAGAGATGGAGGCGCGAACCCGGCTGCGAGGCACCAGCACCGTGTTGCGGTTTATCCCCTTTGATTTTCAACTCAGCGTGGTCGATGCAAGCTCACTCCGATCCGTTTGGGCTTCCCAATTTCCCCGGCCTCACCCTGGCCACAGCAGCGCCACCAGCGGCATTATCACGGCGGTCAGAAACCCGTTCAACCCGATCCACTGCGCCGCGAACGCCGCTGTCAGGCTGCTCAGGGGTGCCACCTGCGCGGCCGCCTCCCCGCTGGCCGGCCACGCCGGCCGCTACGACCGTGCGGCGCGGAATCATTGCCGAGTAGGCGGACGCTCGGCTGGCGGCAGGCTCAACGCCCGGCCGCAGGGGCTGCTGCGGATCAACATCCCCGGCGCGTTCGGCCGACGGCCTGTCGTGCCGCGTTTGCCGGATTTCCTCGCCGCGTGTCCCGCCATCCAGGTGGATGCGATGCCTGACCGACGAGACAGTGGACCTGATCGGCAGCGGTACTGACCTTGCCGTGGGGATCGGTGCGCTGGCGGATTCAACCCTGGTGGCCAAACGCTTGGCGCCGCAGCGCCGGTTGCTGGTCGCGGCGCCATCCTATCTTGCCGGCCGGCGTCCCGCTGCCGAACCGAGCGACCTGGAGGACCATGACTGCCTGCAATTCGCGCTGCAACCGAAGCAGGCTTGGTATTTCCTGCCGCACGATGCGGCGACGACGGAACCGCTGGAAGTTGCCGTGCGCGGCCGCCTGCGCGCCAATGATTCCGAGGCATTGCTCGACGCCGCGCTGGCTGGCCTGGGGATTGCGCTGCTGCCCAGCTGGCTGACCGGCGAGGCGATCGAGGCAGGTCAGCTCACCCCGCTGCTTCCGGAAAGGGAGGCCCTGATCGCGCCGGGGCCGCGGCAGTCGATCTGGGCCGTGTATCCGCCGCCCAAGAAGGTCGTGTAACCCAAAGTCCGGGCGTTCCTGTCCTTCATCGAAGCCCGCTTCGGTAAGCCGCCATACCGGGACCAAGCGGGTAACCCGCCGGAGACGGCCGCACCCTCTCGCCTGTCACGCCCTGCGGCGACCGAAGCGGCGAAGCCGGCCGACGGACGAGCCAGGGACGATGACGCCCTGATCACGGCAATGCTGTCCAAGCGTGCCAATTCCCGGGGTCCCCGGTGGAATAACGACATCTAACACCGCTTTTCGAAGCATAACTGCCGGGTCCGGCGTTGCCCGGCCATCATCACTCGCAAGATCGATGCCCGATCTCGAGGAGACATCCGATGCTGAAAACCTTTCAGGCGCCAGAGCCGTACCGGCGTACGGATTTCCAGCTTATGGGGACGAGAGTCCAAAAGCGGCCATGCTTCCGCCTGGCGCAAACATGTCTTCCTACACCGGCGCTTTCGCACTGCTTTTGACCGCTCCATTATCGGACTACCGGAAACAGGCCCGGAAGGATCGTGAAAATGCCCAGTGGTGCATTGCTAAATCCGCAAGTCGCCGGGGGCCGGCCAACCGGAACGCCGGCAGCCCCGAGCGACGCCAGGTATTTGCTGCTCGGCCTTGGACTTGCGAGCTGGATGGAATTCTACACTTACGACGGCGTGAACCTCGTGCTGCCGGACATGGCTGGCGCCTTCGGCGTTTCACAGGATCAGGCAAGCTGGATTCTGACGACATACATATCGGCGCTCCTGTTCGGCGTCCCCTTGTCGATCTGGATGGCGGCGCATGTCGGATACCTGCGTTACATCGTCGCCTCCGCCAGCATCTTCGCCGCCGCCTCGGTCGGGTGCGCGTTCACGTCCGATTTTGACACGCTGCTGGTCTGGCGAGCGATCCAGGGCTTCGCCGGCGCAGGGCTGACCATGTGGTGGCGCGCGAGCGTCTACATGATCATGTCCGGTCCGCAGCGCAGCGCATCACTCATGCGCATCTCGGTCATGCTCTATCTCGCCACGGCCGCCGCCTTGGTCTTCTGCGGCTACGTCACCGACAACGTCAGCTGGCGGCTGATCTTCCTGCCTAATGTCGTGTTCGCTGTTTTCGCGATCAGGCTGCTCGTGCGCCACTACCCGCGCGTCCCGCAACCCGCGGATCCACGGGTCCTGGGCATGGATACAATTGGCATCCTGCTGCTCGGCCTCGCTCTGGTTTCCGGTCAGATCGTCCTGAGCCGGGGGAACATCGACGACTGGGTCGGCTCATCCGAAATCCAGTTTCTCACTTGGATCGGGATGATTGCCCTGATCCTGTTTGTCACTTGGCAGTTCAGCCCCCGCAACGGCGCGCCGCTTCTTCATCTGCGGCTTATTCGAGACCGGAACGTGCTCGCCTCCATGGTCCTCGGTCTGTTCGCGGGCGTGATCCTGTCCGGCAGCATTTATGCACTGCCGGAGTTCCTGCGGAACGTATACCCGCGGCCACTCAGCGCGACGCAGACAGGCGAGATCATGTGCGTCTACGCCCTGACCGCGGCGGCGATCCGGCCGCTCGTTACAAAATCCATTGCCCGCTTCGGCCAGCGTAAAGCCATCGCCTTCGCTTTCGCGATGCTGGTGGCGTCAATGTTCCTGGTTGCCCGGCTGATGACGACGGGCACGCCTGATACACTCTACACGATACCGCTGATCCTTTACGCCTTCTGTCTGGCACCGATGCTTTCGGCGATCGCGGGCGGCACGGTTTCAAAGCTTCCCGCGGCAAGCCAGCTCGACGCCGTGGCGATCTACATGACCGTCCGCCAGTTCGGCGCGTCCCTGGGTGTCACCCTGGTGACGACGCTTCTCGACCTTCGTGAGACGCTGCATTCGTCCCGGCTTTTCGAGCATTTGCAGACCGGCGGAGCGCAAGCTCAGGCCTGGATGGCGACGGCGGCACAGGCCGCCATCGAACGCGGTGGCTACACAACGCTCCAGGCTCAGCAGATGGCATTGAAGATGCTGAGCGAAACCGCCATGCGCCAGGCTGCGACACTGGCTTACGCCGATGCCTTCTGGTTCATGGCGGCGATCGGCGTTGTTGCTCTTTGTTTTGTTCCCTTGATGTCTCCAACTCCCGAGGTGAAGAAATGACCCAGGCAAATAGTTTGCTCGCGCCGGCGCCTACCCCGTTGATCGGCCGCGTCAATGACCCTGAGATCAAGCCGGACCGTGCGAACCCCCCATGCGCCATGCCGCCAGCTTCGGAACCGACAGGTCATGCTGGCCCGAGGTTCGGTATGCCGCGGCGTCGGCTTCCCGTCTGGATGCTGGCGCTTGGTTTCGGACTGACTGCGACGGCTGCTTACTTCTATGTCCCAAGCCTTTATTTCGTTGAAACCGATGATGCCGCTGTCCAGGCGGACACCGTCACTGTCGTGCCAAAGGTGGCAGCTTATGTCACCGCGCTGCATGTGACCGACAACTCGGCTTTCTCTGCCAATCAGCTTCTCGTAGAACTTGACCCGAGGGATTACGAGGTTGCCGTCGCCAGTGCCACCGCGACCGTGCAGAGTGCCCAGGCGGCCCAGGCCAATGTCGAGGCGGAGCTGCGTCAGCAGGATCAGGTCATCGCGGCGGATGACGCCACTGTCCAGGGTGACCGCGCCACGCTGGCTTTCGCGGAACAGGAACTCGTACGGTTCAGGGATCTTGCGAAAACCGGCGCCGGCACGAGCGAGCGCTGGCAGCAGGCACAATCCGATATCGGACAGCGCCAGGCCGCGCTGCAACGGGACATCGCCACGCTCGGTGCAGCGCGAGCCAGCGTCGACGTGCTGAAGACGCAGATCAGGCAGGCGGAGGCCAATGTCGCCGGTGCGCAGGCGGCGCTGGCGCAAGCTCAGCTTAACCTGTCGTACACCAGGATCTATGCCCAATCGTCTGGAACAGTGGCCGACCGCACTGTCCAGGTCGGCAATTTCGTCCAGCCGGGCCAAAAATTGTTCTCGGCGGTCCCGAACGAGGTCTACGTCATCGCCAACTTCAAGGAAACGCAGTTGGCGCAGATGCATACTGGTCAGCCCGTGCGTGTGACCGTGGATGCTTTGCCGGATCTGAAGCTGCACGGTCACGTCGACAGTTTTCAGCGTGGCACAGGCTCGAATTTTGCCCTGCTGCCGCCGGAGAACGCGACCGGCAACTTCGTCAAGATTGTCCAGCGGGTTCCCGTAAAGATCCTTTTGGACGATGCGAGTGAGGCGTCCCACCTGGTTGCCCCCGGCATGTCCGTGGAAGCAACAGTAACGGTGCACACCCCTCCCCGCTGGCTGAGTGCGTTGCATTAACAGGCTGCGGAAATGGTTCTGTCGCAAATTCCGTGGGTAGCCGGGCGTCATATGAAAAGTAGTGACCGGTTTATGCTGCCAGCGAATAGAACGCCTGCGCCGGACTCAGTTCGCTGTCGTTTGCAACTGACCCTTGCGGATTAACCGGCCCGGGGCTTGGCTTTGGTGGCTTCTGGACGGCCCGACGAACGCTGGCAGGCTACGAGGCGATGGCGATGATCAGAAAAGGGCAGATTCGAAACATCGGCGGCAGCGACATCAGGGGGGGCCCAGGCAGAATTCATCGCCGGACTGTTCCAGGTGGCCGCCTGAGACTTCATCTCATCCTCTCCAAGATGACCGGCGACCAACGCTAAATCTTTGCAACAGAACCGACAGAACCGTATTATGCTAGGAGGCGTCTGGGCGTAACCGGCCGACGGACGAGCCAGGGACGATGACGCCCTGATCACGGCGATGCTCTCCGAGCGTGCCAATTCCCGGGGTCCCCGGTGGATAACGACATCTAACACCGCTTTTCGAAGCGTAACTGCCGGGTCGGGCGTTGCCGGGCCATCATCACTCGCAAGATCGATGCCCGATCTCGAGGAGACATCCGATGCTGAAAACCTTTCAGGCGCCAGCCGTACCGGCGTACGGATTTCCAGACTATGGGGCGGAAGACGACCTGCTTCGTATCGAGTTCCCGCTCGCGCTCTCCGCCGGCACCCCAAGGTTTGACTCCCTTCACCGTCATCCGACCGCACAGGGGTTATTCCCATGAAAATAGTCCAATTTGCGCTGAGGTTTCCGTACACGTTCTACATGCTCGGCGGCCTCATGCTGTTCCTTGGCTGCAGTGCGATTTTAGTCACGCCAAAGGACATCTTCCCGGCCATCAACATCCCGGTCGTGACGGTCATCTGGCAGTATACCGGGCTATCGCCGGCGGAGATGGAGCAGCGGATCACGACGTATAGCGAGTATTCCATCAGTTCGAGCGTCAACGACGTCCGAAACATTGAAAGCCAGACACTGGAAGGTGTCGCGGTCGAAAAAGTCTACTTCCAGCCGAACGTTAATATCAGTCTCGCGATCGCCCAACTTGTCTCCGCAAGTAATTCCATCCGCGCCCTGATGCCTGCCGGCGTCCAACCGCCGATCATCGTCCAGTACAATGCGTCGTCGGTTCCGGTGCTACAGCTAAGCCTGAGCTCGGACACGCTGAACGAGCAACAGCTTTACGACTACGGTCTGTACCAGATACGCCAGCAACTGGCGCCGATCCCCGGCATCACGCTGCCGACCCCAGCCGGCGGCAAGTTCCGCCAGGTCATGGTGTATCTCGACCCGGACGCATTGCGCGCCCGCGGCGTCACGCCAACCGATGTGGTGAATGCGGTGAACGCCCAAAGCCTCACGGTGCCCGCGGGCGACGCCAAACTAGGTAACCAGCAGTTCATCGTGCGGGTGGACGCGATGCCACTGTCGGTCGAGGCGCTGCAGCACCTGACGATCAAGCAGGTCGGCCCCACCACCGTCTATCTGTCTGATGTGGCGCATGTGGCCGACTCCTGGCTGTCCCAGGCGAACATCGTGAATGCCGAGGGCAAGCGGGCGGTGCTGCTAACGATCATCAAGAACGGCGACGCCTCGACGCTCGACGTGGTGAACCGAGTGAAGGCCGTGCTGCCTTCCATTCAGAAAGCGGCGCCCCCCGGCATGCAGATCCACATGCTGTTCGATCAGTCGGTGTTCGTGAAGAACGCGATCACAAGTGTGCTGCGTGAAGGGGCCATCGCCGCCGGCCTGACCGCACTGATGATCATGCTGTTCCTCGGCTCGTGGCGCTCGACGGTCGTAGTGATGGTCTCGATCCCTTTGTCGATCCTCACCTCGATCGCGGTGATGGCGGCGCTCGGTCAGACCATCAACACCATGACCCTGGGCGGGCTGGCGCTCGCCGTCGGCATACTCGTCGATGACTCGACGGTCACGATCGAGAACACGCACCGGATACTGGAGGAAGGGCGCCGGTTCGACGAGGCCGTGCTGGAGGGGGCTGCCGGTATCGCCGTGCCGACCCTGATTTCCACGCTCGCGATCTGCTGCGTCTTCGTTGCGGTGTTCTTCCTGCAGGGGGCGTCGAAATACCTGTTCACGCCACTCGCCATGGCGGTGGTGTTTTCGATGCTGGCCTCTTACTGCATCTCGCGCACGCTGACACCGATCATTATCCGCTTGCTCCTGCGCAAGGAGCATGCCGCCCGCGGGGCCCGGAAGGGCTGGTTCGGACGCTTCCATGACCGGTTCAACGTGGGCTTCGACCGGTTCCGCGACTTCTACGGGTGGCTGCTGACCGGCATACTGCGCCGCCGCATGATGACCCCGCTTGTCGCAGGTTCAGTCGTGGCGGGCGCGGTGGTGGTTTC
This sequence comes from Rhodopila sp., assembly GCA_050010355.1. Classification (GTDB taxonomy): domain Bacteria; phylum Pseudomonadota; class Alphaproteobacteria; order Acetobacterales; family Acetobacteraceae; genus Rhodopila. The sequence goes on along the minus strand of JBEKLE010000188.1, from coordinate 3,815 downwards.
GCTGTTCGTCGGCTCAGACTTCTTTCCGCAGGTGGATGCGGGGTTGATCGAGTTGCATGTCCGTGCCCCGGCGCGCACCCGCATCGAACGCACCGACCAGATCTTCCACGAAGTCGAGGACAACATCCGCGAGCAGATTCCGTCGTCGGATCTCGGCCTCGTTCTGGACAATATCGGCCTGCCGGCGCGGGTGTTTAACCTCGCCTTCAGCGACGGCACCACGATCGGCGTCAACGACGGCCAGATCCTGTTACAACTGAACAATGGTCACGCGCCGACCGCCGATTACGTTAAGCAACTGCGGCGCGAGCTGCCCGTGGCGTTCCCCGACGTAGAATTCTATTTCCAGCCGGCCGACATGGCGACACAGGTCCTGAATTTCGGCTTGCCCGCGCAGATCGACGTGCAAGTTCAGGGCCGTGACCGCGCCGCCAACCAGTCGATCGCCAGGGAATTGCAGAAGCGCTTGGCCGCCATCCCAGGCATCGTGGATTCACACGTGCAGCAAGAGCTTGACGCGCCGGAGTTCGAGTACACGGTCGACCGCACGCGCGCCCAGGAACTCGGGATGAACGTCGCCACGATCGCCAACGACGTGAACATCAGCCTGAGTTCGTCGGAGCAGGTCTCACCGAATTTCTGGACCGATCCGATTAACGGCATCCCATATTTTTTCGCGGTGCAAACGCCGGAATACCGGATCGCCAGCAAGCAGGACATCGACAACACGCCAATCGCCGGCACCATATCGGCCAGCGCCGTGGTACCGGATGTGCTGGGCAACGTTGCCAGGGCTAAGCGGGTGGCGGTCCAGTCGGTCTATAACCATTCCAACATTCAGCCGGTCTACGACGTCTACGCCAGCGTGCAGGATCGCGACCTCGGTGGTGCCGCCGCGGCGATCCAGACGGTCGTGCGGGCGATGCGGGCCAAGCTCGGTCCGGCCGACCACATCGTCATTCTCGGCCAGATCAACAGCATGAACAGCGCTTTCACCGATCTCATCATCGGCCTCTTGTTCGCCGCAGTATTCGTCTACGCGCTGATGGTGGTGAACTACCAGAGCTTCGTCGAGCCGCTCGCAGTGATTTTGGCGCTGCCGGGTGCGGGAAGCGGCATCATTCTACTGCTGTTCGCCACCGGAACGACGCTCAGCGTGCCCTCGCTGATGGGTGCGATCATGGCGGTGGGCGTCGCCTCGGCGAACTCCATCCTGCTGGTCACCTTCGCGCGCGAGCAGCGCGAGGCCGGCATGAGCGCGTTCCAGGCTGCGCTGTCCGCCGGCACCACGCGGCTGCGTCCGGTGTTGATGACCGCTGCTGCGATGATTGTCGGCATGCTGCCGATGGCGATCGGTGGCCCCGGCGAGGAGCAGAATGCCGTGCTCGCCCGAGCGGTGATTGGTGGTGTCGCCGTGGGAACCGTCACGACGCTGTTGTTCGTCCCCTACCTCTACTCGGTTTTCGGAAAATTCGAGCGCTACTCAGCGGAATCACAGATCAACAAGGGAGCGCAGTCATGAACCAAATCCCGTCAAAGCCTTATGAAACCCTTCCGCCTGCGGAGATCCAACAGTCGCCCAGGGATCCCCATCAGGAACGTCGTCGCCGCCGTACGGCACGATGGGTCGGTCTCACCGCCGTGGCGGTATTGGCTGGGCTGGCTGGCGCCGGCTCATGGGGCCATGCTGAACGACAGGCGGAGACGATTGCTACCCAGACGGCCGAACGCGACGCCGTGCCGGTGGTGCGCACCGAGATCCTCAAGCCGCTCGATACCCCGCGGCAGATCGAACTGACCGGATCGGCGGAGGCGTTCGACACCGCAACGTTGTTTGCCCGCGCGACTGGATATGTCAGCAAGCGCTTCGTGGACATCGGCAGCCATGTGCGGGCCGGTGACGTGTTGGCGGTGATCGCCGCACCCGACCTCGATCAGCAATCTGCCCAGGCGCGCGCGCAACTGGTTCAGTTGCAAGCGGCTCTCGCGCAGTCGGAGGCGAACATGGAACTTGCCCAGGTAACGGATCGCCGCCAGTCGCAACTGACGAGCCTGGGCTGGACCAGCCAGCAGGGGGGCGACCAGGCGCGGCTGAGTTACGCTGCCAGCATCGCTGCCGTCGCGGTGGCGCGCGCCAATCTGCAGGCGCAGCAGGCCCAGGTGGATCGGCTGGCGGAGCTTACGGGCTTCGAGCGGGTGGTCGCTCCGTTCGATGGTGTCATCACCAGCCGGCAGATCGATGTCGGCAGCCTGGTCGCCGCTGACGCGAACGCCGGATCGCCGTTGTTCACCATCGCGCATACCGATGTTTTGCGGGTGCAGATATACGTGCCGCAGGAGGATTTTTTCCGCCTCAAAGACGGTCAGCAGGCTGACGTAACGGTGCCTGAACTGCCGGACCAAGTTTTCCACGGCCGGCTTGCGCGCAACGCGAGCGCGCTGGCGGACGCCACCCGTACGGTGCTCGCCGAGGTCGATGTCGACAACCGGGATGGCACGCTTGCACCGGGCATCTACGCCGTCGTGCGACTGGACGAACCGCAATCCTACCCGATCATCTCGGTACCGTCACAGGCGATCATCTTCGACAAGGACGGGTTGCAGGCTGTGGTGGACGAGAGTGGCGTGGCGCGGCTCCGGCGCCTCGATGTTGCCGCCGATAACGGCGGTACGGTCGAAGTACGCGGCGGTTTGAAAGTGGGTGATCGGCTCATCCTGAATCCGCCGATCGGCATTACCGACGGCATGCAGGTGCGGGTGTCGTCACTATTGCAAGAGACTTCCTCAAAGCTGCGGTGAGCAATGGTGGCTCAAATATCAGGCTCCGTCAGCAGATTTGGGATAATAGCAACCGACATACCACTTACGAACGTAACCATGATGAAGGCGAGCAGTAATCGCTCTGCAACACAGATCTATTACTTGCTATAAAAACGATGGAAGGGTCAGTCTCATGCGACAGGAAGGTGACGACATAGATAGTGGGGCGTGCACGTTCATAAAGGGCGAACTCAATCCATGCCATAACTGCTGGCAGGTGGTTTGGCCCCCCGACGCCCTTACCCGGCTGTTAATGGAGGCAGACGGCGTAACCGACAGCGCGCTTCATGCGCTCCTGAAAAGAGTGGTGCTGAAACGGCAAAACTACACCTTGTGGGCGCTGTCCTCGAGACAAAATTGTCCACAGAGCAGTGGCGGCAGTGTGGTTGATGGTCCCGCGGTCCGCTACGCCGAGCGCATCACAGACGGGTGGACTTCGGAGTCGCCAGTCTAAACCATCGGTTCGCATGAGTTCACCGAACTTGGTGCGGCTACTCGTTCCATCGTGTGATTCATGCTTCCGATGATTCCATATGTTTCGATAGCACTCTTGCCGCGGTCACCGATGGACCGGACAACCTGCAGGATAAGACGATGTATTAACACATACCATAGATCACACCCCGATCACCGGTGCTTCAGCGCGTGGCTACTTTGCGGTTAGTGGCACTCCTCACGCCACCGGCTGAGACTGAACCTGTGATCGTGTATGGTGGCTTGGCGCCGTGGCAGAAGCGCAAGCTCAAACAGTATCTGAGCGAGCATCTGGAGGACCAATTGTGCGTGGATGATCTTGCGAAGCAGGTGTCCCTGAGCATTGGTCGTTTCCCTCGCGCATTCAAAGAAAGTTTCGGCACGACCCCGCACAGGTATCTCATACCAACCCGCCTAAAGAATCACCCATTCGCGCGCTCCGATAGAGGCGATACGTGGAGCGTCGGAAACAAACCAATTCCATGCATCGCAGCAGGCTCGAACGACCTCTTTGTATGACT
>JBEKLE010000187.1:0-11649 GCA_050010355.1 Rhodopila sp. | reverse complement strand
GTGACGACTGCCGGATAAAGATGCCGGGCTGCTGGCTACAATCAAGCTAGCGATGATCCAGTACCTCTATCTCGGCCGGGTGGGCTACGACGAGGCATTGCGCTTGCAGGCCGAGATAGCCGCGCTCGTCGCCGAGGGCCGCCTGCGCTCCCCATTTGGAGCCGCCGATCACTGCCAATCACCGGTGATCCGGCGGCTGCAAGCGCCTTCCTTGCTAAAATCATAGGAAGATCATCCCGATAACAGCCGGGTCAGATCGCCTTTGCCCGGCCAGCCGCACTGGTTTTCACGGTGCGTCGCTTCACAGCCGGGGACGCCGTGGAGGCAGGAAAGCCATGCAGCCGACTTCATCCAAGCCGTTTTCCTACGAGGCCTTTCCGGTCTCTGGACTGGTCGCATACTTTTCGATGGAGATCGCCATCGACCCCAGAATGCCCACCTACTCCGGCGGCCTGGGCGTTCTTGCCGGAGACACGCTGCGCTCCGCGGCAGACCTCGGCGTTCCCCTGGTGGCCTTCACGCTGGTGCATCGCAAGGGCTATTTCCGCCAGTATCTGGACTCGAGCGGCGTACAGACTGAGGATATTCAGCCCTGGAATCCAGCGGATTTCTGCATCGAGGAGAAGGCGCGGGTTACCGTTTCAGTGGAAGACCGCATTGTGACCGTGCGCTGTTGGCGATATGACCTTCAGGGCCGTTACGGCCACGTCGTGCCGATCTACCTGCTGGACACGGACCTGGACGAAAATTCGGGATGGGATCGCGGCCTCACCGATCACCTCTATGGCGGCGACACCAACTATCGCCTGCAGCAGGAGATTGCGTTGGGCATGGGCGGAGTCCGCATGGTCCATGCCCTCGGCCACCAGATCAATGTCTACCACATGAACGAGGGCCACGCGGCGCTGCTGACGCTGGGCCTGCTGGAGCGCCAGTTGGGCGGAGGACCGCTAGCCGCGGCTACGGAGACTGACATCGAGCAGGTGCGGTGCAAGTGCGTCTTCACCACCCACACGCCGGTGCCGGCAGGCCATGACCGCTTCCACAGAGAGCAGGCCATTCGCATCCTGGGTGGCGACCGCGCGGCGCGCCTGGAAAAGCTGGGCTGCTTTCAGGATGGAATGTTGAACATGACGCTGCTGGCCCTGCGCTTCTCCCGCTACGCCAACGGCGTCGCCATGAAACATGCCAAGGTCTCCCGCGAGATGTTCCCCGAGTTCGCCATCGATTCCATCACCAACGGCGTTCACGCCCCCACCTGGGTCTCCGAGCCCTTCCGGCGGTTGATGGATGCTCACTTTTCCTCGTGGCGGCGCGATACCCTCTATCTGCGCAACGCCATCGACCTGTCCGAGCAGGAGATACTCGCGGCCCATGAGGTCAACAAGCAGGCGCTGCTCGCCGCGGTGGCCTCGCGCCCCTGTCTGCCCGCGCACCTGGCTCTCGATCCCAAGGTGCTTACTCTGGGCTTTGCCCGCCGCGCCGCCACTTACAAGCGCGCCACCTTGCTGTTCACCGATCGTCAACGGCTCATGAAGATCGCCGCCGCGGCTGGCGGCTTGCAGATTATTTACGCCGGCAAGGCCCATCCCCAGGACCAGCCCGGCAAGGACCTCATTCATGAGGTCGTCGAGGATGCCGCCGGGCTGGCCGGCGATCTGCTGCGCATCGTCTACCTCGAAAACTACGATTGGGAGTTGGGCGCAATACTCACCGCGGGCGTCGATCTCTGGCTCAACACGCCGCGCCGCCCCTATGAGGCCTCGGGCACCAGCGGCATGAAGGCCGCCCTGAACGGCGTCCCCAGCCTCTCGGTTCTTGACGGCTGGTGGATCGAGGGTTGCATCGAAGGCATCACCGGATGGGCCATCGAGGACGGCGCGAACGACGCCGATGAGGCCAACTCGCTGTATAACAAATTGGAAACCGCCATCGTCCCGCTTTACCTGGATGCGCCGGAAAAGTGGGCCCGGCTGATGCGCACCACGCTGGCCTTCAACGGCTCCTACTTCAACACCAACCGCATGGTCAAGCAGTACATCCGCAACGCCTACTACCCGGTGACGCTGATCGAGCCGGCCAGCAGCGCGAAAAAGCCTCCGCAGGCCGAAGGGGCTTGATCTCCCAGTTTTCAAAGGCGATGACAAGAGCGGCGTCGGCAACCCAAGCCCAAATTCATGCGGCGTTCGCTTTAACACTGCTCCGCGGGAGCTTTTTAATCCATGCCGTCCAGCCTAGCTCATCGGCTGGCGGATGATAGTCTTCAGCTTCTCCGGCGCTGTCCGCCGGGGATCGCCTAAGTATATCTCGTGATGCTTGCCACGCAGTTCTTTGCCGGCGGCGCGGATGAAGTCGTGAATCCGCTGGATTGTTGGACCCTCATCCGAGTACGGACCAACGTACAAGGTCTGGGCCGATACGCCCTCGGTAAGCCTCTCGAACCGCACCCGGTCGAGCGCCGCGGGGTTCTTCTTCTTGCGCACCTGTTCAAACGCGGCGTCAACCTCCGCCTGGGCGATGAAATCCGGTTGCAAAATCATTGCCGTCCACTTCCAGTCCGACTTATCCGCCTGGCAAAAGAGGCGCGGATCGTCGGCCCACCACAGGCCCTCCAGCGGCATCACGCCGTAATCGATGGCGCGCGGGCTCTTCTTGAGCGTGAACTTCAGCGTGTAGGAAAACGAAAAGAGCGCTTCGATAGCATCTTGATAACTCTGCGCGGTGTTGGGATCTCCCTCGCCATCGACCATGAGATAGGCAAGCGGTGGAACATCCACGGCGACGATTCCGCCGCCCTTTGTCCCGTAAAGATCCTTCCATTGCTTTTTCAGATCGAGTTTCTTCATGTGCGTTCTCCGTGCGAGCGAATTGCCCAGAGAAGTATAGCTCAGGCCGGTTGGCCCGGCTCCTCGCGCTTTGGCAACAAAATATGCTCAATCCATGGCCCGCAGTTCCAGAAGACGAAAGCGAAAACCAAGTAGATAATAATTCTCGAAAGTAGGAAGGCAATGTCCGTACGATAATAACCACTCCAGAAATCGTCATATCCTGAAGACCCTAACAGGCTAATCCTGGTTGTGTGGTGAAAAAGTGACATGAACCGGATTGGAAGGTAAGTAACCTCCATCAATGCGCAGATCAGCTGAATCATCGCCAATGCGCGGCTAACCAAGAGCACCGCTTCTTTTCTTGACATGGCTTTTCCTCTACCCAGATTCTACGGCACCGTTTTCAGGTGAGCGTGCAAAAGCTAACAGCTAAAGCTAAGGACTAATTGCTGCCCTAGTCCCCCGCCGCCTCTTCCAGCTCCGCCCCAATCCGCCGCAGCTTCATCACGCGCCATTGCAGCCGGTCGAAGAACAGGTAGACCACCGGCGTTGTAAACAATGTAAGCATCTGCGAGACAATCAGTCCGCCGACGATGGTGATGCCCAGCGGCTTGCGCAGCTCCGAGCCTACGCCCATGCCGATGGCCAGCGGCAATCCGCCGAAGAGCGCCGCCATCGTCGTCATCATGATCGGCCGGAAGCGCAGCAAACACGCCTGGTAAATCGCCTCCACCGGCGGCAATCCCTGATCGCGCTCGGCCTGCAGCGCAAAGTCGATCATCATGATGGCATTCTTTTTGACAATGCCGATCAGCAGAATGATGCCGATCAGCGCGATGACGCTCAGGTCTGTTCCGGTCAGCATCAAAGCCAGAACCGCTCCCACGCCGGCTGGAGGGATGGTGGAGAGAATCGTCAAAGGATGGATCAGGCTCTCGTAGAGAATGCCGAGGACGATGTAGACCGCGGTCAGCGCGGCCAGAATCAGCCAGGGCATATTCTTCTTCGAATCCTGAAAGGCCTGCGCGGTTCCCTGGAAGGTAGGGTGAATCGTCGAGGGCATTCCCATCTCGCGCTGGGCTTTTTCGAGCGCGGTGACGGCATCGCCCAGAGCCACATTGGGGGCCAGGTTGAAGCTCAGCGTGACGGCCGGATACTGGCCCTGATGGTTGACCTGGAGCGCGGTCCGCTGCTCGGAGAATTTGGCGATGGCGGAGAGCGGAACCATCGAGCCGGTCGAAGATTTGATGAAGATTCCGTTGAGCGAGTCGGGACTGAGCTGGTACTTGGGATCGACCTCCATCACCACGTAGTACTGGTTGAGCGCAGTGTACATGGTGGAGACCTCGCGCTGGCCGAAGGCATCGTAGAGAACGCTGTCGATGGCGGCGGCGGTGATGCCGAGGCGCGAGGCGGAGTCGCGGTCGATGACCAAGTTGGCGGCCAGACCCTGGTTTTGTTGGTCGCTGTTCACATCGCGCAGCTCGGGCATGGATCTCACGCGGTTGAGCAGTTGCGGCGCCCAGGCATTCAACTCGTTGAGGTTCTCATCGGAGAGAGTGTACTGATACTGCGCGGCGCCGCTGCGCGCGCCAGTCGAAAGATCCTGCTGAACCTGAAGGATGAGAACAGCTCCCGGAACGCTGTTAAGCTTGCCGCGCAGACCATTCACGACATCATCGGCGGAGACGTGGTCGGGATGAAGATTCAGCATCTTGCGCAAGCGGCCGGCCCAATCGTTGGAGTAAGGGCGATAAGGGCGCTGTTGAAGGGGCTTGAGCGCGATGAACATATTGCCGATGTTGGAGCTGCCGCCGCCCGGTCCGCCGCCGCCGACAAAGGCGGTGGCCGACTGAATCGCCGGATCGTCAAGGACCATCTGCGCTAGCTGCTGCTGCTTGTTCTTCATGGAGTCGAAGCTGATGTCCTGCGCGGCGCGGGTTTGCCCGCCCATGCGGCCCGTGTCCTGCTGCGGGAAGAAGCCGAAGGGGACGATAGTGAAGAGGTAAATATTCAGCGCGATGGTGCAGACGACCACGCACAGGATCATGATCTGATGGCGCAAGACCCAGCGTAGGCCGACGGCGTATTCGTTGTGCATCCAATTGAATGCGCGCTCGCTGGCGCGATAGACGGGGCCGCGGCGGCTCTCATCGCGCGGCTTGAGAAACCTGGCGCAAAGCATCGGAGTGGTGGTCAGCGAAACCAGCAGCGAGACGGCGATGGCCACCGAGAGAGTGACGGCGAACTCGCGGAAGAGCTTGCCGACGATGCCGCCCATCAGCAGAATGGGAATGAAGACGGCGATCAGCGAAAGGCTCATCGAGAGGACAGTGAAGCCGATCTCCTTGGAGCCTTTCATCGCCGCTTCGTAGGGCGTGTCGCCCATCTCCAGATAGCGCGTGATGTTCTCGATGACCACGATGGCGTCGTCCACCACGAAGCCTGTGGCAATGGTCAGCGCCATCAACGAGAGATTGTCGATGGTGTAGCCCAGCAGCCACATCACGCCGAAGGTGCCCACCAGCGAGAGCGGCACGGCCACCGAGGGAATGATCGTGGCCCAGATCTCGCGCAGAAAGAGGAAGACGACCAGCACCACCAGAAACACGCTGATGCAAAGCGAAATCTCCACGTCGCGGACACTGGAGCGGATGGTGGTGGTGCGGTCAACGGCCACGTCGATATGGATGGTGGGTGGAATGGAGGCCTGCAGGCGAGGCATCTCGGCCATCACAGCGTCGACGGTGGAGATCACGTTTGCGCCGGGTATCTTGAAGACGATAATCAGCACCGCGTCCTTCAACTGGCCGGCACCCTTGGCGGTGTTGATGCCGCTGACGCCGGCGTTGCGAATGTCGGCGACGCTGTCAGTCACCGTGCCCAGATCGGAGATGCGCACTGGCGCGCCGGTCTGCCGGTTATATCCGGCGATGATGGGCGCATAATCGCTGGCGTGGAAGATCTGATCGTTGTCGCTGATCTGCCAGCGATGGTCCGCGTCCTGAAAGGCGCCTTTGGGCCGATTGGCGTTGGCGCCTGCCAACGCCGTACGCACCGCCTCCAGGCCCACCCCGTTCGCGCCCAACTGCATCGGATTCAATTCGACGCGCACGGAGGGCGAGGAACTTCCCCCGACGAAGACTTGGCCCACGCCCTGGATTTGCGAGATCTTCTGCGCCAGAATCGAGTTGGCCTTGTCGTAGACCTGCGGTTTGGGCATCACATCCGAGGTGAGCGTGAGAATCAGGATCGGCGCTTCGGCGGGATTGGCCTTGCGGTAGCTGGGGTTCTGTGGCAGGTAGGACGGCAACTGGCTGCGCGCCGCGTTGATGCTGGCCTGCACGTCGCGGGCGGCGGCGTCGATATTGCGATTGATGTCGAATTGCAGGGCGACAGAGGCGGCTCCCAGCGAACTGGCCGAGGTCATTTGATTGACGCCGGCGATGCGCCCGAACTGGCGCTCCAGCGGTGTTGCGACGGACGAGGCCATCGTCTCCGGGCTGGCCCCAGGCAGCCCCGCGCTGGCGCTGATCACTGGAAAGTCCACGTTCGGCAGCGAGGCCACGGGCAGCAGCGAGTAGGCCACCGAGCCGGCCAGCAGCAGGGCCAGCGAGAGCAGCGACGTTGCCACCGGGCGCTGAATGAAGGGTGCGGAAAGATGCATAAGTCCTTTTCCTCAGTCGGCGATAACGGGCTGCTGCTCGTGGCTGATGGCAAGCTCCCGCGGCTTCATCCGCTGCGCCAGCTTGTCGAAGTAGAGATAGGTCACCGGAACCGTGTAGAGCGTCAGCAACTGCGACAGAATCAATCCGCCCACGATGGTAACGCCCAGCGGCACGCGCAGTTCCGCGCCCACGCCTCCGCCCAGAGCCAGCGGCAGGCCGCCCAGCATGGCCGCCATTGTCGTCATGATGATCGGCCGGAAGCGCAACTGGCAGGCCTGGAAGATGGCCTCTTCGGCGGTCTTGCCCTCGCCGCGCTCGGCCTGCAGTGCAAAGTCGATCATCATGATGGCGTTCTTTTGCACAATTCCAATCAGCAGGATGATGCCGATCAGCGCAATCACGCTGAATTCCACGTGCGTAATGAGCAGCGCCAGCAGCGCCCCCACGCCCGCCGAAGGCAGCGAAGAGATGATCGTGATGGGGTGAATGTAACTCTCGTAGAGCACCCCCAGCACGATATAAACGGTGACCAGCGCGGCCAGAATCAGCAGCGGCTCGTTGGCCAGCGAAGTCTGGAAAGCAGCCGCCGTGCCCTGGAAGCTGGCATTGATCGCCGCCGGCATATTGATGCGCTTCTCGATGGCGTTGACGGCGGTGACGGCGTCGCCCAGCGCCTTGCCCGGCGCCAGATTGAAGCTGATGACGGTGGAAGGGAACTGGCCCTGGTGGCCGATGGACAGTTGGGCGGTTCCCTGCTCCCAGTGAGCCACCTGGCTGAGCGGGACTTGAGAGCCATTGCCGGATTTCACGTAGAGCTTGCTCAGCGTGGAAGGATCGGTCTGGAAGTTCTGCCCCACCTCCATCACCACGTGGTACTGGTTGAGCTGGGTAAAGATCGTCGAGACCTGCCGCTGGCCGAAGGCGTCGTAGAGAGTATTGTCCACGTCGGCCATCGCAATCCCCAACCGAGCCGCGGTGTCGCGGTCGATCACCAGTTGTGCGCCCAGCCCCTTGTCTTGCAGATCGCTGGCCACGTCGGTGACCACCGTTTCCTTGCCCAGTTCGGTGACCATCAGACGGGTGTACCTGGCCAACTCGACCGGGTCGGGATCTTCAAGCGAGTACTGGAATTCAGTCCGGCTGACGCGATCTTCGACGGTGAGGTCCTGTAGCGGCTGCAAGAAAAGCTGAATTCCCTCGGCGTCTTCCGTGCCGCTCAGCCTGGATTGCAGCCGGCGGATGACATCGGTTGCGGAGAGCTTGCGCACCTCCAGCGGCTTCAGGTTGATCTGGATGCGCCCCGAGTTCAGCGTGGTGTTGGTTCCGTCCACACCGATGAACGAAGAGATGTTATCGACGGCCGGGTCCTGCAAGAGAACATCCACCAGCTTCTGCTGGCGCTCGGCCATCGAGGTAAAGCTGACCGTCTGCGGCGCTTCGCTGATCCCCAGGATCACGCCCGTATCCTGCACCGGGAAGAAACCCTTGGGAACCACGATGAAAAGCAGAATAGTTGCCACGAACGTGGAGATGGTGACCATCAGCGTGATGAAGCGGTAGCGCAGCACAACCTGAAACGTGCGCCCGTAGAAGGCGATGATCGAATTGAAGACCTTCTCCGACCAGTAGTAGAAGCGGGTCTGCCTGGCGGTCGCCTTGTCCTGAAGAATGCGCGAACACATCATCGGAGTCAGCGTCAGCGAAACCACGGCGGAGACCAGAATCGTCACGGCCAGCGTAATAGCGAACTCCCGGAAGAGCCGCCCCACCACGTCGCTCATGAAGAGCAGCGGAATCAGAACCGCAATCAGCGAAACCGTCAGCGACATGATGGTGAAGCCGATCTGCTCGCTGCCCTTGAGCGCCGCGCGCATCGGGCTCAGGCCCTCTTCAATGAACCGCGAGATATTCTCGATCATCACGATCGCGTCGTCCACCACGAAGCCGGTCGAGATGGTCAGCGCCATCAATGTCAAATTGTTCAGAGAATAGCCCAGCAAGTACATCACGCCGAAGGTGCCGACAATCGAGAGCGGCACCGCAACCGAGGGAATAATCGTTGCCGCCAGGTTGCGCAAAAAGAGGAAGATCACCATGATTACCAGTGCCACGGTGAGCATCAATTCGTATTCCACGTCCTTGACGGATGCGCGAATGGTGACCGTTCGGTCGGTGAGCACCTTCACCTTCACCGATGCCGGAAGGCTGGTCTGCAACTGCGGCAGCAGCGCCTTGATGCGGTCCACCACGGCAATGATATTGGCGCCCGGCTGACGCTGAATGTTCACGATCACCGCCGGCTGGCGGTTCATCCAGGCCGCCTGCTGAGAGTTTTCCGCGGCATCGACGACCGTGGCCACATCCGATGTCCGCACCGCGGCCCCGTTGCGATAGGCCACGATCACCGGCTTGTAATCCCCGCTGGAAATCAACTGATCGTTGGCGCCGATGGTGTACGACTGCCGCGAGCCGTTCAGTGTCCCCTTCGCCTGGTCAACATTGGCCGCGGCGAGCGCGGTGCGCAGATCCTCCAGGCTCAGGTTGTAAGCGGCAAGCTGCGCCGGATTGGCCTGGATGCGCACCGAGGGCTTCTGGCCGCCGGCTATCGAGACCAGTCCCACACCGGTCACCTGGGAGATCTTTTGCGCCAGGTTGGTGTCGGCCGCGTCCTCGATCTTGTCCAGAGGCAGCGAGTCGGAATAGAGCGCCAGCGTCATGATGGGCGCATCGGCCGGGTTGACCTTGCTATAGATCGGCGGGTTGGGCAGGTCGGCGGGCAGAAAGCTGGTGGCTGCGTTGATCGCCGCCTGCACCTCCTGCTCGGCCACGTCGATGTTCTCGTCAAGATTGAATTCAAGCGTAATCACCGAGCCGCCGCCCGAACTCACCGAGGTCATCTGCTTCAGTCCCGGCATCTGCCCGAACTGCCGCTCCAGCGGCGCGGTCACCGACGAGGCCATCACCTCCGGCCCGCCGCCCGGATAAAACGTGAGCACCTGGATGATCGGGTAATCCACCTCGGGCAGAGCGGAGACCGGCAACTGCTGATAGCCCACAAAGCCAGCCAGCAGAATCGCCGCCATCAGCAGCGAGGTCGCCACCGGGCGCAGAATGAATGGCCGGGAAGGACTCAGGCTCACTGCTTCTCCTTCTTCTCTTCCTTGGGTTTCCCGCCCGGAGCCGGGGCATCCACCTGCGCCGCGGGTTTGGGGGCCGCGCCCGAGGCTGCCGTCCCACCCGGCCCAGCCGCCTGCCCGCCGCGCTGCCGGGCCGCGGTCGCAATCACGAGCTGCCCAGGCCGCAGCCGGTCCGCCCCGTCCACCACCACCTGTTGGCCGGGTTGCAAGCCGCTATCGAGAATCGTCACCTGTCCCTCGGCCAGAGCGATCTTTACTGGCTGAATCCTGGCCGTGGAACTCTTCTTGGCCGCGTCGGTATCGACCACCCACACATAAGATCCCTGGTTGCCGGTCTGAATCGCCGCCGACGGCACCACCAGCGCATTGGTCCGCTCCTCCATCACCAGATGAATGTTGACGAACTGGTTGGGAAACAGCGCCTGGTCCTGGTTGTCGAAGACCGCCTTCAGCTTGTCGGTCCCGGTCGTCGTGTCGATCTGGTTGTCGGCGGTCAGCAAATAGCCGCTGGCCAGCTTCTGCGTATCGCCCTGATCGTAAGCCTCCACCACCAGGCGCTTTTCCGCTCTTAGCTTGCTCAGAACCTGCGGAAGCTGGTCTTCGGGCAGCGTAAAGTAAACCGCGATGGGCTGGAACTGGTTGATGACGACGAGGTTCGTTGTGCCGGCGGCGATGATGTTGCCCGGATCCACCAGCCGCAGCCCGATTTTGCCGTTGATGGGCGACTGGATGGTGCACCATTCGAGCTGCAACTGGGCGGTCTCGATGGCTGCTTTGTCGGCCTCGATGGCCCCTTGGTACTGTCCCAGGCTGGCCTCATCGGCGTCCACCGTCTCCTTGGAGACCACCCCCGCCGCATACAGCGCCTTGTACCGCGTGAACTCCGCCTGGGCGTTCTTCAGCAGCGCCTCGTCGTGGGCCAGCGTGCCCTTGGCCTGGTCCAGCGCCGCTTGGTAGGGCCGCGGGTCGATGACCATGATCGTCTGGCCCTGCTTCACCTCCTGCCCCTCGGTGAACTTGACCGGCTCCAGTTCGCCGCTGACTCTGGCCTTCACGGTTACGCTCATGTACGGCGTTACGGTCCCCAGCGCGGTCAGGAAGATGGGCATCGGCTTCTGCTGCGCCGGCGCCACCTGCACCGGTGCCGGCCGGTTCATCAGCGCCGCCGCCTGGCTTGCGCTGTTAGCCGCGTTCAGCTTCTGCCCCTGGTAGATCTTCCATGCGCCAAAGCCCACGGCGCCTGCCAGCGCCAGGTACACAACAATGCGCACCCAGGAACCCTTGCGGGCGGGGGATTGTGGCTCGTTGCCGTTTGCGGCTGATTCGTACTCCGGAGCGCCTTCACTAGACATGGTGTCGATTCCCGTCGTTTTCTCTTGGCTGATTGCCCGCTGAACGGGCGTCGATGTAACCGTTGCGGGCGGAAAACAGGCTGCCCGCCCTCATTCCTACGGACGATGAAGATTGCTGAAAGGTTTCCTGCCGCCTGGCGGCGTCCATCGCGGGGCTGCGCGTCGCCCCCATAGACAAACCCATTCCCGTGAATGGAATCCGAGACCATTGTATGCGAGTAGAGCCGCCTCGGGACAGAACGCAGCCCCAGCGAGTCGAAGGACCTGCTTCTTGCACATTGCGGCTAGGGTGGGAGCGCGCCCGGCCGCCCCACCCTCGCCGCTGTCATCCGGAGCATCCCGACTCGCGTACGCGAGTTACGGCCGGCAATGAACCCGCCAACTTGCTAACTCGCCATCCCGCGTAGCGGGGCTAACTTGCCAAATGGTTTCCCGGTTCTTCTGTACTTTGGCAAAAGAATGGAGAAGCTGGCTCCAACAACCATCCCGTTCATCAGCACGAGCGCAGCGCCTCGAAAGCCTGCCCTGAGCCTGTCGGAGGAGACCTGCTTCTTGCACGCTGCGCCGAGGGTGGGAGGGAATCCGGCAGCCCCGGTTTTGCAGATAATTTGGCTCCCCGCGCGGAAGATAGAACTAGTCACAAACCCGAGGCCCAAATGACCAC
>JBEKLE010000186.1:0-11656 GCA_050010355.1 Rhodopila sp. | reverse complement strand
CCATGCGCACACTTATTGACCTTCCCGACACTCAGATCCGGGCCCTGGCCGCCCTGTGCGAACGGGTCAGGCAGCCGCGTGCAGCGGTGATCCGCGAAGCTGTGGCTGAATACCTTGAACGGCGGACGGCGAAGCCTTCCGAGGCAGCCTACGGTCTGTGGGGGCCGGACGCGGCGGACGGCGTGGCCTATCAGGAGAAAGCCCGCGCGGAGTGGTGAAGGCGCTGTTCGACACCAACATCCTGATCGATTTCCTGCGCGGGGTTCCCGCAGCGCGGGATGAACTGAACCGCTACGAGGACAAGGCGATCAGCGTGATCACCTGGATGGAGGTGATGGCGGGGGCTCCGATGCTGGCGGAGCGGGGCACGCGTGAGTTCCTCGACGGGTTCGCTTTGATCGGGCTGAACGAGGCGGTGGCTGAGCGGGCGGTGGCGCTGCGGCGGCAGCACAGGCTGAAGCTGCCGGACGCGGTCGTCTGGGCCTCGGCCCAGGTGCAGGCGATGC
The DNA here is from genome assembly GCA_050010355.1 of Rhodopila sp. Classification (GTDB taxonomy): domain Bacteria; phylum Pseudomonadota; class Alphaproteobacteria; order Acetobacterales; family Acetobacteraceae; genus Rhodopila. Next base: position 11,150 of record JBEKLE010000186.1, on the reverse strand, counting down.
TGCTGGTCACGCGGGACGTCAAGGGTTTTCCGCCGGACGATCCGGGTGTCCGGATGCCGTATCAGGTTTGAGGTCAGGCGTTGGGCTGTTCCACCGCCTCGGACTTGTATCCCTTCTGGTGGAAGTAGTTCTTCCGGTAGAACTCCAGCACCAGATCGCGGTAAGCGGCCGGCGGATACCGAGCGGGGTTTTCGGTGGAGACGCAGCTTGGCAGACACTCGATCGTGGAGGCCGGGTTGGGACTGTGGAAATACGCGATTGAATAACGGTCCGTTCCCGACTCGTTGATCACGCCGTGCGGCGTGGACAGGAACCGGTCGTTCGACCAGCGCCGGTCGCGATCCTCCGGGTTCAGCAGCGCCTGCGCCTTGCGACGCCCGCCGTAAGTGAAGGCGCCCAGAACCTCCTCCAGTCGCTGCTTCAACCGGCCGAGCCCGGTGATGACACGCAGGCTGGGGACACACTACGGCAGGCTGGGGACACACTACGGCAGGCGGAGGACACAGTACGGCAGGTTGAGGACACAGTACGGCAGGTTGAGGACACAGTACGGCAGGTTGAGGACAAAGCGGGCCTAATACCCCTTCATGCCCAGCGTCTCGGTCTCGACCGCATCGAAGTTGCACTCGACCGAAATCCCGTCAGGATCGAGGTAGAACAGTTGTGTCATGTTCAGTCGCGGCAAGACACGCTCGTCGAACTTGATCCCGTGTGACTTAAGGTTTTCCCGCATTTCCTTCAGCCCGTTGCAGGAGAACGCTATGTGATCCAGCCGGCCGGTGGGCGCCGGATCGGACAGGCCATCGGCGATGACGGGATCTTCGGCGCGGTAGCCGATCAGGTGCACCGTCGGAACGTCGCCGCAGTACAGCCAGTAGCCGGGAAAGTTCAGCGGCGGGCGGTCGCCGACCGTCAGGCCGACGATGTCCTGATAGAAATCCTTGGTGCGCTCCAGGTCGCGGACCTTGATCGTGTAGTGGTTCAGTGAGTGTGCCGGCATTTATATTCCTCTCTCAAAACTGGTTTTCGGGTTTCAGGCCGAGCATGATCTGCCCGACGGATTCGTAATGAAGCTGACGGCCCTGGGACTGTTGTGAGACCGTGTGGATGTCGCGGAGCCGCCGCTCGAACGGTTGGTCCTCGAACACCGCAACCGAACCGGCGCAGTGAAAAAGCGTATTCACAGCCTCACGCGACTGCTGAATCGACCACGTGGACCCCAGCCGCATCATCGCCGCATGGCGCTCGGTCATCTCGCCATGGCGAACGACATACTCATAGATCTCATCGAGGGTGTTATGCAGGAACGCCCGCGCCGAGTGCCATTTCGCTTCCGACTGCGCCAGTTGCGACTGCACGACGTTATTTTCCCGCATCGGCTTGGCGGCGCCACGGGACACTTTCGTGGCGGGCAGGTCCAGGAATGCGTCGATCAGGCCGCGCGCGATGCCGAGGCCGACACCGGCAAACCCGGCAGAGTAAAGCTGGCTGCTGCCGAAACGATACAGCGGCCCATCCTCCCGCCGGTCCAACGCCTGGTCACGCAGCATCGAGTGATCCGCCGGGACGAACAGGTCTTTCACCACGTACTCGTTGCTTGCGGTGCCGCGCAGACCCACCGTGTGCCAGATATCGACCATTGTTGCGCTGGATTTGGGGAACAGCAGCGTGCGGACTTCCCGGGTGCCCGCGACCCTCATGTGCGCACCGAGCCACGTGGCATTCTGGCTGCCGCTGGCAAAGCGCCAGGTGCCGGAGATGCAGTATCCGCCGGAAACGCGTTCCGCCTCGTAAGGCGCACCAGGCGGACCCCAGGCGAGGATGCCGTCGACCGGCCCGAAGATTTCCCTGGCGATTATGGGGTCGAGATAGGCGGCGGACATTGAGCAGCCGTTGCTCTGGCAGACCACCCAACCGGTCGAGCCGTCGGCGGACGCGACCGCCTCGGTCACACGCGCGAAGTCGGATGGTTTTAGTTCCATTCCCCCGATCGAGCGGGGTTGAAGCATGCGAAAGAACTGGCCGTCCTTCAGGGCACTGACGATCGGCTGGGTAAGTTCACGGCGGCGGTTGACCTCATCACCCTCCTGCTTGAGCAGCGGATGCAACGCGAGGGCGCGTGCGACCTGGGGGTGGAGTTCCGTCATCCGTGTTCCTCCGCAGCATGGCGCAAGCGCCGTTGCCGTGAACGATGGCGCATTTTGGATCGGTTGGGAAGGAAGGCTCCTCAGTGCGGATCGGGCCAGTTGTGGCGTATTCTTGCCTCGTTGTGACCGTTGGTTTGTGTTCGCTCTACTTAAGGAATTTCACCACAAAGGCACAATGATCATGAAGATTGGCACGAATACTCGTTCTGGACTTGACCGTTGGCTGCCACGCGGGGGAACGGTGCCAGGCCGTTATCACGCGTTTACTCGCCCACCGATGCGGGGACCTTTTCCTCCAGTTCGTCGTCGATCGAGGCGATGGAGTGTCTTCCGGTCTCGAAACCAAAGAACAGGAAGGCGCAGCCGCACAGCGCCATCCAGGCGGTGAAGTAGGCGAAGCCTGGGCCGATCGCATCGATCGTCGCCTTCGGTGTGATGACGTCTGATGATCCGACGATCATTGCCAGGCCGAGCGGACCGATGATCTTGCCGATACCGCCGAAACCGTAGGAGGCGCCCATGCCTGTGGTGCGCAGGCGGGTCGGCCAGACCTCGGCGAGATAGGGGCCGATGACCGCGAAGCCTCCGTCGTAAAAGAAATCCGCGACGACGATGGCCAGCCAGAACAGCGACACGCCGCCCAGGAATTCCTCGTGCAGCAGCCCGGCCGCGGCGATCGTTACGGCGCCGCCGAAACCCGCCAGCATGCCGGCGTTGCGGCGGCCGATTGCATCGGACAGCCAGGCGAACACCAGGCGGCCGGCCATGCCCGAGAGCTTCACCCACAGAAACAGGTACGCCGCATAGGCCGGGGTGACGCCGAGCTGCAGCACGAACAGGGTGGGTGCCCAGAGGCCAATGCCGTACGATGCCGTCTGCGCCCCGAGACTCGCCATGAAGGAAACCGCGATGCTCCTGGGATACCGCAGCAGGTCGCGCCACGGTGCCGCATCCTGTCTCGACGACTGGCTGGGCAACCGCAGGTCCGACGGGGGCACCTTCAATGCCCAGGCCAGTGATTTCCGCGCCTCTTCCGTTCGGCCCTGGCCCGCCAGCCAGTGCGGCGATTCCGGTACCCAGGCGCGCACCAGAAGGGTGAAGGCCGCGGGGACCACGCCGATCAGGAACAGGCCGCGCCACCCGATATAATCGGTGGTGAACGCGGCGAACGACGAGGCGATCATCACGCCCAGCGGAATGAAGACGGTCACCAGGCCGCCGATGAAGCCGCGCATGCGGGCGGGCACGAACTCCTGCACCAGCGGCAGGTCGACGCAGTACAGGCCGCCGACACCGAAGCCGACGAAAAAACGGAAGATCGACAGGAAGACCCAGCCGTTGTCGGGGGTGAAGGCCAGGACGCCGCTTGCGAGGGAGAAGTTGACGATGGTGGCGATGAAGACTTTGCGGCGCCCATAGACATCCGCAATTCGGCCCCAGATGACCGCACCGAGGATGGCGCCGACGCCAGATGACAGCAGGATGATCGCAGATTGTCCGAAGGTCAGGTGCCAGGGCTTGATGATGAAAGCCAGCACGAAGCCGATCAGGTAGTAGTCGAAGAATTCGAGCATGTCGCCGATGATCGCGGCGGCGATGATTTTGATCTGGTTGGCGGTCAGGGTCCGCGCCTGGTCGAGGCGGTTGAACATCATGCTAGTCTCCCCGTCCCGGTTTGGTCCGGGTTGTCACGGGGAACGGTGACGGAATCGGAGACGGCGTCAAGCCGAGGTCTTCGCCACCGCCGCCATCAGCGCGGCTTCCAGGCGACGGGCCACCTCGTTTGCCATTGACACCGGCGTCGCCGCGAACCCGATGACAAGCCCCCTCATCCGAGGCGTTCCCGGGTAGTACGCCGCGAGCGGCGACACCGCCAGTTCCCTCGCCCGGCAGGCGCGGACCGCGGCGTTTTCATCCATCTCGTCCGGCAGTTGCGCGACCATGTGCAAGCCGCCGGGGGCGGCGAGCGGCGTGGCGTGGTGGACGATGCGCGCCATTGCTTCCAGCAGCGCATCGCGGCGGCGCCCGTATTCCGTGCGCATCCGCCGGATATGCGGGGACAGCAGGCCCTGACGCATAAACTCAGCCAGCGTGGCCTGGGTAAATGCGTCCGTCCCGCGATCGGTCAGGGTGCGAAGCCGGACGAAGGCGGGGACCAGCGGCGCCGGCACGATGGCGAAGCCTACCCGCAGCGCCGGTGCCAGCGTTTTGCTGAAGGTGCCGCAGTAGATCACTTGTCCGGCCTTATCCAGTGTCGCCAAGGGCGGCAGCGGCTTGCCCTCCCAGCGGAACTCCGAATCGCAATCGTCCTCCAGCACCCACGCGTTGGCCCGCCGCGCCCAATCCAGCAAAGCGAGACGGCGGCCGATCGGCAGGGCGCCACCCAGCGGGGTCGCGTGCGACGGCGCGACCAACGCCAGGCGGGCGGTCGGCGCGATCCGCACGCCGGCGCCGACATCGATACCTTCGGCGTCACTCGGGATAGGCACGATCTCGGCGCCGGCCGCGAGCAAGGCGCCTCGGCCGGCGATGTATCCGGGGTCCTCGACCCAGGCCGCATCGCCCGGGTCAAGCAGCAGGTCGGCCGCCGTGCGCAATGCCTGCTGGGTGCCGCTGGTCACCACGATGCAGCCCGGATCGGCGACGAGGCCGCGCGTGGCCGCCAGATGCGCCGCGATCTGCTCGCGCAGAACAAGCAGGCCCTGAGGGGGCGGATAGCTGGACAGTTCACCGGCCAGCGGCCTCATCACGCGGGTTGTGCAGCGGGCCCAGGCCTTGACGGGGAAGAGGTCCGGTGCCGGCAGGCCCCCCGCGAGCAACAGGCCCAGCGCCGGGTCGCGCGCACTGGCGGTGGCGGGAATTTCGGCCAGGCGGGCGCCCCTTTCCGACAAGTCGACCGCGGCGACGCGTGGGGTCGCGGCCGGGGCGGGCGCCTGGTCGGGCAGGTCGGTCGCGACATAAGTGCCGCTGCCGGTCCTGCCGCGGACGTAGCCCTCGGCGGCGAGACGCTCATAGGCCAGAACCACCGTCTGCCGGGCGACGCCGAGTTCCTGGGCCAGCGAGCGACTGGGGGGCAGGCGTCCGCCGCTCGGCAACGCACCGGTCAAGATGCTGTGACGGAGGTGGTCGAACACGGCGCTTTGCCGGGTTTGGTCTGGTGCGAGCATGACGTTGGGCGGCCACTGATTGGTCCAATTCGCGGACCCTACGCCATTTCGCAGCGGTGGAAAATACGAATGTGTTCGCCAACGGCACGATCGCCGTGGAACCGTCTGGGCAGAACGCCGACACTCGTCAGGATACGGTAAGTGCATCAAGCGCGGCGCAGGGTACCCCGAGCCGCGCTACCTGAACCCAACCGGATGGGGCTTGTTAGAAGCCCTCGCGCTCCAGCCGCTTACGCTCCAGCTTTCTGGCGCGGCGTACGGCTTCCGCGGCTTCGCGGGCCCGGCGCTCGGACGGCTTTTCGTAGTGCCGTCGGAGCTTCATCTCGCGGAAAATCCCCTCCCGCTGCATTTTCTTTTTGAGCGCCTTCAGCGCCTGATCGACGTTGTTGTCACGCACGAGGACTTGCACTTGGCCGCCTACTCCTTCGCTGCGCGCGCCCGCGACGGGTGCGCAAATGGGTCCAGCGCCGGGCATTCCGACGCAGGGGCTGGCGCTATAACATGGTCCTGGATACTTACAAGTCCATTTTCGGCCAACAAGGACCCTGAGCGAACATGGCCATTCTGAAGATCGCCCGCATGGGCCACCCGGTTTTGCTGCGGACCTGCGAGCCGGTCGCTGATCCCGGCGCCCCCGAGATCCGTCGCCTCGTCGCCGACATGATGGAGACGATGAAGGACGCGCCCGGCGTTGGACTAGCCGCGCCGCAGGTCTATCAGCCGCTGCGGCTGTTCGTGTTCCGCGTTCCGGGCGGACGGGAGACCCAGGACCCCGACGACATCGCGCTGGGAAACACGGTGCTGATCAACCCTACCGTGGAACTGATCGGCGAGGAGCGCGCAATGGCCTGGGAAGGCTGCCTGTCGATCCCCGATTTGCGCGCTGCGGTGCCTCGGGCGACCCGCATCCGTTACCGCGGCGTGGACTGCGACGGCAACGTGATCGAGCGGGAGGCGACCGGCTTCCATGCACGGGTCGTTCAGCACGAGAATGACCATCTCGATGGAATCCTCTACACCATGCGGATGACTGATTTCCGCTATTTCGGCTTCACCGAGGAACTCGAGCGCGCGGGAGCAAACGGATGATCGCACCACCCGAACGGATGCCGGAACGCGATGCCGCGATTTTGGGCATGCTGCCCAACGTGCCGTTCGACGGCTGGACTAAGCGGTCGCTGCGGGCCGGGGTGCGTGACGCGGGGCTGCCTTCGGACGAGGCGGACCTGCTGTTTCCCCTCGGGACGGTCGATATGATCGAGACATTCTGCGACCTTGCCGACCGGCGGATGGAGGAGGCGGCGGCGGCGCTGCCGGAAACCAAGCTGTCGCCCCGGGTGCGTGCGATCATCGCGCTGCGGCTGGAGCAGAACCGGCCCTACAAGGAAGCGGTCCGCCGAGCGCTGTCGGTGCTGGCGTTGCCGCAGAACGCGCGGGCCGCGGCGAACTGCACCGCCCGGACGGTTGACGCCATCTGGCATGCGGCGGGCGACCGGTCGGCGGACTTTTCGTGGTACACCAAGCGGGCGCTGCTGACCGCGATCTACACCGCGGTCGTGCTCTACTGGGTGCGCGACACGTCCGACGATGACGCGGCAACCCTGGCGTTCCTCGACCGGCGCATGACGGGGCTGGGCCGGCTGTTCCGGTTGCGACGCCGCTTCGACGCGATGGTCGCGCGCCTGCCCCGGCCGCCGGGCCTGAGAACGCCACGGGGAGTTGGTGACACGGCCTGACGGACACTCTATCTGTGCGACACAACCGCTCGGCGCTCCGTCGTTCGGCCCATAGCGCAGGACCATGACAGACACCCCACTCGAGCGCATCCGCAACTTCGCCATCATCGCCCACATCGACCACGGGAAATCCACCCTGGCCGACCGGCTCATCCAGGTCACCGGCGGACTGACGGCGCGTGAGATGACCAACCAGGTCCTGGACAACATGGAGCTGGAGAAGGAACGCGGCATCACCATCAAGGCGCAGACCGTCCGGCTGAGTTACGTCGCCAAGGATGGGCTGACGTATGAACTCAACCTGATGGACACGCCCGGCCACGTCGATTTCGCGTACGAGGTCAGCCGCAGCCTCGCCGCGTGCGAGGGCAGCCTGCTGGTGGTCGACGCCAGCCAGGGTGTCGAGGCGCAGACACTGGCGAACGTCTACCAGGCGATCGAGGCCAACCACGAGATCGTGCCGATCCTCAACAAGATCGACCTGCCGGCCGCCGAACCGGAACGGGTGAAGCAGCAGATCGAGGACGTAATCGGCCTGGACGCCTCCGACGCCGTGGAGATCAGCGCCAAGACCGGCCTGAACATCGAGGGCGTCCTGGAGGCTCTGGTGACCCGCCTGCCGGCGCCGAAGGGTGATGCCAATGCGCCGCTGAAGGCGCTGCTGGTGGATAGCTGGTACGACCAGTACCTGGGCGTCGTCATCCTGGTCCGCATCAAGGACGGGCGGATGAAACGCGGCCAGCGGATCCGCATGATGTCGTCCGGCGCGGTGCATTCGGTCGAGCAGGTCGGTGTGTTCACCCCGAAGATGGAGCCGACAGACGATCTGGGTCCCGGCGAGATAGGCTTCATCACCGCCGCCATCAAGACGGTGGCTGACTGCAACGTCGGCGACACGATCACCGACGACCGGGTGCCGGCGACCGAGGCGTTGCCTGGATTCAAGCCGTCGATCCCGGTGGTCTGGTGTGGCCTGTATCCGATCGACGCCGACGACTTCGAAAAACTGCGCGACAGCCTGGGCAAGCTGCGGCTGAACGACGCCAGTTTTCACTATGACCCGGAAACCTCGGCCGCGCTGGGGTTCGGCTTCCGCTGCGGGTTCCTGGGACTGCTGCACCTGGAGATCATCCAGGAGCGGCTGACGCGTGAGTTCGACCTGGAACTGATCGCGACGGCGCCGTCCGTGGTTTATCATGTGTTCCGGACCAACGGGCAGATGCAGGAGCTGCACAACCCGGTCGACATGCCCGATGGATCGGTGATCGATCATGTCGAGGAGCCCTGGATCAAGGCCACCATCATGGTGCCCGACGAGTATCTGGGCAGCGTGCTGGGCCTGTGCACGGAGCGACGGGGCCAGCAGGTGGACCTGACCTACGTGGGCAACCGGGCGATGGCGGTGTACCGCATCCCGCTGAACGAGGTCGTGTTCGACTTCTATGACCGGCTGAAATCGGTGTCTCGCGGGTATGCTTCGTTTGACTATGCGATGGACGGGTATGCCGAGAGTGATCTGGTGCGGATTTCGATCCTGGTGAACGGCGATCTGGTGGATGCGCTGTCGTTCATCGCGCACCGGGGGGCGGCGGAAAACCGAGGCCGGCAGATCTGCGCTCGGTTGAAGGATCTGATCCCGAAGCAGTTGTTCAAGATCGCCATCCAGGCCGCGATCGGCAGCCGGGTGGTGGCGCGCGAGACGATCAGCGCGCTGTCGAAGGACGTAACCGCGAAGTGCTACGGCGGCGATATCTCGCGGAAGCGGAAGCTGCTGGAGAAGCAGAAGGAGGGCAAGAAGCGCATGCGGCAGTTCGGGAAGGTGGAGATCCCGCAGTCTGCATTCCTGGCGGCGTTGAAGATGGATGCCTGAACGGGGTTTGCGCCGGGCGTTCGGAATGGTATTGATCTGTTGCCAGAGGGGTAAGCCTGACGCTGGAGAGATGGCCGAGCGGCTTAAGGCGCACGCTTGGAAAGCGTGTGTGCGTGAAAGCGTACCCAGGGTTCGAATCCCTGTCTCTCCGCCAGTTGGTCCACGCATCTAGTCCCAGCTTCCTTCTGGATTTTACAGTAAGCAATTGTAATCATTAGAACTCCTGTCAGCAACGGCCGGAAACGTGCCCATGTAAATAACGGAACTGTGAATGTCCATTGATCAGCCAATGTGATGAGATGACGTTATCGATTTTGCGAAGAGGCGCCTCGTCCCGGCTGGCATCAAATTGTAGCCAGTAGCGGCCCCCCTGGATCGAATATCATCGGCCTAAATCAATGCCTTACAGTATTCGTAAGAGGGAAGCTCGGTCTAGTTGGAATGACGTGTATGACTAACCGACCTCAATTCGTTACCCCCTTGCCTACCCCCAAGTCGGCGGTGCTGGCTCTGGGCTGGGATTCGGCGACGACCATCTGCTTACTGCGGTCGTCTCGGTGGTGTCTCCGCCTGCGGCGCTGCCGCGGGCACCCCACTTGTTCGCCGAGGCATCGAGGCGGGACTGCACAAAGCACGGCCCGCACCGGTCTATGGTCGATGTGAGGTGCGCCCGCTCGGACTGGCCGCTTCCCAATCGCGCTGACTAGGACACGCTGCTCTCTGGTCCATGTTGCGTGGGGACATGGGGACAGCATGAGGTCGCCAGTCGCGGCTGGCTCGATCTACTCGCCGCGGTTGGGATTCCCACGCCGGAGCAGCTGTTGCGGCGGTATCCCCATTACTCCCCGGTGGCATGCGCCAGCGCGTCGCGCTCGCCTGCTGATCGCTGACGAGCCGACAACGGCGCTCGACTTGACATGAAGCCGGCCCGCGCAAGGGCCCCTCGCCGGCTGCCTCGTCCACCGCCGGGAGCGAGCTGAGGTCACAGTCGAACCGCTGCCCGTCGTCGACGGTCTCGTCGTCGAATATGCCCTGTCGGCGGAAACGGTGAATGCGGTCTCAGGCGTGAGAGCTGACGCAGGGGGGCCTTTTGATCCGCTGCATCGTCCGCGAGTTCCCGCAGGACCCGCGCCGGCAGATCGTCCCATGGCGCGCTGGCCTCCAGCGGCAGGTCGTTTTCAATGAGCGTTATGATAACTCTCATTTTGTCCGGTAATGGATATACCCGGCCGGTAGCGTAGCTATTGATGGCTCGAATGATTGTGCTGTGCGGTCGATTGTCGCCAGCAAGCGCCATAAATCTTGCAAATCGCGATTGCGCCCCGTCGCCGAAGATCGCATGTATCTTATCGCGAAACCAAGCCGCGTCATCGGTCATTCATCATCTCGTCGATAGCAGAACGCCATCGGTGCCAAGCTGACCTCTATTCTGCGGCGTCGGCCTTCCCGTCGATGGGCTTGGATAAGGCCAACACGAGCTTGGGGTCCATCGATACCGCGGTGCCGCGATAAATCCAATCGAGCGTTAAACCTGTCCTGACACATAGCAGCGTCATCTCAGGGACACGCGGCAGGTTTAGGCCGCTCATCCAGTTGCCGACCACGCTTGCCGTTGCTCCGCAAATCCCCGCCATCTCCGGATAGGGGTTTATGCCAAACGCCTTCATTGCAGCGCGCAGTCGGTGTGCAACCGCAAGCTCTAGCGACCTAACCGCATTCGCAATCATGGCCTGTTATCCTTTGATCGGTCCTTTGATCGTAGTATAAGCAATCATAATGAGATCGGAAAGATGCGCCGGCGCTGCAAAATATCGCTTGTGCAAATACCAAACGCGGATATGGCAATTTCACACACATGGGACGGCGGTCATGCAACAGGTTATCAGCTGCATCCGGGTCTCAACAAACGGGCAAGGCAAGTCTAGCCTGGGCATTGAAGCGCAACGCGAAGCTATCGTCCGCTTCTGAAATGCAGAAGCCATGACCATCGCTCCAAATACGTAGAGGTAGAGACGGGAACGGGTGCCGATGCGTTAGAGCGTCGCCCCCAGCTTCGCGCCGCTTTAGCGCGGAAAGCCAAGGCGCCAATGATGGTTGCGAAGCTAGATCGCCTAATTTGACAGAGTCGAATTACTTGGCACATTTGTTGCCCCGTCACGACGCCGCCTCCCTGCGTTGAGCGCGGAAACGAGACTCGATGGCACCGCGTCTGCGTTCGTGTCGCTGGTTA
>JBEKLE010000185.1:0-11777 GCA_050010355.1 Rhodopila sp. | reverse complement strand
GTCAGCAACTTCGCGGGATGCGGGTCGTCCGGTGGGCTCAGGGCGGCGATCTTTGGGTCCAGCGTCTCACGCACCAGAAACCGCACGAATTCATGAGGCGTATAGAACGACCCCGTCGCCTTGCGTCCCATACCTGCCCGCAGGAAGAATGTTCCCACTTCGATGCCGGCGGGTTCCGTTCCAGCGGGAAGCACCGCCTCCAGCTTGCCACGCCGCACACGGATCAGCGGTTCCGTTGCGATCCCCGGTTCCTGCTCCAGCAACCCCTCGTAGATGCTGCCAAGGTCTTCCACATCCAGCGAGCCATAGTGCACCCGCGTCCGCTCGCCGCGGTTCGAAAAAATCCAGATCAAGCGATCGAGCAGGATGGCCACCGCACGTTCGCCCCATTCAAGCCGATCAAGCAACGGCGTCGTCCCGGCCTCGAACAGTGCTCCTCCCAAAGGCGCAATACGCAGCTCGGTGCATGAAAGCCCGTCACGAAAGATCGCGAACAGAGACCGCAGGCCGACTTCCAGCATCCGCCCGGTATCGTGCCCATGATCCAAATGCCGCCGCACCAGTGGCGCCAGCGCTCGGTTCGGTGACAGTGCGGTGCGCCACAGCCGAACCGAGGCAAAGCTGAATCCCCCGCCTGGTTCGGACGGGCATTCCAGCTTCAGGATGAACAGCAGGCGATAGACCAGCACAAGGCCCTCGTGCCAAAGCGCCGCCGGATCGAGGTCGGTCCGGTCCGGCAGCGCATTGATAAAGCCGGTGATCGCGTCTTTCGCCTGACGGCGCAGTTCCTTGGTGACCCCGGCCTGATGCAACCGGGCCGCTTCCAGCACCCCGGGAAGCCGCGGCAGCCCGCGCACACCGGCCAGCGCCACCAGCACGCGAAACGAATCCGGCGGCAGCGGTCTCTGCCGCCAGTCGCCGATCGGCATCGAAAGGTGGCTGTCGATGCGCGCCGCGTCGCACAACAGAAGCCTGACCACGTCACCGTTGCTCACAATTCCGGCCGACTCGCCGCACGACAGCAGTACGCGCTGCGCGACGCGGGTGGGGCTGGCACGCCCCGCGCTGGGCGACCGTTCGGCTGCATCCAGGTCCGTTTCGGTGCCGAACGACCAGGCGCGCAAACGGACGCCGTTGGACGCCTGCATCAGCCAGCCGCCATCCTCCTGTCCTTCACGCGTCGTGACCTTGTCCTGCCTCACCGGGCGCCCGTAACCAAGCGCGCTCGCCAGCCTGGTGGTGACATGCTGATGGACCCGCGTCGCACCACCGCCCCGCAACGATCCCCGCAGCACGTCCCAGTCCCGTTCGATCCCGTTCGGCAAGTCGATCACCCGCGCCAGGCCTTCGTGCAGGAATGGCGCGGTCATCGCCGATCCGACGAGGACGCAATCCTCCAGATCGAGCGTCATGGCGTCAGCATCAACATGCCCAGAATGCGCACCGACACCGGCGGAAGCTGCGATCGTTCCAGGGTGACCGAGCGAAAGCGGTCCAGCACCCGCGCCGCGTCATGTCGCTGCGAAACGCTGGCCGCCGGATCGGCTATCAGTCCGGAGAGACGTGCTTCCGGCAGCCGACGACCGCGCCAATGGTCAGGCCGAGGCTCGCTGTCGAAAAGGTCGCCCGTCAAAGCAACGACCGGACCGCAGAGTTCGTTGCTCCGCCGCTCCAGCCATGCCCAGGCGGCACTAACATCCCGGTCAATCCGGGTCTGGTGCTCAATCGCGAATGCCGATGCAATCCTTTGTGCGATCCCCGCCGCAGCCGGACCGGCCGCGGTAATCGCATCGGATGCCCATCCCACAAACCATCGGTTCCACAGGCCATCCGGGCACGCGGCACGATCTGCCAGCGACAGCAGGTCCGGCTGCTCGAGGATCGATCCATCCGGAAACAGGCGAAGCGCAAAACTATCGCGCAGCAAGGAGCCGACCTCGACAGTATATGTCACCAACAGCGACAGCGCGTCGGCCATCGCAGCGCTGACCCGGCCGGACCGCACCGAGGCGATCGCCCGCCGCGTCAGCGGATGGGATCGCCCTGGATAAAGCAGTTCCTGGCCGCCAGCGTCGCGCAGCCGATCGGGATCGTCCGTCAGCCGCACGATCCCCGAAGCCCGGTCGAAGCCGGGCAAACCATCCAGGTCCTGCGCCCACCCAGGCGGCACACGATAACCGTCCCCGTCCGGTATCAGAGCGGACGCAACAAATCCGGGAAGGTCGATGCCAGTAACGGCGTCTGCCGCCGGCGCGTCCGGACTTTCGGCCCCCGACAACCATCCGTGGCGGACGGCCATATGCTCGAAACTCTGGAACGCCCGATCGATCTCGCGGAGCAGGTCGCGGTAGGACTCGCTGTCAGTATCCTCCGCCGCGAGGTCCAGCGAATGGATCAGACGCGGCATCCCGCTGAACAGGTCTTCGGCGAAGCCCGTGAACAGAGGCTCGTGCAGGCTGGCCGGATCGGCACTGACGCCGAGCGTGTTCGGCATAAACGCCAGACAGGCCCGCGCCTTCTCGTATTTGGCGATCAGCCGCAACAGCAGCCGCTCTTCGAATGTTCCGGCCAGAAACAGGTAGCGGATTTCGGGATCGTTGCGTTGCCCGTAGCGGTCGATTCGGCCGTTGCGTTGCTCCAGGCGGTTCGGGTTGTACGGCAGATCCAGATGGATCAGGTGACTGCACCGCTGGTGCAGGTTCAGCCCCTCGGCGAGCGAATCGGTGCTGATCAGGATGATGCCGTCTGCCTCGGCGAAATGTTCCGCAGCGCGCGTCCGTTCGGCTTCCGAGTCGATGCCGCTGATGGTCAGGATCGTCCCGCCGACCGCCGCGAGGGCCTCGAACGCCGCACGCTGGCTGTCCGCATATTCCGTATAGACAAGAATGTTGGCGTTCGGATGCTCCAGCCGAAGCAGCTTGATTTCAAGCACCAGGGCAGCCAGCTTTGGATCGTGAGCCGCCGCTGCCTCGCCGAGACGGATCAGCGCCTGCAGGTCGTCCGCCGTCGCGGCACCGGACAGCGAGGCGGCCATTTCCTCGGCTTCCAGTTCCGCGATGTCCTCCTCATCGGCGCCGCTCAGCACGCCGAAGCGCGCCATCCGCCGGCGATACGCCCGCAGTGCGCGCTGGCTCTCCTTCAACGGCTTCGTGCCATAACGCGCCGCCACCACCCGCAGCGTGGCGACACAGGCGGCGATGGTGGACATCGACCGTTTTAGCAGGCTGACGAACGCGAGCGCATCCGTCAGCCCGGTATGGTCGCGCGACCGTTGCAACCGTGGTGCGACCAACGCCGACAGCGCCTTGTGAAACGTGCCGACGCGAGCATCCTTAACGTCCACCCGGACGGGAACAACAATCCGCTCGCGGAACATCGGTCCGCCGGTTGGCGAACGAATATGCGATTTCAGGCGCCGGACGATGTGCCGCCGATAGCCCGATCCGACCAGCCGGCCGGCCCCGTCCACCAGGCTTGGGTCCAGCAGTGCGATCAACGCCGCAAAGTGCGGATCGTGACCGTCATGCGGTGTCGCCGTCAGCAGCAGCAACCCGTCAGCCTGAACCGCGAGGACCTCCGCAAGGCGGTGCCGCTGGTTCTCCTCGCCCACACAGTGATGCGCCTCGTCGATGATGACGAGGTCCCAGGCGACTCGTTCCAACTCCGCCAGCACCCGGTCGGATTTGGCGAAATCGATCGAGGTCAGACACAAAGCCGTCGCATCGAACGGATTGCCGCCGAGTTCCAGGCCGCGCCGAGCCTCCCGCAGGCTGGCGGCGTCGACGATGGGCGTGAAGCGAAGGCCGAAGCGGGTCCGCATCTCCTGCTCCCACTGTCGCAGCAGCGGGCCGGGCGGACAGACGATCAGGATGCGATGCGCCCGCCGCCGGACCAGCAATTCAGCGGCGATCAGACCCGCCTGGATGGTCTTCCCCAGACCGACGCCGTCCGCCAGCAGCAGCCGCGGCCGCACCATGTCCAGCGCGCGCAGCAGCGGGACGCGCTGATACGCCTCGATCGCGATGCGGCCCGGCGGCGCGGGTGCGCCCGGGATCCGGTCGAGCAGACGGGCGATGTGGTAGCGCCGCCAGTCATCCAACGGCCCCGCCTCGTCGGGCTGCGGATCGGTCTGCACGACGGACAGCGTCTCGGCGGGATACAGCACCTCCCATTCGAGACCAGCGAGGTCGCCGCCACAGCATGCCAGCCGCACGCGTTGCTGGGCCCCGAGCGACTCCACCTCGGTGACATCCCATTCCAGCCCGCGGGCGGCGACCTTGATCCCGACCGACACTTCCATTCGCGCTTCCCAACGAAACGCGGGCACGGAACCATGAAGAGATTGCCAAACCCTTAACGCCCTGTCGGACAGTGCACATGATTGCATTGTCCGACGGGTTCGCGGGCAAGGTGGCGGATGAGTCGTTCGGCGCCGTTCACGCCAGCGCAAGCTGCCGCAGCGGGTGCAGTCACCCCAGACCTGCCCGATGGCGCGGCGGAAGAATTCCTAACCCTGCTCGATCCCCGGCCGGTATTCGAAGCGTTCGCCGGCTTCCTTGCCGGCGTTATAGGCAGTCGGCAGGACGCGCCTGCGGGCCGTGGCCCTCCGGTGGAACGTCAGGCCCAGCCGCTCCAAATCGTCGTCGATCATTGCGTCCTTGATCGGCACCAGCGCACGCCCGCAGCTGCCGGCGCTGGCCACGTCCCGAGACTGCCGCAGCGTCTGGAGCTTCTGGTTGATCCCCCGCGCCAAACCAATCTGGAATGAGTTGGTGGCCGACCGCCGATGACCGCTGTCCGCCGAACGATAGAATTCACCGGCCTGGAACGCGGCCGTCTCAGTCACGAAGGCCAGCGCGATCAGATCGTGCAGGTAGACGGATGCCTGAACATCGGCTGGCAGGCCGAAGAAAATATACCGCAGCGTGCCGTCCTGGCCGGTCTCGACCCAGACCCGGCAGTCAAAGAACGTGGCGATGGTGTTCATGCAGTCATCGATCGGCCCGCGCCGCTTGCGGTCGGTTTCGACGCCGATTCCCTCGCAGCTTTGCTTCCGCAAATCCAGTTCGCTGAGGTTCAGACCGTAACGGTCCAGCAGTTCCGCGACCTTCTCCGCCGCTGTTAGAGCCTCCTGCTCCGTGCAGCCTTGCTCGACCGTCTTGGCGCGCAGGGCCTGGATGCGCTGCACCAGCCGGTCGAGATCGGCGGTGTCCCCGGTCGGCCGGGCCGCCGACAGTTTCACCCGTTCCCTCAGCGAGTTGAACAGAACGCGGCCCGCATGGGTGAACGTGCCGCGTGCGATCGCGGCATCGATCGCCGCAGCGACGGCATCGAGGTTTCCCCGACCCGAACCGTTCGCCGCACGCAACGCAATGGTCTCCATCAGAACGGCGGCGATACGCATATAGGCGCTCGCCAGTTCGGGTGCGCCGCCGTTACGGGCGATACCGACACTGAGCAGTGCCGCCATCAGCGCCTCCTGGGTGGCGAAGCCACGCGCCTGCGCAAGCTCCTGCGGGTTGGGATCGCGCGGCAGCTTCGCCCAGTCCGCCGCCAGCGCGTCCATCCGGTTCTCATCTGGCCGGAACGGCAGTTTAGGTTTCCGCCCAGCCGTGGCGCCGAAGGTTCCAGGGCTTGCCACGCCGTTTCGGACAATGTGCCGGTAGATCGTTTCGGCGCAGCGAACGCCGTTGCCGAGGCCGAGATTGCCGGGGCGCACGAAACCGCGGGCTAGCGCCAGAGCCTCGGCATCCAACGGGACCAGGGTTCTCGGCGCGACGATACGCGCGTCGCCGATCGTGGTGAACAGCCCGAACGACACGCCGTTGCCGACCTCATCAGAGAATGTGGTCGGCAGCAGAGTGAACGTTTCGCCGGTGGCCAGATCCTCGAAACTTTGGCCGGAGATGCGCGCGAGTCTTATCCGGCTTCGGCGCAGCAGCCCCGCGGCGGCAATGTCGTCCGGGCACCGCCCCTTCATGGCCCGAGCCAGCCGGTCGAAAGCGGTTGTCCCCATGATGGAGGGCACGCTCAATGCCAGTTCCAAGGCCAACGACCTGGCGGCCAACCATTGTGGGCTCTCGGCGGATGAAGATTCGCCGCCGATCCACTGGCGCGCCATGGCCTCAGCCTTGTCGGGGGCAACGAAGGCCAGCGCTTCGGCGCTCAGAGCCGAAAGCCTGCCCGGGAGGTCTGTCGTCATCGCGGGATTGGACAATTTTCCGCCGCACGCGGTCAAGGCTTGAGTACGTAGAACCGTGACAGCGGGACCGTACGCCTGACGACGAGGTCCCGCAGGCAGCGCCGGCTCACGGATGCCGCCCGAACGCAGCAGGCGCTGGCGGCCGATATTGACCGCCGGCCGAACTGTGCGATGGTTTTCGGCAAATACAACCGGAGGACAATGCCATGGCTGAAAAAAACAGCGCCGACCTCGATTTTCTCGCTGGCGTCCGAGTCGTTGACTTCACCCAGTTCGAAGCCGGTCCGTCCTGCACCGAGGCTCTCGCCTGGCTCGGTGCCGAAGTCGTCAAAGTCGAGAACCCCAGAACAGGCGATCCCGGCCGCCGCCTTCGCCCTGGCCAGCCGGACAATGATCCGTACTATTTCCACATGTTCAACGCAAACAAGAAGTCGATCACGGTCAACCTGAAATCCCCACGCGGGCTGGAGATCGTGGAGGATCTTCTGCGCCATGCGGATATCTGCGTGGAGAACATGGCCCCCGGCACGATCGAGCGCCTCGACCTGGGCTGCGGCCACGTCAAGTTGCTCAATCCCGGCATCATTTTTTGCCAGGTCAAGGGATTCGGCACCGGCAGCCCGTATGAGAATAACCTTGCGTTCGACATGATCGCGCAAGCCACTGGCGGCACCATCAGCGTAACCGGGGAGCGGGGTCGTCAGCCGGTCAAGCCCGATCTTTCACTGGGCGATACCGGTACCGGAGTGACGATGGCGTGAGGAGTTGCGCAGGCGGTCCGAGTCGGCCTCTGAGCTTTGGTATTCGGAGCATATTCCGTAGGGCATAGGCAACTTCGGCGACCACGCTGGGCCAGTCGCCCGGCGATTGTTGGCGAAATATGCGCATCGAGGGATACCAGGGCGTATCGTTACGCCGTTCCAGCCAGCGCCAGCAGCCATCAAAGCGCGACAGCATCCACACTGGCACGCCAAGCCCGCCGGCGAGATGCACCATCGATGTATCGACACTGATGAGCAAGTCGATCGCCACGAGCCGCGCCGCGGTATCGGCGAAATCTGCTACGTCTTCCATCCCGTCAACGACTGGCCGCTTCGAAGCCGCAAGTTGCCTGCGTGCTTCGCCGAACTGAAAACTGACGAAGCGAACCCCGTCGATGTCAAGCAGCGGGGCGAGCACTTCGAGGGTTGTCGAGCGGCGACGGTCGACCAGATTCAAGCGCTGCTCAGAATGACGTGGATCGCCTGCCCAGACCAGCCCAACGACGAGGCCCGCCCGGTCCGTCGATGGAGCGCGGCAAACGTGGGAGGCTTTGCCCGGCGGCAAACTTGCTTCTGGCGGTATACGCAAATAAGGCGACGCCGGAATCGTCTCGAGGCGCAAGTCGAAGGCGAGCGGCAGGCTTGCCATCGGGCAGTGCAAGTCGATCGGCGGCACCGGATCGCCGCAGGCAATGACCTTTGCGACGCCTTCGACACAGCGCATCAGCCGGACGAGCGATGCCGGCACTTCCAATATGACATGGCCGCCACGGGAAGCCACCAACGGCGCGAAACGAACGAATTGCAGCGTATCCCCCAATCCCTGTTCGGCGTGCAGGAGTATCGCCCGTCCACGGAGGTCCTCACCGCGCCAGACCGGGACGGCAAGGTCTAGACGCGATGTCTGACAATCCTGCCAGCGCCATTCGTAGTGGCGCCAGCCGCGCTCATATTCGCCGGATTTCAGCAGGGCCAACGCATGTCCGAACTGCGCCTTCGCGTAGGTGAAACAGCCTTCAATCGCCTTTTGGTAGGCCGCGACTGCGTCAGCGCTGCGGTTAAGGTTCAGCAGCGCGTGGCCGAGATTGTTTTGCGCCACGGTGCAGCCGGGATCGAGGTCCACGGCGGCCTCGCCCGCAGTATAGGCCTCCTCGAAACGACCAAGATCAGACAGCGCCCCGCTCAGATCAGCGTAGTAATCCGCCCGGGAGTTGCAGTTTCGGATGGCTTCCACGTACGCGTCAACGGCTGACCCGATCTCGCCGGCCGCCTGCAGAGCTCTGGCATAGCGATGGCGGGCGTCCGCCCGCTTGGCATCCAGCGCGATACAGTTGCCGTAGAAGCGGGCGGCGTCCTCATATCGGCCAAGCGCGTAAAACACTATGCCAACTGCGAAATTGGCGTTGGCTGTCGGTGGCATGGTCTGGACGCCGGCGGAGATCACAGCCGCCGCATCTTCGGGGCAACCGAGCTTCGCGAGGCAGAGCGCAAGCCAGATCCGATGTTCCAGTCGGGGATCGAGCGCGACGGCACGTTGCAGTGGCGCGAGGCCGGCCGCGGGGAGATCCGCGAAGACCGCGATCTGTCCGAGCATGCCGAGTGCTCGGGGAAAGTCGGGATACTGTGCGAGGACAGTGCTGACACGGTCAAACGCCGCCCGCGGGTGACCTGCCGCGAGATCGACAGCGGCGCGATCGATCTGCGCGGAGACGGCCACCAGCTCGGCGGCGTCCATGGACTGGCGGGCGTCGGCGGACCTCGGGCTGGACACCGCACGGACGGAGAGCAGCCTTGACTTCAGGACAGATGTATCAGACTGGGGATTCGGGGCGCAGTTCCTGTCGGCCGCGCGGCATGATTGGCTTCCGATGTGGCCACCACGCTGTGCCGCGTCTTCTCCGGTCGAGGGACAGTCATCATGCTTTCCGCTCGGGGCTGTCGGCTTGTCCGGGCGGACACCACTCGTCGATGGTTCGGCCAGGTGCGCCAGCGCCGGATCGGCGGCCAGAAACGCGAAATCCTCGGCATAGAACTCGCGCACGAACGCGCGAATTCTGGGCGATGTGAGCACATGCGTCAGATCGAATCGCGATCGGTTGTCGTGCGGCACGGCGCAAGGCGGCCGGCCGAGGCTTTCCAAACCTCGGGCGATGAACCCGCCGTGGTCGTCCATTGGCACGATATCGCCGGGCAGACGAAACTCGCCTGACTGAATGAACCAGACCTGCGGGGAGAAATGGACGAAGCGGTGGTCTGTCCGCAGCATCTCAAAGCGCAGGAATTTCTCAGCAAGCGTCTCGATTATCAGCACTTGCTGCTCCGGCGGCAAACGTGGCAGCAGGTCCGGACAGTAAGTCTTGAAGTACTGATCCATTCCGGAAACAAACCGCTGGTATGGATCACGGACAAAGACAAGAGAGCGATAGGTCGACGCGGCGGCGAGCACTGAGGGAAACAGAACCGTGATCTCCCAGAGCCGAAGATGGGCGAAATCCAGTCGATATTCGAAGGGCGGACGCTGGAGAATGCCCTCCAGGGGCGTCGGATCGTCATGATAGGGCGCCAAAACCGCACGCAGGCTCATGCCGGCGGTTTTTGGGTTATGAAAGAAAATGAACCGATGACGGTGCGAGATGATCATGGCGGCGGCGGGCCAACCGCCCCGCAACGGGCGATCGGATGGGAGTTTGCTGAACAGCCCTGGGTCGGGCTGTTCACATCGCGTTCTGCAACTGGCGAGGCCAGCAAAATCGCAGCCGGCGTGTCGGTGATGCTCATTCTGAGCCTGCTCACTTTTTGAACAGGGGCAGTCTTAATGCTGAAATCTGATCATGACTTTAACGATACGTAACGAACTGTGGTGAAATAAATCACGTGCGACGTAACGATGGGTGAGGGTGCTTATGCACCCCGTCCCTCTCAATTTAGAAACGTTCCTTGGAAAGGCAGTAGACCTTACCGATACAAAATCTCAGAGCAATTAATGGGTTATTAATATTCTGTGCGTACTATGGCGCGGTATTATTTGAAACAGGAGCTTACCATGAGCATAAGTGGAATTTCCTCCGCATCTTCGGGAGGTTATCTCCCGCCCTTGCAAAACCCGACCCAGGCGACCACCACGCCCCAAAGTACAACATCACAGACCGGGGTTGCGACGCAGGCCGTTCCTGCAACCCAGCCAGATACGACCCAGCAGTCCAGCCAGGTCAATCACCACCATCACCACCACGGCGGCAGCAATGCGGCGGCCCAATCGACGGACGTAACGCAGGCGGGTACAGCGACCGCCGGCAGAACGAACCTGCTCGATACCCTGGTCTAAAGCCTGGCGGGACGATCGTCCAAGGCACCGCCCGGCCCCGCGACGGCTCGCACTGGACCGGCACGGGGTTGCGGGTCGGCACAATCGATTAAGGCCGTTGCGCCGCGAAATCGCGCGAGCGCCATTACAGGCGACAGCGGCGGCGAGGCCACCGGTTGATGGCGGCGGGCCGCTCGCGAGCGCAGCGCCCCGCGGCTTTGAGTCCTGTCGACCCATATCGAAGCCGTCCCCGACGCCAGCTTACAGGCATCACGCCGAACGCGGCTACGATCCAGGCACGGACGTCCGATATAATCAACAAAGCGAGAGAATGACCGCTCGCGTCGCGGGAACCCGAACCTGTGCTACTGTGACAGGAACGTTTTCTGCAAGCGTGACACAGCATCGAAGGGAGGGACCAATGCCGATCATCCATGGGGGAGCTTCCGCGCCGTCTTTACCATACGGTCACCATGTCCGCCGCGTCCCCGTCCTCGATCCGTTCCACTGGCTCGGCGCCGGCGCGCGGGACCTCATGGCGGCGCCAGTGGCAAGCCTTTGCTACGGCCTGCTGTTTGTCATCGCCGGCTATGTCCTGACGTTCGGCCTGTGGCGCATCCACTCGATCTATCTGCTGCTGCCGCTGGTCAGCGGGTTCATGCTGCTGGGGCCGGCCCTCACGCTCGGTTTCCAGGCCATCAGCCGTGACCTGGAGCGGCACGAGCGACCGTCCCTGGCCGGCGCGCTGCTCGCTTGGCGCGACAATGCCGGGCCGATCTTCTATACCGGTCTGGCCTTCATGTTCCTCTTCCTGGTCTGGTTCCGCCTCGCCGAACTTATTTTCGCTCTGAGCTTCCCCGACGTGATCGGAATGGACGGGTCAAGCGTGATAAACGCCACGCTGTTCACCGCGGAGGGGCGGACTTTCCTGGCGCTGTTCGTGGCTCTCGGGGCAGGCATGGCGGCGCTTGCATTCGCCGGCGGCGCCTTCGCGTTGCCGATGCTGCTCGACCGGAAGGTTGGCATGTCCGAGGCGGTCGCAACCAGTTTCACGGCGGTGATGCTGAACCTGCGCACGATGGCGCTATGGGCGGTGCTGCTGGTGGCGCTGACGGTAGCGGGAATGGCGGCGTTCTACGTTGGCCTGGCCATCACCCTGCCGCTCGCGGGGCATGCAACGTGGCACGCCTACCGGGACGTGATCAGGTCTGAAACGTAAGCTCGGGAGACGGTAAGCTCCGGCAGACGCGGCGCAACCCGTTGGCAGCGGCGTTCGCGCGGCTCAACAATCGGCGTAAGTCAGGCCCCACGGCCCGACCCCGCCCACCGGCGGCTCGCACCAGACAGGGACGGCGTTGCGGGTCCGGACATTCGGCTCGTGACCCATCGCGCCGCGGATGGCGCGGAAGACCGCACCGTGGGCGACGACCAGCACCAGCGGCGGACGCGCGGTGCAGCGGTTGATGGCAGCGACCGACCGGGCGGTCAGCGCCGGAAAACTTTCGGCACC
>JBEKLE010000184.1:0-11833 GCA_050010355.1 Rhodopila sp. | reverse complement strand
CAAGGCGCATGGTTTCGCGCTCGACCTCACCAGCGGCGGCGCCGATCCACGCGACGCAGAATTCGAACGGATGTAGACGGATGAGCCAAACCCTCACGACAACCGACGCCCAGTTCGTCATCCTCGGCATCGACCGCGAAGTGTTCGCGGTCCCAGTCGAAACGGTCGTCGAAATCCTCGACATGCGGCAGATGTTCCGCGTGCCCGACGCACCGGCCCATCTCGCCGGCCTCATCGACGTCCGCGGCCGCGGTGTCCCGGTCATCGATCTCCGGGTCAAGCTTGGGCTGCCAGCCGCCGCGCCGACGGAAACCACCCGCATCATGGTGCTCGAAGTGCCGCTCGCCGGGCGGCAACTCGTTCTCGGACTGATCGCGGATCGCGTCTTCGAGGTCGCCCCCCTCGACAACGGCCGCATCGAGCCGCCGCCCGACATCGGCACCAGATGGCGCTCCGACTACATCCAGGGCGTCGGCCGACGCGGCGAAAGTTTCGTCATCGTCTTCGATCTGGCCCACCTGTTCATGTCCGACGACCCAGCCTTCCTCGGCACCACCGATGGCCAGTCGACCCTTACCCCCCCTGCCGCCACCGTCTGATCAACATCAAGATTCCTTTCGGAGCAACTTCGACCATGCGTATCACCGTCAAGACAAAGCTCGCTCTCGCCTTCGGCGCCGTTATCACCTTATCCGGGACCACAGCATGGCTCGGTATCAGCAACCTCTCGTCGCTGAACAGCACCATGGACGGTCTTCTGGCCGGCCCCGTCGAGCGTATTCAGATGGCGCAGGCCCTCGTCCCGGATCTGCTGCTGGCGGTGCGGGCGGAAAAGAATCTTCTCCTGGCCGGCAGCGACGCCGAGTTGAGGGCCAAGAGCGACGCAGACCTTCTGAAGCAACGTGATGTGTTTATCGCACAGATCGACAGTCTTACGGCATTGGCCACTGTCGAAGGCAAGAAGCCGCTCGACGCGCTTCGGGCCACCCACCAGCAGTGGGTCGAGACCAACGACAAGATCCGCAGCCTGGCGCGGGACAACCAGATCGCCGATGCGATCGCGCAATCCACCGGTCACGGCCGCGAACTGGTTGCTGACCAGGAGAAGCAGATCGCGGACTACCTCGATCTGCAGCAGCGGTTCTTGAACGACGCAAAGGAATCCGCTGCCCATCAGTACGAGAACGCCCGTCTGATGCTGATCGCCGCGACCGCTGCCGCTCTGGTCATTGGCGCCGGCGCTGCGTTCTGGATCGCGTTTTCCATCAGCCGCGGACTGGCCCGCGCTGGTTCTCTCGCCCAGGCGGTGGCCGGCGGCGACCTGACACAGACCGCCAATACTTCGTCGCAGGATGAGATCGGCGACCTCGTCGGCCACGTCAACACAATGATCGAGAAACTGCGCGTCGTTGTCACGGAATCTGCAACAGCCGCGGACAACGTGTCGTCCGGCAGCCAGGAACTGTCTGCCAGCTCCGAGGAACTGTCTCAGGGCGCCACCGAACAGGCGTCGGCGGCCGAGGAAGCGTCCGCCTCGATGGAGCAGATGGCCGCCAACATCAAGCAGAACGCCGACAACGCCGCCCAGACCGAGAAAATCGCCCGCCAGTCCTCCCTCGACGCCCAAAAAAGCGGCGAAGCGGTCAGCCGTGCTGTCCAGGCAATGCAGACAATCGCCGAGAAGATCACCATCGTGCAGGAAATCGCCCGGCAGACCGACCTTCTGGCGCTGAACGCAGCCGTCGAGGCCGCCCGCGCCGGTGAGCACGGCAAAGGCTTCGCGGTCGTCGCCTCTGAAGTCCGCAAACTGGCCGAACGCAGCCAGACGGCGGCTGGGGAAATTGGGACAATGTCCACACAGACGGTGAAAGCGGCGCAGGAAGCAGGCGAAATGCTGAGCCGTCTGGTGCCGGACATCAAGAAAACCGCCGAACTGGTAACCGAGATCAGCGCTTCGTGCCGGGAGCAGGATGTCGGCGCCGACCAGATTAACCAGGCGATCCAGCAACTCGACAAAGTAACGCAGCAGAACGCCAGCGCATCCGAACAGATGTCGGCAACGTCAGAGGAACTGGCCGCGCAGGCGGAACAGCTTCAGTCCAGCATCGCCTTTTTCCAGCTCGACGCGAGTGCACCAGCCGTTGTGGTGCCGCAGCGCGCGGCGACGGCTCCGCGTCGGCCCGCTCCTTCCATCCCCTCCGCCAAGCTGGCGAAAATGCGGCCGACGCCACAGCGCGATCGGCAGGACAAGAGCAAGCCACGTGGTTTCGCACTCAATCTCACCAGCGGAGGAGCCGATCAGCACGACGCCGAGTTCGAGCGGATGTAAGAGGAAAGCGCCCCACCCAGAGCCCGCAGCGATGCACCCCGAAAACGCGGATCGTCTGAGCCAGCGCGACTTCCAGCGTCTGGCTTCCTATATCGAGAACTACAGCGGCATCAAGATGCCGCCCTCAAAGGTCACCATGGTCGAAGGGCGGCTTCGCAAGCGGGTGCGCGCGACAGGTATGGCGGACCTGAAGCAGTATTGCGATTATCTGTTCGAGCAGAACGGCCTCGCAGCCGAGGCCATAGAACTGATCAACGTCGTCACAACGAACAAGACAGAATTTTTTCGCGAGCCCGATCATTTCCGCTTCCTGACCGAGCATGCCGTGCCGCGCATCATCCCAAAGCTCGGCGCCCGAACGCCCCTGAAGGTGTGGAGCGCGGCATGCTCGATCGGCGCCGAACCGTACACGCTGGCCATGGTTCTCGCCGAGTTCGCCCACCTGCGCTATACGATTACAGCCACGGACCTGAGCACCGAGGTGCTCGAAACCGCCATTGGCGGAATCTATCCGGAGGCGATGGTCAGCCCCGTGCCGCCCGACTTGCGACGCCGCTATGTCCTGCGGTCCAGGATCCGTACCCGCCAGCAGGTGCGGATCGTGCCCCAGTTACGCGCAACCGCCCAGTTCGGCCGCGTCAATCTCATGGAAACCCCTTATCCCGTCGACAAGGAGATGGATATTATCTTTTGCCGTAACATTCTCATCTACTTCGACAAGCCAACCCAGGAGGCCGTGCTCCAGCGCCTCAGCGAGCATCTCAGGCCCGGCGGATACATGTTCCTCGGCCACTCCGAATCAGTCGCCGGTTTTCAGCTTCCCCTTAAGGCGGTGGCACCAAGCGTATTCCGCCGCGTCGAAAGACACCCATGAAACAGAAAATTCGCGTGCTGATCGTCGACGACTCCGCCTCGGTGCGCCAGACTATGACCAAAATCCTGAGCTCGGATCCCGAGATCGAGGTCATCGGCACCGCGTCGGATCCGTTCGCCGCGGCCCGCGCGATCCAGGAACAGGTTCCCGACGTCATCACCCTGGATGTCGAGATGCCGCGCATGGATGGCATCACGTTCCTGCGCAAACTCATGGCACAGCACCCATTGCCGGTCGTGATGTGCTCATCACTGACCGAGAGCGGTTCGGTAACGCTGATGCAGGCACTCGAGGCGGGCGCGGTCGACGTCATCCTGAAACCCCGGTTGGATGTGCCGCAGTTCCTGGAGGAAGCCAGCATCCAGATCTGCGACGCCGTGAAGGGCGCGGCACGGGCCCGGCTAAAGGGCGCTGCGACCAGACGATTCAACGAGGGCGGCGGACCGCGTGCGCCGGAGCAAAAACTGACGGCCGACGTCATCATGCCGGCACCCGTCGCCGGACAGGCCATGGCCCGCACCACCGAGACGGTCGTCTGCATCGGTGCATCCACTGGCGGAACCGAATCACTCCGCGTCGTGCTGGAGGCACTCCCCGCGGATTGTCCGGGTATCGCCATCGTTCAGCACATGCCTGAAAAGTTCACCGAAGCCTTCGCCCGCCGCCTCGACGGTCTTTGTGCGATGGAGGTGAAGGAGGCCGCGGACGGCGACTCCCTTCTGCGCGGTCGCGTGCTGATCGCGCCGGGAAACCACCACATGCTGCTGCAACGCAGCGGGGCCCGCTATTACGTTTCAATCAAGGACGGACAGCTCGTCTCCCGCCATCGCCCGTCGGTCGACGTCCTGTTCCGGTCCGCGGCGCGCTTCGCCGGTCCGAACGCTCTCGGGATCATCATGACCGGAATGGGGGATGACGGCGCGCGCGGCCTCGGCGAGATGCAAACCGCCGGCTCTCCAACGATCGCACAGGATGAGGCGACATCCGTCGTGTTCGGGATGCCGAAGGAAGCCATTGCCCGCGGCGCCGCCGGCAAGATCATGCCACTCGATCTGCTTGCCGGCGAGATCATGCGGGCGGGAAGGCGGTGATCGCGGAGCCGGTCGCACTGCTCACACCTGACACGCCCCCGGCCCAGGTATCGTTGATGCAGGGCGATGTGTTCGTCAGCGCAGAAACGAAAATCCTGACGACCGTTCTCGGCTCCTGCGTCGCCGTATGCCTCTGGGACAGAGTCCGCGGGTTCGGCGGCATGAACCATTTCGTCCTGCCCACCGATCCGCGCGGCGAAAACAACCCTCGCTACGGCGACGTCGCCATCGACGAACTCGAGGCCGGCTTGCTTTGGCTTGGCTGCAAGGTGACCGATCTGCAGGCGAAGGTTTTCGGCGGCGCCGCGGTGCTCGCGATCGGGGATGGCGAGTCGGTGGGAACCAGCAATGTCCGGCTTGCCCTCCGGCGGCTCAGCGACCGCCGCATTCGGGTGGCCGCACAGCGCACGGGCGGCACCTTCGGACAGCAGATCCGGTTCAATACCCGGACCGGCGAGGTCTTCTTCCGCTACCTTCCGGCCGGCACCTGCAACACCGTGGCGGCGGACCGGCCTCGCGGCTGAACCCAGCTAGAACAGCATGTCTTCCAACTCGGGTTTCGCTCCTGCCGCGGCGGACGTTCCACCGCTCGAACGCCCGAGAACGCGGTTGTGGATGATGCGCTCGGTCGCCATCGTATAGACGACTTCCATCATATCCAGCATCTGCCGCGCACGCGGCGCCAGATCATACGCAGGCAGAGCATCCGGTGGAGCGATTGCCTTTAGATCGCCCTCTGCCTGCCGCAGCGCCTCGCCGATCCCATCGTGGGAAACCAGGTTTTCGGCCGTTCCCTCAAGCAACAGGACCACCCGGTCGCTGTCGCGTTCAAGCGCTGACAAGGTGTCATCAAGAATTTGCCCCACCTGTCGAAGTGAGGACAGCGAGTCGTTCATCGTCTCCCTGACCGTCGCAACGAGTGTCGCCGCATCCGGCTCCGTGGACGTGAACAGACAGGTTATCTGCGTAAGTTTGTCGACTTCTCCAATAAGCGCGCTCGCCTCTTTTGCGAACTCATGGCCGTACGCCCGGAGTTCCTGCGCGATCAGTCCCAGGGCGCGACCTTCCGGTCCGACCAGCGCGCACTGAAGCGTCGTATTCAGGCCCATGATCCTGATATCGTCCTCCAGCGACTGCACCGTACGCAGATGGCTGCACAGCCCGTCGGTGGCATCCGCCACGGATGTCATGGCGCGCGCCGCTTCCCCCCGCGCGGTTCCGTAGTCTTCGAACAGGGAAAGCGCCGCGCCGACATGGGCCTCAAGATCACCGATGAACGAGCCCCCCGCGTGTTCCGCCGATCCGTAGGTCGAACCCGCCAGGCCGCGCAACACCCGCGCCTCCCCCGCCATGCTTTTGAGCGATGCCGTGATCTGGCCGATGTTGCGCTGAAACTCTGCTGCCGTCGCCGCGAGCTGGGCCGACTGCACCCGGCACGCGGTGATGGTGAAGACCCACTGCTCGTCCTCGGTGAGCGCCGCATGCTCGCCGGTCTCAGGCGGTTCCATGATCAGATTCAGCGCGTATTCGGCGTGTTCAAGACGCTGACGGGTCATGTCGCCGGCCTGCAGCGCCAAGATCGCGTTGCGAACCTGTTGCCGAATACGCTCGCTCCGTTGCCCCACCGCGGACAGCGCCTGGGCGCTGCGCTTGTGTTTTGATGGCATCGAACTCACGGTCGCGTTGAGCCGCTGCGGGATCGATCGGGTCGCTTCATTCTGGCCCTGTTCGAACGTGACCTGGCCCGTATACGCTGCCTCGACGTATGTCCGTACCGTCTGCAGTTCGGCGGCAAAGCTGGCAAGGCTCGATCGGGTCATCTTCAGCGTTCGCTCGATCTCATCGGCGAATGCTGAAAAGTCGATCTTCGACCCGCGAATGGCTGCGGCCGCGATCTTGGAATTGATCGCAAGCGAATCGATGCTCCCAACCGATCGATTCATCTTCAGGATGCGGCCGGCGATCGCTTCGGCCACGCATTGCATATCACCGAACCGGACACTTGCCGCCGCGTGGCTGCTGCCGAGTTCGGCGACCCGGGCAGCCGCTCCCCCCAACGCATTGAGCGCCAGCCGCAGCTTCTCATTCCTGAGTTCGGTCAGCGCCGTCTCAAAACTCGCTGCCAAATTTGAAAGAATGCCGATCGACGCTTCCAGGGCCTCTGCGATCTCAAGGAACGTTTTTTCGGTCAGTGCTGACGCAGACCGGACTGCGCTTACTGTCTTGGTCAGGTCGATACATCCCGGCATGATTGGATCCGATAAATTTACAAACTGGCCGACCCGTCCACCGCACAAGCAACGAGGGAGCCGGCTTCCGAACGACCGTCCCTGCCATCAAGCGGAACCGGGGCATCATAATCGCTAAGACCGTCTCGCTCCACAACTGAATCTGTTCTGCCGCCCCCGGAGCCCCCACCGCCTTTTGACGCCACCGTGCCATGACCGCCTCGATCGTCCGGAACACCGCGCAACGTGGCACGAACAGGCCAGGGCGGCTAAAACACGTGGGCGGTTAAAACAGGTTGGCGGCGAAAAGGTGCGGCAGACATGGATGCAGCGGACCTGAAAGTATTCGAGGCGGTCGCCCGGCTGGGCAGCATGGGGCGGGCCGCCGAGGCATTGCACACCGTGCAGTCCAACGTCACGGCGCGCATCCGCCAGTTGGAGGACGAACTCGGCACGTCATTGTTCAGACGCCATGCGCGCGGCGTCGAGCCGACTCACGCCGGCCATCGCCTGTTGCCATACGCCCGCCAGGTCGCGCGCCTGCTCATGGAGGCGCGGCGCGCGACCTTGGATGAGGGTACGCCGCAAGGCCCACTCGTCATCGGATCGCTGGAGACGACGACGGCGCTGCATCTCACGGATCTGCTCTCCTCCTTTTCCGCCGCCCATCCCAGCGTCGACCTGACGCTGCAGACCGGCACGACCTGCGAGTTGCTTGACAGCGTGCTGGACCATCGCCTGGAAGGCGCTTTCGTCTGCGGTCCGGTCGCGCATCCGGACCTGAACGCAGAGCGCATGTTCGTCGAGGAACTCGTCCTGCTCACCGCCGCGCCGGTCAGCTCCCTCGATGCACTGGCCGAACACGGCGACCTGCGCATCGTCGTGCTGCGCCGGGGGTGTTCCTATCGGCAGCGCCTGGAGGAGGTACTGGCCCGGCACGGCATCCCGGCGCCGCGCATCATGGAGTTCGGCATACTCGAGGCCGTAATGGGCTGCGTTTCAGCCGGCCTCGGCGTCACATTGCTGCCGCGCGCACTCATTGGACCGGTGTGGCGGGAGGGCAGGGTCGCGATGCACGCATTGCCGTCGCGCGACGGCATCGTCGAGACGGTCTTCGTTCGACGCCGCGACGGCTATGTCTCCAGCGCCCTCGCGGCCTTTCTGGCAGCGGTGCCACGTTTACCGGCCGCTGCAGAAAAACGGATCGCCGCGGAGTAGCCGACTCATCTCCCGCACAGATCGCCGAGATCAAAACCTTTCGCTTCTGACGATGCCACCATCGCGCTAATGAGCGTTCCGCGGTCGCCCGGCAGGCGACCAAAGCCGGAGATCCGATGATGGCCCACGCAATTTCGTCCGCCCCGCCGGCGCGTCTCGCCGCGCACAGCCTCCACCTTGGGAATGTGTCACTTGCGCTCGGCGGTATGCTGGCGCTCGCCTCGGCGATGGGCATCGGGCGCTTCGTCTACACGCCGATCCTGCCGGCGATGGCGGACGGAATTGGCCTGACAAAGTCCGCGGCCGGGCTGATCGCCGCGGCAAATTTCGCCGGTTATCTCGTGGGCGCGCTGCTGACAGCGCTGCCGCGATTGCCGGGCAGCCGGCGCACATGGTTCCTCGGCGCCCTCGTTGCCGGCGCCGCGACGACCGCCGGAATGGGGGTGTTCGATCAGATGCCGGCCTTCCTAGCGCTGCGCTTTGTCGGCGGTGTGGCCAGCGCATTCGTGCTCGTGTTCGCCACCGCGCTCGTGCTGGACCGGCTCGCCGCCGCAGGGCGAACCGACCTTGCCCCGCTGCATTTTGCCGGTGTGGGCGTTGGGATCGCCGTCTCGGCCGCGGTGGTGGATGCTTTGCAGGCGGCGGGCACGGGATGGCGATCGCTATGGCTCGTCACCGCGGCGATCGCCGGCATGGCGATCCCGGTCTGCGCCTGGCTGGTGCCCGGCGATGACCCGTCATGCGAGCCGTTACCGGCGGCCCGGCCGCGCCACAGCATGCCGGTGCGGGGCCTGGGCAGACTAAGTCTGTGTCATGGTCTTTTCGGCTTCGGCTATGTCGTGACGGCCACTTTTCTCGTGGCGGCGGTGCGCGGAGCGACAGGCGGCCGCCCGCTGGAGGCCGCGGTCTGGATCGTGGTCGGTCTGGCCGCGATCCCGTCGACCGCTATATGGGGGCGGGCAGGTCGGCGTTGCGGCGCACTGCCCGCTTACGGCCTCGCCTGTCTGATGGAGGCCGCCGGTGTGGCCGCAGGCGGCCTGTGGCCCGGTGCGGCCGGAGCCCTTTTGGCCGCGGTCCTGCTCGGTGGCACGTTCATGGGCATCACGGCGCTGGGCTTCGTCGCGGCACGCGCTCTCGCGCCCGAACAGCAGCGGCGCTCCTTCGCGCTGATGACGGCGGCGTTCGGCGCGGGGCAGATCGCCGGGCCGGTCGCTGCCGGCTGGCTGATCGATCGCACCCACAGTTTCGCGCTGCCGTCGATGATCGGGGCGGCTGCGCTCGTCGCAGGCGCAGCAATCGCGCTGCAGACCGCCCGACAATTGGCACACTCAAACCTGGCAGCCGCTTCCGTCCGGTAATCGTCGACCGCGAAACAACGCCGACGGACCACCCGGTCAGTGTTTCGTTGGGCGCCAGCCAAAGTAGCGAAACGCGAGGCGCCAAACGCGCCGCAACGGCCGGGTTCGCAAAGCAGCCTGTCCGAAGCCGCCTTGTAACCGGCGATCCGCGTTCATCCGCGTTCATCTGCGGTTCAAACCCCTGCTCCGCGAATTCTGACCGACGCAGGCCTGCGCTGATCGCCGCAAAGGCCCCCGATAGCACTCCGGCCAATCATGGCGCCGGCGCATTCGCAACTCTGGTCGAGCCGGACCGCGATTGGGAATAGGCGGTCGTGGCCCCGGACACCCGCAGTCTCGTCTCAGCCGCCACCGCCCGCTAACGCGCCGCGCCGAAAAAGCGACACCATGCGGGAATAAAACGCCCCCCGGGCCGGTATCCACATCAGCACCGTCCACAGCGCCCGCAAACGGAGAACCGGCATGAGCGCACGCACCAAGCTGTCTGGCCGCTTTATTTCGTTCGCAAAGACGCGGTGCAGCCCGGCAGGGGTGCGGCCCCTGAAGATTCCTGCGAACATACGCCGATGAGATGGCGCCCCCTCACCGGGCAGGAGCGCGGGATGACACTGACCCCCACTGGCCACCCCACGGGCCCCCCCACCGGCGCGGCCACAGGCACCTTCGAGCAGACCATCATGCCGCACTTCGATGCGGCGTACAACCTCGCCCGCTGGCTGGTGCACGACCCGACCCTGGCCGAGGACGTGGTGCAGGATGCGGTGCTACGCGCATTGAGGTATTTCGGCTCCTACAAAGGCGGCGATGCCCGCGCCTGGCTGCTTCAGATCGTCCGCAACACCGCCTACGGCCTGCTCGCGACGCGGCGCCAAAGCGCCACAACCAGCCTCGATACATCCGCCGTCATGGAGGATGGCGAGGCCCCCGTCCTCCAGATCGCCGACCCTGCCGACGACCCGGAGGCCGCACTCGGCCGTCGCGAAGGCTTCGCTCGGCTGGACGAGGCCCTGGCGGCGCTGCCGGCGGAACTGCGCGAATGCCTCGTGCTGCACGAACTCGAAGAGCTTTCATACAAACAGGTCGCACAGGTCACCGGCGTGCCGATCGGCACCGTCATGTCGCGGCTTTGGCGCGCACGTCGAGCCCTGATCAGGCATCAGGCCCAAGGAACATCACCATGATAGACGACGACTGCGCCGAGATGCGCCTGCTGGTCCAGGCCGATGTGGACGGCGAGCTTTCTCCCCACGACGCGGCCGGCGTTGCCGCCCATCTGGAGCACTGCCCATCCTGCGCCACCCTTCAGGCCCAGCTCCTGTCCCTGTCCGAGCGCATGCGCCGGGAGGTGCCCTATTACAAGGCGCCCGCCGAACTGCGGGCCGCAGTGCAAGCCCGCATCGCCGCCCAAGCCGGCAGCGCCGGGATGACGACGCCCGCCGAACCAACCCCGCACCAGGCGAACGACAACCGGATCTCCTGGTGGCGTCGCCTCCCGCGACCGCAGTTGGGCCCGGTCGTGCCATTTGGCGGCGGCTTCGCGCTGGCCGCCTGCCTGGCGCTCGTGTTTCTGTGGCCATCCACCGGCAGCCTGTCGGAGGCTGTGGTTTCCGACCACATCCGAGCGCTGCAACCGGGCCATCTGATGGACGTGGTGTCCACCGACCAGCACACCGTCAAACCCTGGTTCGACGGACGCCTCGACTTCGCGCCACCGGTCAAGGACTTCAAGGCAGAGGGCTTTCCGCTCGCCGGCGGCCGGCTGGACTACCTCGCCGGCAAGCCGGTCGCCGCTTTGATCTACCAGCACCGCAAGCACCTGATCGATCTGTACGTGTGGCCGGACGCCAGCCCCCTGGACCGCGCCCCGGCCGCCGGCAGCCGCAGCGGTTACAACTTCCTGCACTGGAGCCAGGATGGCATGTCGTTCTGGGCTGTCTCCGATCTCGGCGCCGATGAACTCGCTGATTTCGTCGAGCTGTTTCGAACAGGTTAGACGATGCCCAGAGCGGCACGAGGCCGGCGACGCATCTGCGCTGAGGCTAGGCGAACAGTGGAAAAGCGCTATCTGTTCCCCGGCGCCGGCGTCGTTGCGCCGACGTTCGGATCGAGTCCGCGGTGCTGGGCGCTAAGTCGTATGCGGCAGTCAGCATAGTCCCGCGTCCCAAATGTCAGACCATACGAACGACATTGCTTGTCATCCACATCAGCGAATTCGCCGGGGTCTCCAAGGCCGACGGCGGCAGGAGCTACGTTGGCAGGAGCTACGTTGGCGGGAGCTACGTTGGCGGGAGCTACGTTGGCAGGACCTGCATCAGGGCGAGAGGCAGCGGGAACTGCCGCGGCAGGCGCTGCCGTGCCAAGGACGCAGCCGCCACGATAATCGACCGCGCAGTCGACCGGATGAGAGCATGCCCCCAGCAAACCGGTGCCCAACACGGCCCATGCCGCAACCGACGGTCTCACCACCCCTCCTGTCACCCACACCGAGGCGCCAGTCATGCAGGCGTGACCAGATCCGACGCCAGCGGACTCTCTCGATAGCGACAGGTCCGGAGACCGTCAATCGCAGCGGCGGTACGCCGATGCCATCATCATCAGGATGGCGGCGAACGATGCGCCGCCGGTCGCGTTCTAGCCGTCGGGTTCGAGCGTCCCGCCGATCGACGACATGACCGCGATGTATGTGCTGATGAGCATCGTCCACCTGTCGCCCTGGCTGAAGCTCGCTTCCGGCC